>WFPM01000001.1 GCA_015487635.1 Rhodothermus sp.
CCACCAGGCGGGCACATTCATCCAGGATGCTCTGCACGGGCCGGCTGCGCTCGCGCCCGCGCGTGAAGGGCACCACGCAGAAGGCGCACATGTTGTCGCAGCCGCGCATGATCGACACATAGGCCGTCACCCCGTTCGAGTCGTAGCGCACCGGGGCGATGTCGGCGTAGGTCTCTTCGCGCGAGAGCTGGACGTTGACGGCCGCCTGGCCGGTCGTTTCGGCCTCTTCCAGCAGACGCGGCAGGTCGCGGTAGGCATCAGGACCGACGACCAGATCGACGAGCTGCTCCTCTTCCAGTAGCTTGTGCCGCAGGCGCTCGGCCATGCAGCCCAGCACACCGATGCGCAGGTCGGGCCGCCGCTTCCGCTTATGCGCGCGGAAGATGTCGAGCCGATGCCGCACCTTCTGCTCGGCGTGCTCCCGGATGGCGCACGTGTTGAGCAGCACGACGTCGGCCTGCTCCGGGTCGCGCGTCAACCCGTAGCCGTGCGCCCGCAGGATGGCCGCCACGATCTCCGAGTCGGAGACGTTCATCTGGCAGCCATACGTCTCGATGTACACCTTGCGCGCCCCCTCCGCCTCCTCGGCCGTCAGTTTGGGCGCGTCCAGATCGTCGAGAATTTCCAGGTCCTGAATCGGATTCATAACCCACCGCGTCTTAAGCGCTTTCCAGCGGAGAAGATGAACGCAGGGCGGCGGCCTTCGGGTCCCGGCCGTGCGTCAGCCACCCGATCACATACTTGCCGATCATATCAAATTCGAGATTGACCGGCGTGCCCGGCCGCCAGGTCGGGACGTTCGTCTTTCGGAGCGTATGGGGAATGATGGCCACCGTGAGCGTTTCCTCTTCGAGCCGGGCCACGGTCAGGCTGATGCCGTCGATGGCAATGGAGCCCGTGGGAATCAGGTACGGGCGAAACACCCGGGGAAAACGGATGCAGTAAAGGCGGTCGGTTTCCTCGGCTTCGACGGACACCACCTCGCCGGTAGTATCGACATGGCCCTGCACGAAGTGGCCGTCCAAGCGGCCGTCGGCGGGCAGTGCCCGCTCCAGATTGACAGGCATGCCTTCGGTCAGGCGCCCCAGTGTCGTCTTGCGCAGCGTCTCTTCCACCACTTCGACGGTGAACGCCTGCGCATCGGCCGCTACCACGGTCAGACAGACGCCGTTGACGGCCACGCTCTGGTCAGGACGTAACGCGCCGGCAAAATTTGCCCGGATCGTCAGCCGTCGTCCGCCACCCAGCGGATCAATCCGGGCAATCTGTCCCACTTCTTCGATGATACCGGTAAACATTGCAATCCGGGCATATTTATTGTTTGCCCTGTAAACTGTAGCGTTGGGGTACCGTAAGCGGTCGGGTAAGTTTCGGGTGCGTGTACCTGCCCGGATAGAACAGTTTTTCGTGCACGATGTCGAACGCGATTCCAGAATACATTTACGAAAGCGTCCGTTCGCTGCCACCGCTGCCTGCCGCCGTCGAGCGTTTGCTGGCCATGTCGCGGGAGCCGGAAGTGAACTTCCGGAAGGTCGCGCAGGTCATCGAGTCGGACCCGGCCCTTACCGCCCGCATCCTGCGGGCCGCCAACTCGGCCTTCTATGGCGTTTCGCGGCGCGTGCAGACGGTGCGGCAGGCCGTCGTGCTACTGGGCCACGAAGTGGTGATCAACCTGGCGCTGGGCGTTTCGGTGCTCAATCTGAAGCGTAACCTGCTCAAGCAGTGGCCCGGCGATCCGGCCGCCTTCTGGCGGCACAGCCTGAGCGTGGCCCTGATGGCTCGCGAACTGGCCCGGCAGCTCAAACTGGCCGACAGCGAAGGCGCCTTCGTGGCGGGTCTGCTGCACGACATCGGCAAACTGGTGCTGCTTTCGCATCACGGGGTCGTTTACGCACAGACGCTCCTGGCTGCCCGACAGAGTTCCGATCCGCTCTACATGCTGGAACGTGAACTGTTTGAAGTGGACCACGCCGCCGCCGGCTACGCGCTGTGCCAGCACTGGAACCTACCCGAAGCGCTGGCGCAGGCCGTCGCTGAACACCATGCCGACGAGCCGCCTGCCAGCGGCACCATTGCCGAGCTTGTCTACGATGCCAACGAGTTGATCAAACGGCTGGGTCTGGGCGACAGCGGCAACGTCTTTACCACCCTTCGGACCGGTCCGCTACCGCCACATCGCCGCCTCACATTCGATCGCCTGCAGGAGCTTGTCCGGCAGCTTGTCTCCGAGTTGGAACATACCGAAGCCATTCTGGAAGGCCCCTCCCACCGGGAAGCCCTGCCCACCCTTCCTACCCGCTCGCGGGGGACAGTTCATCTGCATCTACGCGATCCGCAGATGATCGACTTGCTGCGCGTGGTGCTTTGGGCGATGGGCTACGAAGCTGTCGTGATTGGCGACGTCGAGTCCGCTCCGGCCTCTACGCCGCACCTGCTGGGGCTGATCGCCGACGCGTCGATCCCGGCCACGCGCCGCTTTGCCTATGAGCAGCACGGCATTCCCGTGCTGAGCGAGCTTTTCCCTCCGCATACACCGTATGTGGACCTGGCAGCACTGCGTCGGCGGCTGGTGCAGGCCTTCAATCACCAGACCACCACGGCCTCCTGAGCATCAGCACGCGCGGCCATAGCCCAGAAACAGCAGGTCTTCGCCGACCTCCACCCATCGATGCGTTTTGAAGCGCGGACCTTCGTCCACCGCACGCACGCCCAGATCGTTCAGCAGCGGCACGCCCTCTCCGAAAAGACGCGGCGCGATAAACAGGAAAAAGCGATCGACCAACCCCTGCCGGAACAGCGCCGTGGCCAGACGGGGACCGGCTTCGACAAGCAGGGATTGCAACGGTCGGCCGTCAGGCCCGCCTTCGCGTCCCAGTCGCTCCAGCAGGGCCTCCAGATCGAGGTGTCCATCCCGAAGCGGTAGCGTCCAGACGCGGCCGCCTGCCTGCCGCAGCGAAGCGGCATAGGCCGGCCGCGCACCCGGCCCCACCACGGCCAGCGTACGGGCTGCATGGGCATCCGTGAACAGCCGAAGCGTCGGCGGCAGGCTGCCGGTCCGGTCCAGCACGATCCGCACCGGCTGGCGTCCTTCGACGTGCCGCACGGTCAGCGCCGGATCGTCGGCGGCTGCCGTGCCGCTACCCACCAGCACGCCGTCGAGCACGGCCCGCCAGCGATGCACCAGCTTCCGCGCCCGCTCTCCCGAGATCCAACGCGACTGGCCTGTGCGCGTGGCGACAAAGCCGTCGAGCGTTTGTGCCATCTTGAGCGTGACCAGCGGCCGCCCGGTCTCCACGTGGTGCACGAACGCTTCGTTGAACCGGCGGCAGGCCGTCTCCAGCACGCCCACTTCCACCTGCACGCCGTGCGCCCGCAGCCGGGCGATCCCCTGTCCGGCCACCTGCGGAAATGGATCGACCATGCCCACGACCACGCGGGGAATCCTGTGCGTGACGATAAAATCGGCGCAGGGCGGCGTTTTGCCGTAATGGGTGCAGGGCTCCAGGTTGACGTACAGCGTGGCCCGGCGCAGCACTTCAGGGCCGTGGCGCCGCAATGCTTCCTCGATGGCCACCCGCTCGGCATGCGGTCCCCCGTAACGGTCATGCCAGCCCTCGGCCAACACCTGCCCGTCGGTGCCCACCAGCACGGCCCCCACCATGGGATTCGGGCTGACGCGGCCGGCTCCCCGAAAGGACAGCTCCAGACAGCGCGCCATGAAGCGCTCGGCCTCCGTGCGCGCCGTCAGATCTCCCGGATGTAATCCGGCCGCGAGGGCCCATCCAGCATCCATTGTTCGAAATAGAATCGTTCCTCGGTACGCGCCTTCTGATACGGCACCAGGAAACGCCGTACGCCCGAGACATGATGCGCCCGCAACGACGCCTCCAGTCGCTCCAGCAGCGGCTCCGGGGCAAACAGATGCCAGTCGTACCCGTGATGGGCCGGCTCGCGCAGCGCCACCAGACAGCCGGCATCCAGCAGGCGACGCAGCACCGGCAGCCGTCCCTGATCGTCCGCCGTGGCCAGCGGGGCCGGATCGACCGGCAATGTCTCCGATGGACCTCCTACCAGCGCCACCGTTTCAGCGGGAGCTTCAAGCACCGACGGCAACGCCTCGCCCAGGAGCGGCTGCACCGAGCCCTGCGCGGTTACCCGCCACCGATGCGGCCAGCGTTGCAGCAGCGCGTGCAATGCGGGCAGAAAGGCCTCCGGACGCAAAGCCGTCAGCCCGATGCGCAGCGTGTCCAGATCCGTGCCGGCCAGGTAAAGGCGGTAGTAGCGCGGGGCGTCGGGCGGTGCCGGCCAGACGAATGCGTCCGGCTCCAGCGCGGCCGGCTCCTCATAGAACACCTTGAGAATCTGCGTCACGACGTCAGCAGCGTCTATAAAATGTCGCCTCCATGTTGCTCCCGCTTGGCGCTGCGCACGCCTCCCGACGGGCCAGGTTCCTCCCCTGCCGGCCACAGATCTGTTGCGATACAACGTCGTCCAAAACTGTATGAAAGCACCCTGCCGTGTCGGAACCTGATCCCCCGCCATGGCATTGTATGGCGTGCTTTGCCACTGCCCGGTAGCTTAACTGGCAGAGCACCTGACTCTGGATCAGGGGGTTGGAGGTTCGAGTCCTCCCCGGGCAGCTCCAAAAAACCCGCTCAGATCTGTCGTCTGAGCGGGTTTTTTGTTTTAACACGGCGGCCTGCATCGACAGTTTGCGGCCCATCAACCGACCGGCCTGCGCCACGACCTCGCGGAGCGAGTACGCCTCGGGACCACCGAAGACCAGACGTCGGTTGCGGGCGGCCGGGTGATCGGGCATC
>WFPM01000002.1 GCA_015487635.1 Rhodothermus sp.
CAGCCGGCCGTACGGGCCACCACGGCCTCGTCGATCCGGCGCACGCCCAGCGCCACCAGCGCTCGGGCCCAGTCGAGCGTTTCCGCAATGCCGGGCATCTTGTGCAGCCGTTGCCGGCGCAGCGCCTGCACGAAGCGCACCACCTGGTGGGCCAGCTCGGTCTCAATGTCCGGCAGCCGTTTGTGGATGATGCGCAGCTCTTTGGCCTCGTCGGGGTAATCGAGCCAGTAATACAGGCAGCGCCGTTTGAGCGCGTCGCTCAGCTCGCGCGTCCGGTTGGAGGTCAGCACCACGTACGGCACATGGCGGGCGCGGATCGTGCCCAGCTCGGGGATCGAGATCTGGAAGGCCGATAGCAGCTCCAGCAGGAAGGCTTCGAATTCTTCGTCGGCCCGGTCGATCTCGTCGATGAGCAGCACGGGCGCTTTTGCCTCAGCCTGAATGGCTTTGAGCAGCGGTCGCGCCAGCAGGTAGGTTTCGCTGAACAGATGCCGCTCGCGCTCTTCGAGCGGCACGTCGCTTTGCTCCCAGAGCTTGATGGCCAGAAGCTGGCGGGGATAGTTCCATTCGTAGACGGCCGAGTGGACGTCGAGCCCCTCGTAGCACTGCAGGCGGATCAGTTCGGTGTCGAGATAGCCGGTCAGCGCGTAGGCGATTTCGGTTTTGCCCACGCCGGCATCGCCCTCCACGAGCAGCGGTCGGCGCAGCGTCAGCACCAGATACAGCACCGTGGCCAGCGCCTCGTCCGCCACGTAGCCCTGCTGCTCCAGTCCTTCGATCAACCCCGCAATGCGGGCGGCGGCTTCCGTGCTCATTCCCCTTCCTTCTTCCCGAAGAATCGTCCCGCAACCGACTTAATGCCTTCCTTGATCAGCGAGCCGGCGCTGAGTGCCTGACCGGCGTCTTCCGGCGTCTCGCCTGCCAGCAGCGACTCAAAGCATTCCGTAAACTGATCGAAAAGACGGCTCGAGACGTCCTCGATCAGGCGCGAGCCGAACTGCGCCAGCATGCCGGTCACGGAGATTTCGATCTGATTGGTGATCTCGGTGGTGCCGTCGTCCAGCGCCCGGGCCTGGCCGCGCATGGTCATCGAGGCACTTCCCTTGCCGCGCGCGTCGAGGCCCTTGCCCACGAGTTGGATCGTGTGCGTCTCGTGGTCGAGTGTTTCGATGGTGATTTCGCCTTTGTAGCTGGCGCTGACCGGTCCCACTTTCAGGCTGACGGTACCTCGGTAGCGGCGCTCGTCGAGCTGTTCGGTGAGCTGGGCACCGGGCACGCAGGGCACTACTTTGGCCGGATCGCTCAGGTAGGTCCAGACCTTTTCCAGCGGCTGGCGAACGGTGAAGGTTTTTTCGATGGTGGTTTTCATGGCGTTTGCTGTACGTGTTTGTGCGCGGGCGCACTTTCGTGAATGCCCGACAGGGCTCGTTTCCCGGCTACCTTCGTTTCAGACGGACGGCCCGTCTGAAAGTTCGACTCAGACCACGCCTTTTTCGTGCAGGATTTTCCAGACTTTATAGGGCGTGATCGGGATGTCGATGTGCGTCACGCCGTAGGGCGAGAGCGCATCGACGACGGCATTGACGATGGCCGCGGGGGCACCCACCGTGGCCGACTCACCTACGCCTTTAGCGCCCAGCGGATGGTGCGGCGAGGGCGTGACGGTGCGAGCCGTCTCCCAGCGCGGCGTTTCGACGGCTGTGGGCAGCAGGTAGTCCATGAACGAGCCGGTCAGGATGTTGCCTTCTTCGTCGTAGACCAGCTCTTCCATCATGGCGGGCGCGAAGCCCATGGTCAGGCCGCCGTGAATCTGACCCTCGACGATCATCGGGTTGATCACATGGCCGCAGTCGTCCACGGCCACGAAGCGCCGGATCTTTACCTGGCCGGTGCCCTTGTCGATGTCCACCACGCAGATGTACGACCCGAAGGGGAAGGTGAGGTTGGGCGGATCGTAGTAGTGGACGGCTTCCAGGCCGGCTTCCATGCCCGGCGGATGGTTTGTGTAGGCCGCGAAGGCGATCTCCTGAATGGTGACGGACTTGTCCGGCGCGCCTTTGACGCGGAAGACCCCCGGCTCCCATTCGAGGTCTTCTTCGCTGACTTCGAGCAGGTAAGCGGCGATTTTGCGGGCTTTCTCGCGCACCTTGCGGGCGGCCATGGCCGCGGCGGCGCCGGCTGTTGGCGTGGAGCGGCTGGCATAGGTGCCCAGCCCGTAGGGCGCCGTGTCGGTGTCGCCTTCTTCCACCTGCACG
This sequence comes from Rhodothermus sp., assembly GCA_015487635.1. Taxonomy (GTDB): domain Bacteria; phylum Bacteroidota; class Rhodothermia; order Rhodothermales; family Rhodothermaceae; genus Rhodothermus. Next base: position 2,256 of record WFPM01000002.1, read on the forward strand.
TGCGCGGCCGGGATGCCCAACTCCTCGGCGATGATCTGGGCGTAGGTGGTCTCGTGGCCCTGTCCCTGAGACTTCGTGCCGAAGCGAGCAATGGCCTTGCCCGTGGGGTGGATGCGCAGCTCGCAGCTGTCGAACATCTTGATGCCGAGGATGTCGAAGTGCCGCGAGGGGCCCGCGCCGACGATCTCCGTGAAGCTGCTGATGCCAATGCCCATCAGCTCGCCCCGGGCGCGCCGCTCGGCCTGCTCGCGGCGCAGCTCCTCGTAGCCGATCAGGTCCATTGCCTTGCGCAGCGCGGCCGGGTAGTTGCCGCTGTCGTACTCCCAGCCCAGCGCCGACTTATAGGGAAACTGGTCCGGCTGGATGAAATTCTTGAAGCGCAGCTCGGCCGGGTCCATGTCCAGCTTCTGGGCCAGCACGTCTACCATGCGCTCGATAGCGTGCACCGCCTCGGTCACCCGGAACGAGCAGCGGTAGGCCACGCCACCCGGTGGCTTGTTGGTATAGACGGCGTCGACCTCAACGAAGGCGTGCTTGATGTCGTAGGAGCCGGTGCAGATCGAAAACAATCCGGCCGGGAATTTCGACGGGTTGGCGGCCGCATCGGTGTAGCCATGGTCGGCCAGCGTCTTGATTCGCAGCGCCGTGATCTTGCCGTCTTTCGTGGCGGCCAGCTCGGCCGTGATGTGGTAGTCGCGCGCAAAGGAGTCGGCCTGCAGGTTCTCGGAGCGGTCTTCGATCCACTTGACCGGCCTGCCCAGCAATACCGAGGCGGCGATGGCGATGACGTAGCCCGGATAGATGGGCACTTTGCCGCCGAAGCCACCCCCGATGTCCGGCGAGATGACCCGGATTTTCTCCTCCGACAGGCTCACATGGCCGGCCACGAGCGCCAGGGCCGTCCGCACCACGTGCGGGGCCTGGGTGGTCATGTAGACGGTCAGCTTGCCCTCGACTGGATTGTAGTCGGCGATGCAGCCGCACGTCTCGATGGAAGCCACATGGATGCGCGGGATGTAAATCTGCTGCTTGACGACCACATCGGCCTCCTGAAAGGCCCGCTCGGTTGCCTCCCGATCGCCGACTTCCCAGTGCCAGATGTGATTGTCCGTCTTGCCCTTGTCGGTGCGGAGTACCGGCGCGTCAGGCTCCAGCGCCCGGAACGGATCGATGACGGGCTCCAGCGGCTCATATTCGACCTCGATGGCCTCGACGGCGTCGGCCGCGATGTAGCGGTCCGTGGCGATGACGGCCGCCACCTCCTGCGCCTGGTACATGACGCGATCGGTGGGCAGGACCATCTGCGTGTCGCCCATCAGCGTGGGCATCCAGTGCAGGTTGTATTTTTCCAGGTCCTTGCCCGTGATGACGGCCACGACGCCGTCCATGGCCAGGGCCCGTTCGGCGTTGATGCTTTTGATTCGGGCATGGGCAAAGGGGCTCCGGACGATGTCCATATAAAGCATGCCGGGCAGCTTGATGTCGTCCACATAGCGCCCTTTGCCAAACAGAAAGCGGGCATCTTCCTTACGCTTCATGCGATGCCCCATGCCGCAGATCGTCGGGGACGTCCGGACTTCAGCTTCCATGGTGTTTCGTGGCTGGTGGGGTGGGTTGGGATCAGGAACCGGCCGCAGCCTGCTCGCGCAGCTTGCGGGCGGCGTACTGGATGGCCTTCACGATGTTGACGTAGCCGGTGCAGCGGCACAGGTTGCCCGAAATGCCCCAGCGGATTTCGTCCTCCGTGGGATCGGGGTTTTTCGCCAACAACTCGGCCGCGCGCATGATCATGCCGGGCGTACAGTAGCCGCACTGTAGCCCGTGCTCCACGTGAAAGCCCTCCTGCAGCGGATGCATCTTGCCGTTTTCGGCCATGCCCTCGATCGTTTTGATCGTGGCGCCGTCGGCCTGCACGGTGAGCACGGTGCAGGATTTGACGGCCCGGCCGTTCATCAGCACGGTGCAGGCACCGCAGTGCGTCGTATCGCAACCGATGTGCGTGCCGGTCAGGTTCAGATGCTCCCGCAGAAAGTGCACGAGCAACAGGCGGGGTTCGACCTCGGCCGTGTGCGTTTCCCCGTTGACCGTAAGGGTTACCGTTACCGTTTGCTTTGCCATGGCTATTGACCTCCCTGGGCTCGCTCAAGGGCTCGACGAAAAGCGCGGCGGGTCAGCTCCCGCACCATCGCGCGTTTGTATTCGGCCGAACCACGCAGATCCGACCGCGGATTGCAGTCTTCCGAAGCCATCTGGGCCGCCTCGTCGATGCGTTCCGGCGTGGGACGCTGCCCCTGCAGATGGGCGCAGGAACGGGCGGCAAACAGTGGCACGTGGGCGACGTTCGTCAGCCCGATACCCACATAGCTGAGCGTGCCGTCTTCGGCCAGCGAGAGCTGCACGGCCACGGCGGCCGTCGCGTAGTCGCCCACCTTGCGCTCCAGCTTCTCGTAGGCGCCGCCGCTGCGTGGAGGCGGCGTCGGGATGCGAATGGCCGTGAGGATTTCATCCGGTTCCAGCGCCGTTGTGTAGAAGTCCAGGAAAAACTCCCGCGCCGGAATGACGCGCTCGCCACGCGGTCCGACCACCACGAGTTGGGCGTCGTAGGCCATCATGGTGGCCGGGTGGTCGTTGCCCGGGTCGCCGTGGGCCAGGTTGCCTCCGACGGTGCCCATGTTGCGGACCTGGGGATCGGCAATCCAGCGCGTCGTCTCGTAGAGCAGCGGGTACTTCGCCCGGATGAGCGGGTGCTCCTCAAGTTCGACCTCGCGGACCATGGCCCCGAGGTGCAGGTAGCCGTTCTCCTCCCGGATGTCGGCCAGCCCGGGCACGCGCCGCAGGTCGATGAGCACTTCGGGCTCCAACAGGCGGAGCTTCATCATGGGCAGCAGGCTGTGACCCCCGGCCAGGATCTTGGCCATCGGGCCGTGCTGCTGCAATAGCGCAAGCGCTTCCTCCAGACTGGTGGGCGCCGCGTACGTGAAGGGTGGGGGAATCATGACGTCTCCCGGCTGATGAACATAGATGGTGAAGCATTTTTCAAATAGTTATAAATAATCGGTTGGCCTTTGCTGTTGCAACGGCGAATGAAAAAGTGAATCGGTTAGAATTGTAACGATATTGTAACGCGAGGATAGAGAACGGCCTGCAGAAAGCATGCGACGTTCCGAGGAAACAAAAAAGCCCGTGCCGGAGCACGGGCAGACGCAGGAGGGCGCCATGAATCGACGGTGGGCGGTAGTGGACTCGAACCACTGACCTCCTGCTTGTAAGGCAGGCGCTCTAACCAGCTGAGCTAACCGCCCGCGTGTCCACGAAAAAAGCGATTGCCGCGCCCGGCATTCGGGGGGGCAATCGCCACATTCGCGTGGGAGCGGAAGACGGGACTCGAACCCGCGACCCTCAGCTTGGGAAGCTGATGCTCTACCAACTGAGCTACTTCCGCTCGTTCGTTACCGGCCCTTTCCAGGCACGGGCAACATTAAGTTTACGGCAGGTTTTCGGTGAATGTCAAGAGGACCCGTGCCGCGCGTTGCCGGTGCCTCGTAATTTCCAGGCTCTTCTATCGTCTGAGCCCGCCCGCAGGTTCCAGGCAACCTGACCGCCGGGCGGGCGTTTCAGCAGCCGTTTTCGAGCGAAAAAGGCTTCCCGAAATAGACCCGAACACGCCATGCCCAAGCGTACGTATCAGCCAAGCCGCCGCAAGCGCCTGAACACGCACGGCTTTCGGGCCCGGATGAAGACGAAGGACGGCCGCAAGATTCTGGCCCGCCGCCGCAAAAAAGGCCGCAAGAGCCTGACCGTAAGCGACCGGATGTCGGGCAAGTGAACCTGTCTTCAGGGTGGCGACGCCGCAGGAGCAGGCACCATCCGGGGGCGGCCCGCGGGGCACGAACCGGTTGCCGCGCGCCTTTCGGTTGCGGCGTCAGCGTCTGATTCGTCCGCTATTCGACCGCTCGCGGACCGACGTCGGCACCATTGCGAAAGGGTGTGTGCGACTGCTCTATCGCGTGGTGCCGCGTAGCGAGGTGGGCGCCGACGTGCCGGTACAGGTGGGTTTTTCGGCCGGACGCCAGGCCCGACGTGCCGTGGTGCGCAACCGCATTCGCCGCCTGCTCCGCGAAACCTACCGCCTGCACCAGCATCCCCTGGTGGAACTGTTCCGGAATCAGCCTGACACGCTCACGTTGATGATTCTCTACCGGGCCGACCCGGCCGTCGCCCGCGAATGCATTCGTCGCGACCTGCCCGAGGCGCTCCGGCGTCTGACGGAACGACTCAAAAACACACTACTTGAAGGCTGAGCGGAGACGGAACAGCGTGCCACCCGCTCCGTATCCTGCTCCGTTTGAATTGCCGAGCTAGAAGAAGGCCCTGCCGTGGACCGCAACGTTGTCATTGCCACGATTCTAACTGCGCTGATCATGTTCGTATGGCTGTGGTGGTTGGCGCCACCGCCGCCACCGTCGACGACGGCTGCGCGCGACTCGCTCCACCAGGAAGACACCATCGGGCAGGAAACGCCTGCTCCCGAGGAAGCCCCGGCCAGGTCCGGGGCATTGCTGCTGGCGGGCCCGTTAAACGATACACTGCTGGCCGCCGCCCGCAACGGCCGGGCCCGCACCATCACGATCGAAACCGATCTCTACGAGGCGCAACTTTCCACGAAAGGGGCCACGCTGGTCTCGCTGAGGCTCAAGAAATATAAACAGTACGACTTCGAGACGCCCGTCCAGCTCGTCGATACCACCAAACCCGGTGCGCTGAGTCTGGTCTTCACCACGCCGACCAACCACCTGATCGACTCGCGCGCGCTGTACTTCCGGACGGCCGCGACGGCTGACACAATCCGCGTGACTGACGCGCCGGTCGAGGTGGCCTTCGAGGTGCCCGTCGGCGACGGCCGCATTCGCCAGGTTTACACGTTCCTTCCGGACGACTACGAGGTCCGGCTCCGCATCGAGCAGGAAGGCGCGGCCACTTTCAGCACCATCGAAGGCTACGAGCTGGTCTGGAACGGCGGCGTGCCGTTCGCCGAGCGCGACCGCGACGACGAGGCACGGCACAGCGGTGCTTTCGCCCGGAGCGGCGGTGAGCTGGAAAAGATCACGCTCGACCGGCACCGCACCGAGGAAAAACGGCTGGCCGGACAGGTCGACTGGGTGGCTGTCAAGAACAAGTTCTTCACGGCCGTGATGATCCCCTCCGGCGAGACGCGGGGAGCCGAACTGGTCGGCGAGCGGCTGGGCGAACCCGAAGATCCTTCGTACTGGGAAGACTATGCTGCCCGGCTCCTGATGCCCCGGCCTGAAGACGGCCAGGTGGACGAATTCCGGCTCTACCTGGGCCCCATGGAATACTTCCGCCTGGCCCGCTACGACTTGGGGCTCTACGACATGGTCGATTACGGCTGGGACGCCTTCGAGTGGATGACCCGGCCGCTGGCCAAGTTCGTCTTCATTCCGCTCTTTACGCTGCTGGGGCGCCTGCTGGGCAACTACGGACTGGCCATCATTGTGTTCGCGCTGCTGGTCAAGATCGCGCTCTATCCGCTCACGCGGGCTTCGTTCCGCAACATGGCAAAGATGCGGGAGCTGCAGCCCGAGCTGGAGGCCATTCGCGAAAAGTACGCGGACAATCCCCAGAAGCAGCAGGAGGCCATGATGAAGCTCTATCGGGAGAAGAAGATCAATCCGCTGGGCGGATGCCTCCCGATGCTGCTGCAGTGGCCTGTGCTGATCGCGCTCTGGCAGTACTTCCAGCAGTCGCTCATTGTGCGCCAGCAGGCGTTCCTCTGGGCGAAGGACCTTTCGGCGCCGGATCCCATCCTGCACCTTCCGTTCAAGATTCCGCTTTACGGCGATTTTGTGGCGGGCTTCACGCTCCTGATGGGCATTTCCATGATCATTCAGATGCGCATCCAGTCCACCTCAACGCCGTCGAATCCCCAGACGAAGATCCTGACCTACGTCTTCCCGGTCTTCATCTTCGCGATTTTCAACCGGCTGTCCTCGGCCCTGAACCTCTACTACCTCTGCTACAACATCTTCTCGGCGATTCAGCAGTTCTGGATCAATCGCTCGCTGGAGAAAGAAAAAGCGAAGGCGGCGGTGGACGGGCAGGGAGATCGCCGGGCTGTGCAGAAGGCGGCCCGTAAAGCGGCCGAAGCCCGGCGCAAGAAGAAAGCCCGGACCCGTCGGTAACGTAGCCGGCGTGGGGTAATGCGGCAGCGGGGCGACACGATCGCGGCCATTGCCACGGCCCGCGGACAGGCGGCCCTGGCCATCGTGCGGCTGTCGGGACCGGAGGCATGCCGGATTGTCGCGGCCTGCTTCCGGGGGGCCGACCTGCAGGCGGTGCCCTCGCACACGGCGCATTTCGGCTACGTGCTGAGCCCGGAAGGAGAACCCATCGATCAGGTGGTGGCTACGGTTTTCCGGGCGCCGCGCTCCTACACGGGGGAGGACGTGGTGGAGCTGACCTGTCACGGCGGCGACTTGGCGCCGCAGCTCATCCTGGAGACGCTGCTGCATCACGGGGCGCGGCTGGCCGAGCCCGGCGAGTTCACGCTCCGGGCGTTTCTGAACGGCAAGCTCGATCTGGCCCAGGCCGAGGCTGTGGCCGATCTGATCCATGCCGGTTCGACGCGGGCCCACCGCGTGTCGCTGGCGCATCTGCAGGGGCGCTACTCCGAGCAATTGCAGCGCCTCCGCAGCGACCTGCTGGAGCTGTGCGCCTACGTGGAGTTGGAGCTGGACTTCTCTGACGAAGACGTGGAGTTTGCCGACCGCACGCAGCTCGAGGCGCTGCTGGATCGCACTGAACGCCTGCTCGACGAGCTGTTGCGCTCCTACCGGCTGGGTGAGCTGCTTCGCGACGGCGTGCGCGTGGTGATCGGCGGGCGGCCGAATGCCGGCAAATCGACGCTGCTCAATGCCCTGCTGGGCCAGGACCGGGCCATCGTCAGCCCTGTGCCGGGCACCACGCGCGACCAGATTGAGGCCGAAGCAGAGATTGAGGGCCTACGGTTTCGGTTCGTGGACACGGCCGGGCTGCGCGCCACGGCCGACGAGATCGAAGCCGAAGGCGTGCGCCGGGCGCAGCAGGCCATCGCAGCGGCCGACGTGCTCGTGTACGTGTTCGACCTGACGGTGGGGCTGGCGCCTGAGGAGCAGGCTTACCTGACCCGGCTCCGAACCGAGCAGCCGGCGCTTCCGGTCATCGTGGTGGGCAACAAGCAGGATCTGCTCGAAACGGAGCCGACGCTTCCCGCACTGGACCGTCCGGTGCTGGCGCTTTCGGCCCACAGGGCGCGCCAGGACGCTGCCGAGTTGCAGCCGCTCATCCGGGAACTGGTGGCGGCCGTGACGGCCGACCTAGGCAGCATGGACGACTCGGCCGTCGTGATGAACCAGCGGCACCGCCAGCATCTGGCGCGTGCCCGCGAAGCGGTGCAGGCTGCACGGGCCGCGCTCGATCAGGGGCTCAGCGGCGACCTGCTGGCCCTCGAACTCCGCCGTGCCCTCCACGAACTGGGGGCTATTACGGGGGAGATCACCACCGAGGACGTGCTCGACCAGATCTTCTCACGCTTCTGCATCGGCAAGTAGCACCGGGAAGGTAACCGTGAACGTTGTACCCCGGCCCGGCACGCTCTCCACCGTAATCCGGCCGTTCATCTGCTCGATGAGCCGCTTCGTGATGGCCAGGCCGAGCCCGCTCCCTTCGCTCCGGTCGTTTTCGGAAGGTGCCCGCTGAAACGGCTCGAACAGGTGTGGCAGGAAGTCCGGAGCGATGCCTGAGCCAGTGTCCGTCACGCGCAGCACGACCTGTCGGACGCCGTCCTCCGTCGTCTCCTGCAACTCGACGCGCACTTCGCCCCGCTCGGTGTACTTGAGCGCATTGCCGACCAAGTTGGTCACGATTTGATGCAGGCGGCGGGGATCGCCCAGAATCGGGGCGGTCGGCTCAACGTGGACGATTAGCGTCAATCCTTTCTGCTCGGCCTGGGGCCGCAGCTCGGCCACGGCTTCCTCGACGATTGTATGCAGCGTGCAGGGTTCGGTCCGGAGCACCAACCGGTCGGCCTCCAGCCGGCTCAGCTCAAGGATGTCGTTGATCAGGTGAAGCAGGCGGCGTCCCGAGCGCTGAATGATGCCCGTGAACTCTCGGAGTGCTTCCAGGCCGCTGGCGGCGAGCTGTTCGTCGAGCAGTTCGGCAAAGCCCAGAATGCTGTTGAGGGGCGTACGGATTTCATGGCTCATGTTGGCCAGGAAGGCCGCCTTCAGGCGCGCGGCTGTTTCAGCTTCGGCGCGGGCGCGCTTCAGCTCCTGCTCATATTCGACCAGTGCGGTGATGTCGTGGTTGAGTCCCATGAAGCCGATCAGGCGGCCTTCGGCGTCTCGGAGTGGCTCGATGCGTAGCTCATCCCAGAAGCCCGTACCGTCTTTGCGGTAGAAGTAAATCCGGGTGTGGACCGGCAATTCCTCGCGCAGGCGCTCTCCGATCCTTTCCAGTGTGTTTCGATCCGTCCGCTCTCCGACCAGAAATTCCGGTGGACGCCGTCCGTGGACATCCTTCAGCGTGTAGCCGGTCAGGCGCGTGAAGCCTTCGTTGAGCCACTGCACGCGGCGTTCGGGATCGGTAATGAGCACGCCCGAGGAAGTCTGGCGGGCTACTTCGGCCAGCCAGGCGTTTTCGGTCTGCAAGCGACGGGTTTCCAGAATAAGCGCGGCCAGCGAGGCGCCCCGGGCCAGCACTTCCTTTTCGGCCGGCTTCGGAGTCCGCACCGTGGGGAAGTATACGGCAAACGTTCCCAGGACCTCGCCGCGGGCATGCCGGATCGGATAGGACCAGCAGGCGCGAATGTTGAAGCGTGCAGCCACTTCCCGGTAGGCGGCCCACCGGCGATCCGTCTGAACGTCGCGCACCCAGACCGGCTTTTTGGTGAAAGCCGCCGTGCCGCAGGAGCAGGCTTCGGGGCCGATTTCCAGGCCTTCGACCAGTGCGTCGTATTCCGGGGGCATGTGCGAGGCGCCCCGGTAAAGGCGGCCGTTGTGGAGCAGCAGGATCGTACAGGTGCCGTCGGGCAGGCACGTCTCAATGGCCGTACACAGCGCGTCGAGCAGCGCTTCTTGAGATGCGCCTCGGAGCAGTTCCTGCAGGATGTGGCTTTCAGTTTCGTAGAAGCGAGCCTGGCGTCGTGCCTCGCTGGTGTGCAACATAACGCCGAGCACGGCCGGGCGCCCCCGATAGGTGGTAGCCGATCCGATCACCTCGATGTCCACCACGTGCCCGCGCCGATGAAAAGCCCGCAGTGTGTAGTGGACGGTCCGGACTTCTCCGGAAATCCGGCGGCGGATCTGCTTCTCGATATGAGGCAGGTCGTCAGGATGAGCCAACTCGGCAATGGAGCGTCCGATCAGGTCTTCCGGACGCTCGTAGCCCAGGAAGTCGGCGATGTACTGATTGACGTAGACGAGGCGGTTATCCTGAACCAGGTAAACACCGATCAGGTTCTGCTCGGCCAAGATACGATAGTGACTTTCTACTTCCTGAAAGGCTTGCTCCAGTTCCCGACGAGGACGCAGATCGCGGAAGATGCCCACAAGGGCCGGGCGACCGTCGAGCACGACGCGGGAGGCGCTGATCTCGACGGGGATGCGTGTACCGTCGCGATGCACCACCTCGACGTCTTCGATGGCCTGACCGGCTTCGGCATGGCGTCGGAAGATGCGTCGGTAGCGTTCCCGTTCTTCACGGGGATGCAGGTCCAGGTGGTGCATGCCCCGGATTTCGTCCCGCGTGTACCCGACCAGTTCACAGGCGCGCGGGTTGGCATCGAGCAGACGGCCGGTTTCGACATCGGCCAGAAAGATGGCGTCGTTGGCGGCTTCGAAAAGAATGCGATAGAAGTCCGGAAGCAGTGGGGCGGGATCGCTCATGTCAGGAGGGTGTCGGTTGCCGGGACAGCAGGCGTTCCAGTTCGCGGTAGAGCGTGAGGCGGTCGATGGGTTTGATCAGGAAGCCGTCGAACCCTTCTTCCAGAAAATCTTCCGGGCGGAAGGGCTCGGCGTAGGCAGTCTGGGCCACGATGGGCACGTGGTGGTAGGCCGGACGTCGGCGGATCTCATGGAGTAAGGCCTGGCCGCTAAAGCCACCGGGTAGGTTCAGGTCCAGCAAGATCAGATCGAAGCGCTTGTTTTCGAGTAGGTGCGCATCGATCGTTTCCAGGGCCCGCGCGGCGTCGGCGGCCACCGTCACCTCGGCCACGTCCTGCAGCGCCAGCTCCAGGAACCGGGCAATTTCCGGATTGTCTTCGACGATCAGGATGCGGGGATGGCGCACCCGAAGGCGCTGCTGGAGCCGATGCAGCTCGCGGGCTTCCGGATGCAGGGCCGAAGGGGTGGGGGAAGGCTGTACCTCGAGCAGCGGCAGATGCACCGTCACGGTGGTACCCCGCCCGGGTGCTGTGTCCACTTCGATGCGGCCCCGCATGGCCTCGACGAAGCGACGGGCGAGGGGCATGCCCAGCCCGGCTCCTTCGTAACGACGGTCCGTCCCTTCCGATTCCTGACGGAACGGCTCGAACAGTCCGGTGCGGGCAAACGAGGGATCCATCCCGGGGCCGGTATCGATCACCTGCACCTGCCCTTCCGGTTCGCGCTGCGCGACGCGCACCCGCACCGTGCCGGTTTCGGTGAACTTGACGGCGTTGTGCACGATGTTGGCCAGGGCACGGTAGAGCGCCTCTTCGTCGGCCAGTACACGTACCGGCCGCGCGGGCACTTCCGTTTCCCATCGGAGACCTTTCTCCCGGGCCATGGGGCCGAAGTCGGCTTCCAGGCGGCGTACCAGATCGTTCAGGTTGACCGCTTCGGTTTCCAGCCGGCGCCGTTGCGTTTCGAGCAGGCTCAGGTCCAACACGTCGGAGAGCATGCCCAGGAGTCGACGGCCGCTGTTGCGGATGACGTCGACGAATTCCAGTAGCTCCGGCGGAATTCTGTCGGCCAGCTCTTCCCGGAGCAGATCCGCGTAGCCCAGAATAGTGCTGAGCGGGGTGCGGATCTCGTGCGTCATTAGTTCCAGAAAGCGGCTTTTGAGCTGGCTGGCTTCCTCGGCCTGTCTGCGGGCCTGTTGCAGGTACGTTTCCGCTTCATGCTGGGCGCTCAGGTCCCGGAAGAAGCCCAGCACGGCCGGTGCGCCCTCCCAGCGGATGTTGATCGAGGTGGCCTCGACAAGAATTTCCCGGCCGTCTTTACGCCGCAGCCAGAATTCATAGCGCGGGGGTACGGGAAGCCCCTGTCGCCGCCGGGCCAGCCGGTTCTGAACGACGGGGATGCTCTGAGGCGCAACCAGTGTCAGGGCATCGAAGCCGGGTGCGGTCAGTTCCTCGGCCGTGTAGCCCGTCAGGCGGGTAAAGGCCGGGTTGACCAGCAGGAATTGCCGGTCGCGCCGCACGTACATGGGCGCCGGGGTGTTTTCGAAAAGCGCCTGATACTGAGCTTCGCGTTCGGCCAGGCGTCGGGCCGTGCGGAGTTGCTCGCTGACGTCCCACATGAAAAACAGCACGGCCGGTTCGCCTTCCCAGGTGATGGGCACGCCCCGGAAGTCCACAATGGCCGAGCGACCGTCCAATCGCTGGATGCGGCCGCGGCCGTAGGAAACGGGCTCGCGCCGTTCGACGACTTTGCGGACGTTTTCCAGCGCTGCCTCCAGATTGCTGGGATGGATCAGGTCGGCGGCGGTTTTGCCGAGCAGGTCTTCCGGCCGCTCCGCGCCGAAGAGCCGGGCCATGGCCGGGTTGGCATAGACCACCTGGCCGCTGCAGTAAACGCCCGTGGCGATGGGATTGCTGGTGACCAGGTCTTCGTAGCGCTGGCGCGCCTGCTCCAGCGCCCGGCGCGTCTCCTGTTCTTCGGTGACGTCCAGCAGCAGCCCACGCAGACGATGCGGGCGGCCTTGCGCGTCGGGCACCACGGTGACGATGTCGCGCACCCATACCGTATGGCCGTCGGCGTGGATCATTCGGTAGGTGAATGTGTGGTCTTCGCCCCGGTCGGTTGTTGCGCGGCAATAGGCGACGGCTTGGTCCCGATCTTCCGGATGAATGTGGGCTTCCCAGAAGTCCGGCTCTTCCAGCCAGCGGCTGACCGGGTAGCCCAGCAGTTCCTTGGCCTGAGGACTGACGTAGGTGAAGCGGAACGTGCGCGCGTCGGCTTCCCAGAGCACGGCCCGCAGACTCTGCACAAGCGTGCGGAAAAAGGTGGCCGACTCCGGAAAAATTGTGCGCAGGTCCAGTGCGGCCATCAGTAAGGGTGGCTCCGAAGGGCAGGGAAGGGCTACCAGGAGCAGGGGACCGGCAGCCATATCGATCAGATGCGCCTGTGATGTCGCGGGCGGATGCTGCCGCATCGTCTCAAGCCATTGCTGCGCTTCCGGCGGCAGCCGGTCGGCCAGTTCTGCCGGAAGCAGCGTCTCGGCCGTTGGCGTCCAGCAGGTGATGGGTATGGGTTCCATGACGTACGTGGGTGAGGCCACCCGTTGGGTGAGACAAAAAACATTCCCATCACTTCACAGAAGCTCAATATGAAAAATCGGAAATGATTTTGCCCAATCAAGTGAAACCGTGGCCTGGTCCGGCGTTTTAAGCTCTGCTGTACGTAACGAACTGGAAAAAAGTGCGATGGAGATTTTTTCGGACGAGCGGTACGATGTGATCGTGGTGGGAGGGGGGCATGCCGGAGCCGAGGCGGCGGCCGCCGCGGCCCGGATGGGGGCACGCACGTTGCTGATTACGATGAGCCTGGAGACGATCGGCCGCATGTCGTGCAACCCGGCCATCGGCGGAATCGGTAAAGGGCACCTGGTGCGGGAGATCGACGCGCTGGGCGGGATCATGGGCCGCATGGCCGATCAGACGGGCCTTCAGTTCCGGATGCTCAACCGGAGCAAAGGGCCGGCCGTCTGGGGACCGCGCGCCCAGTGCGACCGCAAGCGCTATGCGGAGGCCGTGCGGCGCGAGCTGGAGTCGATCCCGAACCTCTGGATGCGGGCCGACACGGTCTCCGAGGTGCTCGTCGAAGACCGTCGCGTGAAGGGGGTGCGCACGCAGCTCGGCAAGACCTTCTATGCGCCGTGCGTGATTCTGACGAACGGCACCTTCCTGAACGGCGTCATTCACGTGGGCGAGCGCCAGCTCGGCGGCGGGCGGATGGGTGAGCGGGCGGCCACCGGACTGACGGCCTGCCTGGAACGGCTGGGCTTCGAGAGCGGGCGGCTCAAGACGGGCACGCCGCCCCGTATCGACGGCCGCACGATCGACTACAGTCGGTTGCAGGAGCAGTCGGGCGATGCGGAGCCGTTCCCGTTTTCCTACATGACGGACCGGCTCCCGGACCGCCAGCTCAGCTGCTGGCTCACCTACACGACGCCCGAGGTGCATGCCATTCTGCGGACCGGCTTTGACCGCAGCCCCATGTTCACGGGCCGGATCAAAGGCCGGGGACCACGCTACTGTCCGTCCATCGAAGACAAGATCGAGCGCTTCGCGGAGCGAGACCGCCATCCCATCTTTCTGGAGCCCGAGGGCTGGGACACCTACGAGGTCTATGTGAATGGCTTTTCGACGAGTCTGCCCGAGGAAGTGCAGGTGGCCGCGCTCCGGAAGATTCCCGGTCTGGAGCGCGTGCACGTGCTGCGGCCGGGCTATGCCATCGAGTACGATTATTTCCCGCCCTATCAGATTCGCTACAGCCTGGAGACGAAGTACGTCGAGGGGCTGTTCTTTGCGGGACAGATCAACGGCACGACGGGCTACGAGGAGGCGGCTGCGCAGGGCCTGATGGCCGGGATCAATGCCGTGCAGAAGCTCCGGGGCGCCGAGCCGGTCGTGCTGCGTCGCTCCGAGGCTTACATCGGGGTGCTGATCGACGACCTGGTGGCGAAGGGGACGGACGAACCCTACCGGATGTTCACCTCGCGGGCCGAGCACCGGATCCTGCTTCGCCAGGACAACGCCGACCTCCGGCTGACCGAGCTGGGTTATCGGCTGGGGCTGGCCACGCGCGAGCGCTACGAGCGCATGCTGAAAAAGAAGGAGGCGATCGCGCGCACGCGCCGGGCGCTGGAGGAGACGACCGTGCGGCCGGAGCAGGTGAACGGCTATCTGGAGCGGGTGGGCACCTCGCTGATCGAGCGGCCCGAGCGGCTGGTGCGGCTGGCGCTCCGGCCGCAGGTCAACCTCCGCGACCTGCTCGAAGCCACCGGGCTGCGCGCGCAGGTGGTGGTGCCGGCACCGGGCATGGAGCCCGTCGAAATGCTCGTGGAGATCGAGCTGAAGTACGAGGGCTACATGGATCGGGAGCGGGAGCTGGTCGAGAAGATGCGAGAGCTGGAGGACTGGCGCATTCCGCCGGACTTTGATTACGAGGCGGTCGAGACCATCTCGAAGGAAGCCCGCGAAAAGCTCAGCAAGATCCGGCCGGAGAATCTGGGGCAGGCGTCGCGCATCAGCGGGGTGCGTCCGGCCGACATTTCCGTGCTGATGGTGCTGCTCCGGCGCTACCGGCGTCCGCAGGCCGCCTGAGTGTTTCACGTGAAACGTTCGGCGCAGGGATCCATGCGCGTTTCACGTGAAACACCGTCTGCGGGCTGGGATCCGTGGGTGCAGCTCGATCCGGCGCAGCGAGAGCAACTCGAGCACTATGCCCGGCTGCTGCAGGAGCTGGGCCAGCGCCACAATCTTGTTTCACGTGAAACACTCCCCGAGCTGCACCGCCGCCATCTGCTGCACTGTCTGGCGCTGACGTGGCGGCCGTTTCCGCCGGGCAGCGTCGTGGTGGACTGGGGCACGGGTGGAGGATTGCCGGCCGTGCCGCTCGCCATCGCCTTTTCCGAAGTGACCGTGCACGCCGTCGATGCCGCGCAGAAGAAAGTGCTGGCCGTGCGCACGATGGCCCGGCGGCTGGGCCTGAAGAACCTGCACGTCCACCACGCGCGCGCCGAGCGCTGGGAGGGCGCGGCGCACTACAGCGTCTCGCGGGCCACGGCCCCGCTCGCCACGCTCTGGGCATGGCACCGCCGCGTGGCCCGACCGCGTGCGGCGTCGCCGGACGCCTGGCCGCCCGGCCTGCTGGCCCTCAAGGGCGGTGATCTGTCCGACGAACTGGCCGCGCTCGAGCGGTTGGATCCGCACCTGCACGTCAGGCTCTGGCCGCTGGACCGGCTGCTGGGCGATCCGCTCTTCGCAGAGAAATACCTGGTCCACGTCGCGCCGGAACCGGAAGCGGACGCCCCGGTTCGGTAACGCGAACCGCCCGGAAAGCGTGCGTTACCCATCAGGCGTATGAAGCTGGCCGAACGCACCCGGAATCGCACCGAACGTCTTTTTGCGCTGATTCTGCTGCTGCAGACGCGGCCCGGCCTCACGGCCCGCCAGCTGGCCGAACATTTCGGCGTGAGCCGCCGCACCATCTTCCGGGACCTGCGGGCGCTCAGCGAGGCGAATGTGCCGCTGACCTATGCGGAAGGCGGCGGCTACGAAATCCTCGAAGGCTATCAGCTCCCGCCGCTCATGTTCACGGCCTGCGAGGCGGCCACGCTGCTCATCGGCACCGCGTTCATGAAACGCCAGCCGGACGCCTCGCTTCGGGCCGACGCCGACGCGGTCGCACTCAAGATCCGCTCCGTACTACCCCGGTCCATTCGCGAATACATCGACCGCCTGCAGGAGCGCATCGTGATCGATCCCTACTGGCTGCAGACCATGCAGGGATCGGACGAAGAGGCCGGCTACTGGTACGAACTCAGCGAGGCCATCGCCCGCCAGCAGTCCGTCCACCTGGAATACTACGTGCCCAGCCGCGACGAGCTGACGCAGCGTAAGGTGGACCCGCTGGGGCTCGTCTACTACACGGACCACTGGAACCTGATCGCCTACGATCATCTCCGAAAGGCCATCCGGAACTTCCGGCTGGATCGCATTCAGCGGCTGACCGTGCTGCGTGAACGGTTCACACCGCCGCGCGACTTCGACCTGAACGCCTACCTGGAGGCGCAGGGCGCTCCGACCGAGGCGTATCGCATCCGTCTGCGTTTTGCCCGATCCACCTATCGCTGGGCACGGCGCAGCATCCCGGCCCGGATCGAATCGGAGCAGGAGACGGCCGAAGGTGTCGAGGTGACCTTTTCGTTCGAAAACCTGGAATACCTGGCACGCTGGCTGTTGCGCTACGGTACGGAGGTCGAGGTGCTGGAACCCGAGGCGCTCCGGGCACAGCTCCGCGCGCAGGCGCGCGCCATCCTGGCCCGCTACGAACCGGAAGCCGCTCAGGAGACCGGCGCTTCGACGGGCTGAAGCTGACGAAGCACCTGATAGGCCGTTTCCAGATCGAGCACGTCCTGCACGATGGCCCGCAGCTTTCGGTGCTGGTCCTTCAGTACGTAGCGCCGATCGAGCTGGCTCAACCGTTCCAGCAGCGGCATGAAATGGTGCGCGTAGAAGTGCGGGTCTTCGTCCTGGAGCGGAAATTCCAGAAAGAGCCGCCGGTTTTTGAAGAGCACCTTTGGCAGGCGCAGCGCCTGGCCCAGCAGCTTGAGACGG
Organism: Rhodothermus sp.; assembly: GCA_015487635.1. Taxonomy (GTDB): domain Bacteria; phylum Bacteroidota; class Rhodothermia; order Rhodothermales; family Rhodothermaceae; genus Rhodothermus. The sequence continues at coordinate 18,856 of WFPM01000002.1, forward strand.
GCGGCCCAGAGCAGGTTGTCCACTTCGGGTGGAACTGGTCCGAAGCGGTCGGCCAGCTCCTCGCGGAAGGCCTCGATAGATGCCTCGTCGGTCGCCTCGCTCAGGCGGCGGTACAGGTTGAGCCGCTCCACGTTGCTGCTGACGTAGGTTTCCGGGATGAACGCATCGGCCTCGACGTCCACGCTCGTTTCGGGCGGCTTCGGAGGCGGGGCGCCCAGCACGTCCGCAAATTCTTCCTCGCGCAGCTCGCGGATCGCCTCATCGAGGATCTGCTGATAGGTTTCGAAGCCGATCTCTTCAATGAAGCCGCTCTGCTCGGCGCCCAGCAGGTTGCCCGCGCCGCGGATGTCCAGGTCGCGCATCGCGATGGAAAAGCCGCTCCCCAGTTCGCTGAATTCCTCGATGGCCTGCAGGCGCTGGCGCGCCTCGCGCGTGAGCCCGTGAATGGAGGGCACGAGCAGGTAGCAGAAGGCCTTGCGGTCGGAGCGTCCGACGCGGCCGCGGAGCTGGTGCAGGTCGGCCAGTCCGAACTGTTCGGCGTGGTTGATGATAATCGTGTTCGCGTTGGGAATGTCCAGGCCGCTTTCGATGATGTTCGTCGAAACGAGGACGTCGTACTTGCGCGCCATGAAGTCGTGCATGACGCGCTCCAGCTCGCGGGGCTTCATCTGACCGTGTGCCACGGCGATGCGCACGTCCGGCACGATGGCCTGCAGGCGGGCGGCCATTTCGTAGATGGACTGCACGCGGTTGTGAATGAAGAAGACCTGACCGCCGCGGCTGATCTCGTAGCGGATGGCGTCGCGAATGAGCGTTTCGTCGAACGTATGGATCTCGGTGACGATGGGCTGGCGGTTGGGCGGCGGCGTGGAGATGATCGACAGATCGCGGGCGCCCATCAGGGCAAACTGGAGCGTGCGGGGGATGGGCGTGGCCGTCAGCGTGAGCGTGTCCACCTCGACGCGGAGCTGGCGCAGGCGCTCTTTGGCGGCCACCCCGAAGCGCTGCTCTTCGTCGATGATGAGCAGGCCCAGGTCTTTGAACTGCACGTCTTTCGAGAGCAGGCGGTGCGTGCCGATGATGATGTCCACCTTGCCGGCGGCCAGATCGCGCAGGACGGCCCGTTGCTGAGCGGGCGAGCGGAAGCGTGAGAGCACCTCGATGCGGACCGGGTAGGGGGCCAGCCGGCGCGTGAACGTCTCGTAGTGCTGGTCGGCCAGGATCGTGGTGGGCACGAGCACGGCCACCTGCTTGCCGTCCTGCACGGCCTTGAAGGCGGCTCGGATGGCGATTTCGGTTTTGCCGAAGCCCACGTCGCCGCACACGAGCCGGTCCATGGGCACGGGCTGCTCCATGTCGCGCTTGACGGCTTCGGCGGCGGCGGCCTGGTCGGGCGTATCCTCGTACTCGAAGGCCGCTTCCATTTCGCGTTGCCAGACCGTGTCGGGCGAGAAGGCGAAGCCCCGGGAGGCCTTGCGTTTGGCGTAGAGCCGGATCAGGTCGCGTGCGATGTCCTTGACGCGTTTTTTCGTGCGGGCCTTGACCTTTTCCCACTGGCCCGAGCCCAGCTTGGTCAGGCGGGGCTGGTGGCCTTCTCTGCCCGTGTAGCGGTGCAGTTTGTGGAGCGCATTGACGCTCACGTAGAGGACGTCGCCGTCGGCGTAGTGGAGGCGGACGACTTCCTGCTGCTTGCCCCGGATGGTGATGCGCTGCAGGCCGGCGAACTGACCGATGCCGAAATCGACATGGACCACGTAGTCGCCGGGCTGGAGGTTCTGCAGGGCGCGGAGCGACAGGCCGCCCAGCAGGCGACGCCGACGCCGGGTGGTAGGGCGGTGGTAGCGGCCGAAGATCTGGTGGTCCGTGTAGACGGCCAGACGGGCTTCGGGCACCTCGAAGCCTTCGTGGAGCGATTCGACGAGCAGGCGCACGCCGCCCGCTTCGATTTCATCCTGGAGCAGGTCGTGCAGGCGGGCTTCCTGGCTGCGGCTGTCGCAGAGGATGACGGTTTCCCAGCCGCGCCGGGCGTTTTCGTGCAGACGCTCGCGCAGCAGGTTCAGGTTGCCGTGGAAGACGGGCTGGGGGTGGGTGTCCCAGGTCAGCGTCAGCTCGGCTTCGGCCAGCGTGCCGAAGAGCAGGGCCGGGTAGCGGTTCAGGTGGGTGGCCAGTTCGGCCGGAGGCAGGTAGCGGGCTTCCGGGCGGGGCTGTTCGTCGGGCGTGCTCAGGCGGGCGTAGGCCTGCTCGGCCTCGGCAAAGCGGGCCTGCACGGCGTCGAAGAGGGCGCCTTCCTCGAAGAGGACGAGCAGCGTATCGTCGGGCAGGTGCTCAAAGAGCGCGTGGGCCGCCTCCTCGGCGTCGGCCGTCGAAAGGTTCGGGACGATCTGGGCCGAGGTCAGACGGCTGATGGAGCGTTGCGTGCGCGGATCGAATTCCCGGATCGTGTCGATCTCGTCACCGAAGAATTCGACGCGGATCGGGTGCGTGCCGGTGAAGGGGTACACGTCGAGGATGCCGCCGCGGAGGGCCACCTCGCCGGGGGCCTCGACGAACTCCACGCGCTCGAAACCCCGGGTGATGAGGTGGGCCAGAAGCCGGGCGGGATCGATCACCATGCCCGGGCTGAGCACGAGCGTTTCCTGACGGACCCGGTCGGGTGGAGGAACGCGCTCGGCAATGGCTTCGGCACTGGCGAGGAGCAGTCCGTCGAAGCCTTCGGCCAGGCGGCGCAGCACGTCGGTGCGTTCGATGAGCGGGGCGGAGTCGGGGATCTGCTCCGGGTCATAGGGCTTCTGGCCGGTGGCCGGAAAGCGCAGCAGGCGATCCGAGACGCCCAGCAGTTGTTCCAGGTCGCTGAAGAGATAGGCGGCCTGTTCTTCGTTGGGCGTCAGGCAGAGGACAGGACGGCGGACGTGCCGGCTCAGTTCGTAGACCACGAAGGCGGGCAGGGAGCCTGCCAGCCCGCGCAGATGCAGGCGGCTCGGAGCGGTCAGGGATTCCAGGTGGGCGTGTAGCGGCTCGAAGAAGGCCGCCGATGCCAGGCGGTGATCCAGATCGGTCAGCTTCACGGAAGGCAGGGGACCGCGGCTCAGATTCCTGTATCGGCGTTGCGGGCGGTAGAACGAGCAAGCGGGCGTCGGGTTCGCCCCGG
>WFPM01000003.1 GCA_015487635.1 Rhodothermus sp.
CGATCGTGCTTGTGGGGCTTCTGGGGTATCTGATGTTCAAGTATGGCGAGCCCATTCAGAAGCAGGCCGAAGTCATTGACAGCAGGAAAACGCGCACTTCGGCGGGACGCACTTCCAGAACCCGATCAATCAGATTCGGTGGAGGCCGTTTCAACGGCGGTGGCGCGGGCGGTTCATGGTGAGAAGTCATCCGAAAAATGGTTTTTGCGGCACGCGCAACCGCGGACGGATAAGCCGGGGGAAACAGCGCTCGGATACGCACTGGCTGCGTTTCCTCGCCGGCACACTGCATTCGTCTCTTCCGGGGCCGGCTCTGTCTCGGAACGTACTACACGTGCGCTTGTAGTCCGGTACGAAGCACTGCGACTGGGGGTTGTGTTTCTGGAGGCGATTGATCGCTATGCGGCAGGGTTGAACGATGCGCTCTGCGTGCTTCGGCGGAAGCGGTCAAGCTGGCGTTTACGCCTGCGCAGCAATTGCGGGCTTTTCACGATTTGATGCAGACTGCGAGTGCCGACGAGACTTTTCTGGACATTGCGGAGGATCTGCTCAACGAACTGGTCGATCTCTGGGAACTGGGCCCGCATGTGGACGCCACCGAACTGAGCTTTGCTTGAGCACAGACGCAGCCATCAGTACAGCTGGCGGCGGAAGCGCCAGGTGCTGAGCCCGAACAGCAGCAACCCCAGCACAAGCAGCGCCAGCATCTCTTCCCAGAGGGCCGGCACGCCCACGCCCTTCAGGAAAATTCCGCGTACGATGGTCAGAAAGTAGCGCAGGGGCACGATGTAGGTGACCGCCCGGATCACGGGCGGCATGCTCTCGATGGGGAAGACGAAGCCGGAAAGGATGATCATGGGCATCAGGGCGAAAAAGGCCGCGCCGATGAGCGCCTGCTGCTGCGTGCGACTCAGCGTGGAAATGAGCAGCCCGAGCCCCAGCGTGTTGAGCAGATACAGCAGCGCGCAGCCGAAAAGCAAGGGAATGCTGCCGCGCAGCGGCACCTGAAACCACAGCGTCGCCACCAGCACCACCAGCAGCACGTCCAGCAATCCGATCAGCAGGAACGGTACGAGCTTGCCCAGCAGCACGGTGGCCGGACGCAACGGGGTCACCAGCAATTGCTCCAGCGTGCCCGCTTCTTTTTCCTTGACCAGGGCCAGGGCCGTCAGCACGGTAGTGCTCACAGTCAACAGCAACCCCACTAGCCCGGGAATGATGAACCAGCGGCTGGAAAGTGCCGGGTTGAACCACACGCGCAGTTCGGGCACGACCCCGGCCGGGATGGCGCCGGCACCAAGGGCGTGCTGGATGAGCTGTGATGCGTAGCTGAGGGCGACGATAGCCGTGTTCGTTTCGCTGCCGTCTACCAGAAGCTGCACCGACGCCGTGGTGCCGCCGGCCACGTCCTTCCCGAAATCGGGTGAAAAAACGAGCGCCACGGTGGCGCGTCCGTGGTCGAGCCATGCGCCGATGCGCCGCGCGTCGGATTCGTAGCCTACCAGATCGAAGTAGGTGCTGGCCACCAGTCGCTGGACCAGGTCGCGGCTGGTGGGCGAGGGCACCGGGTCGCACACAACGAGCGGCACGTGGCGAACGTCCAGGTTGGCCGCGTAGCCCAGCAGCACGAGCTGTACGATCGGCGGCACGATCAGCAGAAACAGCATGCGCGGATCGCGTCGTAGCTGGCGAAACTCTTTCCGCAGAAAGGCGAGCACCTGTTCCATGGCAGCTCACATCAGGTGTTGAAACAAACGGCGCAGGCGGATGCTGCTCAGCGTGAGCATGAGCCCTGCAAAGAGCAGGAGCAGCAATACATCAGGCCAGAAGACGGCCAGCCCGGTTCCTTTCAGCATGACGCCCCGCAGCGCCACCAGAAAGTAGCGGGCCGGCACCAGGTAGGTGAGCGCCTGAATGGCCGGCGGCATGTTGTAGATGGGAAAAACGAAGCCGGACAGGATGAACGTGGGCAACAGCGTGCTGATGATGGCAATCTGAAAGGCCACCTGCTGGCTGGGCGCAACGGTCGAGATCAGCAGTCCCTGACCGAGACCGGCCAGCAGGTAGGCCAGCACGACGAGGGCCAGCACGAGCAGGTCGCCGCGCACCTCTACGTCGAACAGCAGGCGTCCGACGAGCAGGATCAGCACGGTCGAGCCGATCGCCACAAGCAGGTAGGGCAGCGTCTTGCCCAGCACAAGCTGATAGGGCTCCAGCGGGGCCAGCACGAGCTGCTCCATGGTGCCACGCTCCCGCTCGCGCGTGACCGACAGCGACGTGGCCACCACCGTGGCCACCATGAGCAGGAAGGCGATCAGACCGGGCAGCAGAAAGCGGGCGCTTTCCAGCTCGGGGTTGTACCAGATGCGGGCCTCGACGTAAACTCCTGGCGGAGGCAGGCGCCGCCCACGCTGCATGGCCTGCGCCAGCACCACCTGGCCGCTGAACGCCCGGACGATGGCGTCGGCGTAGCCCGTGACGGCCGAAGCGATCGTGGCATTTGTGCCGTCTACCAGAAACTGGACCGGCGCCGGACGCCCTGCCTCGAGCCGCTCCTCGAAGTCCGGCGGAATGACCAGGCCCGCCCGGATCACTTCGTGGTCGATAAGCCGCGCAAGCGCCCGCGGATCGTCCACCTGCCGCTTCAAATCGAAATACTCGGTGATTGCAAAGCGCCGGACGAGCTCGCGGCTGGCCGCCGACCCGTCCAGGTCGCACACACCCAGCGCCAGGTTGCGCACGTCGAACGTGAGCGCGTAGCCGAACAGAATCAGCAGGAAGGCCGGCAGCACGATGAGCATGCCCAGCGACAGCGGATCGCGCCGGATCTGGGTAAACTCCTTGACGAACAGGGTGGCGATCAGGCGCAGCGCTGTCATGGCCGGCTCAGGCTTCGGTGGGTGGATGTTCGATCAGGTGCAGAAACACGTCTTCGAGTGTGGGTGCGATGGGGCGGATGCCGGCGACCGTCAGCCCCGCCTCGCGCAGACGGCGCACGAGCACCTCGGGCGCACAGGAGCGATCCCGCAGGCTCACGTGAATGCGGCTCCCGAAGGGGGCGGCCTCGAACACTTCGGGCATCCGGCGTAGCTGCTCCAGCGCAGCCAGCAGTGGGGTGACCTCCAGCTCGTACAGCGGGCGGGTCAGGTAGCGGGCCTTCAGCGCTTCGGGTGCGCCCAGTGCAATGAGGCGTCCGTTGTGAATCAGGCCCAGCCGGTTGCAGTACTCGGCTTCGTCCAGGTAGTGCGTGGTCACGAACACGGTGGTGCCTTCGGCGGCCAGTTCGGCGATCAGGTCCCAGAAGCGACGCCGGGCCAGCGGATCGACGCCGCTGGTAGGTTCGTCCAGAAACACCACGGACGGTTCGTGCAACAGGGCACCGGCCAGCGCCAGCCGCTGGCGCCAGCCGGTGGGCAGCTCGCGCACCAGGCGACGTTCCTGTCCACTCAGGCCCACGCGTGCCGTAACTTCGCGGATGCGCGTTTCGAGCCGGCGGCCCGTCAGCCCGTAGGCCGTCCCGAAGAAGTACAGGTTCTCCAGCCCGGTCAGGTCTTCGTAGAGCGAGAACTTCTGGGCCATGTAGCCGATGGTCTGACGCACGCGGTAGGGCTCGCGGGCCACGTCAAATCCGGCCACGCGGGCCGTGCCTTCCGACGGCGGCAGCAGGCCGCAGAGCATGCGGATGGTGGTCGATTTGCC
>WFPM01000004.1 GCA_015487635.1 Rhodothermus sp.
CCAATGCCTTGTGCTCAGGGCCAGGCCCAGTTCGCGCGCTGCACGCCGGGCCGACACCTCCCGTTCAAATAGCTTCAAGGCCAGCAGAAACTTGCCCAGCGGCAGGCGCAAACCCTCCAGGAGCGAACCCTTCCGGGGGCTCCACGTGCGGCGGCACCAATAGCATTTGTAAAAGCGCCGCCGCACGCGGCCGAGGTGTTCGCTTTTGCAGTAGGGGCAGTGGGTGAAGCGCTGCAGCAGGCCGCGGCTTTGCAGGAAGGCCTTCGGCTTTTTGCTCGTCGGCGGCCAGCGCGGCCCGTTCACTCAGCTTCATGATCCCACCTTATGGATTGCGCGGAGAATTCAACAAGGTGAAATCTGTTAAGCAATCACCAACTTTTATTGTTCCACAATCAAATTTATTTTATCCATCCTTTTCATAACAAATATAGATAACACATAGACAACAAAAAACATAAATACTATTACAACATAATACATCATATCATATAACTCCTTTAAATCTTTTAGGACATAAGCAACAGGTATAGTGTAGATCATCCCAGAATAAATAGCTTTCAAATAAAGATTTCCGATAATCTTCGACAAAATTATATTAATAAAAAAGAAAGCCATGACAGCAATATTCAAAACAGATACAAGAAATGCTCCTTCAAATATCGAAGATAAAGGTCCAATCCCAGTAAAAATTGAAAGAAGCAAAAACGATAGAAACCAGTAAGCGATATGTTTCCTAAAACGCATAACAGTTTTAATCATGGCTATTCTACTATCTTGGCGCTACAAGTTCTTCGCAGGCATTTTTATAGTGTTCATTATTATTGCAATGTGCATAATTCTCCCTGCACCATCTGGTTAAATCTATTTGATACATATGAGCTGCTGCTAAATACATGGCTACAGCGCCCCCAATTGCTCCCAGAGGTAGCCCAATAAGACAACCTACCCCAGGAAATCCAACAAAGCTACCAGCAAGGGCACCTATCTCACACCCTCCAACCATGCCACCCAGTAGATACAATAGCGCACCCGAATCTGTAATATAATCTCCAAACTGCGGCATGCTATTCAACTCACACGCCGTATTCTGCTGCGCCCGCCGAATCCACCCCCTACCTCCCAACCACGCCATGCCTCCACGTCTGCCACCTTCCCCCATCAGCTCCTCAACCAGCGCCCAAAATGCCTCCACCCATTCTTCCCGACCAAACACCAGCACCGCCATATCATACATCACCGCCGCACTCCACAGCAACACCTCCGAACGCTCCACGCCCAACGCTTCAACCACCTCCTGCTCATACCGACTCAGCCGCTCGTCCAACTCCGCCACCGTATGCGACGTCCGAAACGTCTCCCACAACCGACCCATCCACACCTGCTGTGCTCCATCCAACCCCAGACTGTCCCACCACGCCTGCAACCCAACGCCTACCTCCGGCCCCCGCAACGCCGCCTGCGCCCGACGATACCCCACCACCACCCCCTCCACGCCGTACGTTCGCTCATAGGCCTGTAGCGCCTCCTCAAACAATCGATCCACTTCCGCCCGGTCCAACCGCTTACCTGCCCGAATCGCCTCCTGACGCCGCACATAACCAACCACAAAGCGCACCAGGCGCTCCTGCTCGGAAATCAGCGCCCGCCGAAAACGCGACGGATCCGGAGTCGGAACTTTCTGCGAGACCGGCGTCCAGCTCTCGCAGCCCGAAAGGCCCACCAGCAGCACCAACAGACCAAGACGCGCCAGAAACGCTGGCTTTAACAGAAGAGATCTCCGTTGCATGGCATTGACGGGTTTGTGTAGAAAAGATGCTGCAAAAACGATAGGCTTTTTTTTTTTACAGGGCAAGAGAGCAAATATTAAGATTGTGCGAATAAAAATTGGCTAATCATTGATTTGTAAGCGCTTAACATAAGATGATGTACACCTTGTGCAATAACTTTGATGAAATAATTGTGCTTCTTTGTAAAGCAAGTCCGGACATAGCAACTGGAGGCAGCCTCAGACCGACCTTCCAGAACAGCCTTCCGTTTCTCTACGTGTACGGCCGTGCAGGTCTGCTGCGTCGAGCCGCGTTCTGTCCTGATTCTGAAGCATCCTCCGTAATCGAGCCGGCCACGGAATCCTTTCGGAAACAGATCCGTTTGCGGAGCAGAACCAGGTCAACCTTATCGGTAGATGGATGGGCGCACGGTTGTTTTTGCTGTTTCTGATCGTGCCGGCCGTCGAGCTGGCGCTGCTGCTCCAGATTGGCCGCTGGATCGGGCTCTGGCCAACGATCGGCCTGATCTTCGCCACGGCACTGGCCGGTAGCTTTCTGGCCCGTCGGGAAGGTATGGCCACCTGGCGAGCCTTCCGGCAACGACTGGCCGAGGGGAAATTACCCGGACGCGAGCTGATCGACGGCGTGCTGATCCTGCTTGCCGGCGCCCTGCTGATCACGCCGGGGGTGCTGACCGACCTGCTGGGTCTGATCGGCCTGCTGCCGCCCACCCGTGCGCTGATCCGGCGCTACCTGATGCGCCGCCTGCAACAGGCCCTTCAGCAGCAGACCGCACGTCTCTACGTTTCGTTTGGAGGCTTTACGCCCCCGGATGCCGCCGCGCCCGATCCGTCCGGCTGGTCTGGCCAGGCACGCCCCCGCCCTCACTATCTGGAAGAGGACAGGCGCTGAGCCGTCGGCACAGCCTCCAGGCATTCGGCCAGCTCCGCATCGACCTGCTGCCAGCCACCCGCCTCGTACCAGTCGATCAGCGCCTGCGAGAGCTGCCGGGCATCTGCACCCTTGGCCCTGAGTCGATCACGGAGCGCCTGTGCCTCGGCCGGACGCGGCCCCCAGGTGAACAGCTCTGTGCCGTCCTCGGCAAAAGCCACCAGTTTGGGAATGCTCCGGGCGCCGCGCGTCAGGTATAGATCCATGATGTCGGGATTTTCGTCGCGTCGGAGAATGCGCAGCGTGATCAATGGACAATGTCGGGCGGCTTCGGCGATAACGGGTAAACTGTAGGCCGAGTCGCCGCACCAGTCCTCGGTGAGCACCATCCAGAGCTGCGGCTGTTCGACGGCCGCCAGCGCCCGGGCCAGTCGTTCCGACATACGATAGGCCTCGGCCACGCGCCGGGCCCGCTCGTAGTTGTAGCGGCGGTAGTACAGATAGCGCCGCGCCTGCGCGTCGAGTCCGGCCAGCGGCCGGCGGAGCGTCTCCTCCCAGGCGGCCACGTACGCTTCGTAGGTCAGCCCGTTGTGCGGACGCCGTTCGATCCAGAACCGGTGCATCGAACGAAACCGATAGCTTTCGCTCCGTTACACGCCGGGGGCCTTACAAACGCCCGCTGCCCCGCTTCGTTCTTCCCAGGATTTTCTCCAGGTAGGCATTCGGCGTGGGTCAGGTACTTTCCAGAGCAAACCCCCCTTTCACCTGACCTGCTATCGCCATGCGCACACGCTACGCCCTGGGAGCCTGGCTGCTCCTGTTTGCCCTGCCCGTCCACGCCCAGACCTTCTTCTCGGCCGTGCTGACCCCGGAGCAGGAAACCGGCACGGTCACCAGCAACGGGTACGGAACGGCCGCACTGGCCCTGACCGACGAAGGCCTGCAGTTCGTCATCACCGTCGATGGCCTGACAGGCCCCATTCAGGCGGCCCACTTTCATCAGGCTGCACCCGGTGCCGACGGACCGGTGGTGCGCGCCATCACGTTTGAGGGCAACACGGCCACGGGCATCTGGACGGCTACCGACACCCAGCCGCTGACCGACGAACTGATCACGGCACTGCTGCTCGGCCAGCTCTACATCAACATCCACACAAGCCAGTATCCGGCCGGGGAAATCCGCGGACAGGTTCGGCTCAGCGGCGGCACCGCCCTGCACGCCGACCTCACGCCCGAGCAGGCAACCGACGCCGTCACCAGCAACGGGCGCGGTACGGCCCACCTGACACTCACCGACGCCGGCCTGGTCTATCAGATTTCGGTGGAAGGGTTGACCGGCCCGATCCAGGCCGCCCACTTCCACTACGGCACGGCCGGCGTCAATGGTCCCGTGGTGCACGGCATCACGTTCACGGGGAATACCGCCTCCGGGGTCTGGAGCAACCTGCCGGATTCCCTCATCGTGGCTCTGCTGCTGGGCAGGCTTTACCTCAACATCCATACGGCCCAGTACCCCGCCGGCGAAATCCGCGGACAGGTGCAACTGGCCGGCGGCACCGGCGCCGTCGTGTCGCTCGATCCCATGCAGGCAACCGGCACGGTTACCAGCAACGGCCGGGGCACGGCGTTTCTGGCACTGACCGAAGCCGGACTGGTCTACCACCTCACGGTTACCGGACTGACGGGCCCCGTCCAGGCTGCGCACTTTCATCAGGCGCCTGCCGGCCAGGACGGCCCCGTCGTCCGGACCATCACGTTCGAGGGCAACACGGCTGCCGGTGTCTGGCGCCCAAGCGACGACGAGCCGCTGACCGACGAACTGATCCGGGAGTTACTGGCCGGCAACATCTACATCAACGTACACACGACCCAGTATCCGGCCGGGGAGATTCGGGGACAGGTTCGTCCGGGCCAGCTCGTACTGACCGCCCTGGAATCGCTCGAAGGCGAACCGCCAGCCACCCTGACGCTTGCGCCGAACTACCCGAATCCGTTCCGCGACCGCACCACCATCACGTTTGCGCTCCCGCAGGCCACCCGGGCCACGCTGGCTGTCTACAACCTGCTGGGCCAGCGCGTGGCGACGCTGGTAGACGGCTTCCTGCCGGCCGGCCGCTACCAGATCGTGTTCGACGCCGCCACGCTTCCGGCCGGTCTTTACCAGTATCGACTCGAAACGCCCTACGGAAACCAGAGCCGCACCCTCATGCATCTGCGCTGAATTGCATCCAGAACGCCTTTGCGGCGCTGCGCGCCCGAGTGCTGTCCTGAAACAGGATGTAACCCCTCCCAGATTTTAAAGCACCTGGCCGTTGCGCCAGCGCGTCAGCGCCCGCTGCCACATGTCGTAGTAATACGGCTGGCGGCGAAGCACGTAGTTGACGAACGGTGAGCCGGGCCAACGCACCCGCTCGAACACGAACCTGTAGCGGGGGTCCTGCTCGCTGTAGGTGTAGTACCAGATCTGTTTGTCGATGCGATCCTCGACGACGTAAGGCGGTCCCAGCATGAGGTACACCATACCGCGGTCGGTTCGCCACCCCTCTTTGAAGGCGGAAAACTGCAGGTTGGCCTGCTCGAGGCGCTCGTAGTACAGACGCAGCAGACGGGCCGCCTTGCGCCGGTCGCCCACCAGACGCCCCCAGAAGGCATCGAATCGGACGCGCAATTCCGCGGGCGTGCGGGCGGCCCGGAGCTGCTCCCATTCGTCCGGATAGGTCAGGTACACCAGCGCCTCGACCATCTGGCCGAGCGTTTCCACCTGCGGGAAGGTCGGGCCGTGCACGGCCAGCTCGCGACGGCTGACAGCGGGTTGTTGCTCCTGTCCCTCGACCCGAGCCGTCACCTCCACCCGGTAAACGCCGCGCTTGACCAGCAGCGGCAGCATGAAATCGATCCGCACCGAGCCGCTGAGTCCTTCCACCTGACGTGTGGACACCTGCAACGTCTCCGGCCGGTCGTACGCGATTCCCCGATACGCCAGCGAGCCAGGCACCGGCATCAGGTCGTATGGGGGGCGAGCCGCAGTGGTGTCTGTCGGAAATTGCAATAACAGCAATCGGACCTGCACCCGGTGCCACGGCGCCAGTCTGAACAGCGCGACGGCCGCCCGCAGCGAATCAACCCCGGCCGCCACGTGCAGCCCCGGATGGACCGCATAGCGTCCGGAAGCCGTCTGCCGCTCCAGCCAGACCGGACTCAGCACCGGACCGCGGCCGGCCGGATCCGGCAGATAAACCCGACGGCGTCGCGTCGTGTAATGCCGGCTGTGCCGGTCGGTCACCGTCACCTCCAGCCGATACCGCCCGGGACGGTACGGCACAAACCGGTGCCACAGGTGCAGCGCATGCGCGCGCGTGTCGGCAAAGGTCGGCACCCGGAGCGTATCGCCGAAGGCCTGCTCGTAACGCACACGGCCTTTCTCATCCAGCAGCCGCACCAGTACCTCGTAGGTGGCCTGATAGGCCGTATCGACATGCGTAAAGACGAGCGTACGCGGCCGAAGTCCCAGGTACAGCGAAAGCCCCGGCTGCCCGTTGCGCAACACCGGGATGGCCTCCATCACGAACGAAGGGCCTCTCTCCTCTTCCCCCACCACCGCCATCGGCCGCGTGCCGCTACATCCCAGGCCGGCCCCTACCAGGATCCATACCCCGATCCATCCAAGCCAAGCCGTCTGTCGTTGCACAGGCATACCGGCAGCCCCGGCGTTCGCGCCTTTTCTGCGTCAAAAGAGGTAACAGAACGGCGTCCGGGCTGGTGTTTTCACCCCTCCGGCTGATGCCTTCGTGGTGCACTCCAAACGCGTGCTCGTAGTCCCGCACGCAGCGCAAGCGGCGTAGTGCCACATCGCGTGTGTTCCGTGAGGCATTACAAACACCTTCGCATTTGTAGCCAGGCAAAGAGAGTCGCTCCGGCTACATTTCCCGGACGGGTCATAAAAAGACCGGCAGGGTCCAAAAGGATCCTATCTGGCTCGGGGCCAGCCGTTACGCAGCCTCAACAATGGGCAGCCCGCACGATCGCTGCAAAATCGGCAGCCTTGAGGCTGGCCCCGCCGATCAGCCCACCATCGACGTCCGGCTGCGCAAACAGATCGGCGGCATTGCCCGGTTTGACGCTCCCCCCGTACAGGATGTGCAGCGCGCGGCCGATGGCCTCGCCGTACCGGTCGATTAGCAGGCGACGAATCAGCGCATGCATCTCTTGCGCCTGCTCCGGCGTGGCCGTGTGCCCCGTTCCGATCGCCCAGACCGGCTCGTAGGCGATCACCAGCGCCTCGGCCGAATGCAACGCGACGCCATCCAGCGCTGCCCGCACCTGGCGCTCCACCACGGCCGCCGCCTGGCCGGCCTGCCGCTCTTCCAGCGTCTCCCCCACACAGACGATCGGAATCAACTCGTACTGAAGCGCCCGCTTGATTTTGCGGTTGACGCCTTCGTCCGTCTCGCCAAAGTACTGGCGCCGCTCCGAGTGGCCGAGAATCACGTACCGACAGCCCACCGATTTCAGCATGGGTGCCGAGACTTCGCCCGTGTAAGCACCCGCCTCTTCGTGGTGCATGTTCTGCGCGCCCAGCCGGATCGGCGTGCCTTCGATGACCTGACGCACCGCTTCCAGGTTGACGAACGGCGGACACACGGCCACCTGTATCGGACCGGGATCGCCCACCTCAGCGACGACGGCCTTGGCCAGACGAATGGCTTCCTCCCGGTCCGTATGCATTTTCCAGTTGCCGGCTACCAGCATGGCTTTTTTCTGTCGACGGTTTGTCAGGAAGGCGAGGATTCGTGGGTTTCGGTCTGCAACCGGGCCAGCATTTGCTGCAGACGGGCCAGCGCCCCGGCCCCTTCAAAGCGTCCCAGAATGCGACCGTCCGGCCCGAGCAGCCAGCGCACAGGAAGCGTCGTGACGTTGTAACGCACGGCGATCGGATCCCGGAGGCCACCGGGAAGGATGACCGCCTGCCCGGCCTGCACGAAGCGCTCGTAGAAGGCTTCGTTGACGGTCGTGTCGGGCTGCACCGAGAAGGCCAGCACGTTCAGCGGCAGGGCGCGGTAGGTTTCGGCCAGCGCATTGCGATAGGCCAGCTCGTTCAGGTAGGTCGGATCTTCTGGCCAGAAAAACTCCAGCAGCACATAGCTGCCCCGCAGGTCGTCGAGTGTGATGGTGCGCCCGGCCGTCGTGGTGACCACAAAGAATGGCGCCTCCATACCCGGGCGCAGGTGGTCCAGTTCGTAGCGGACGCGCTCGGCCCAGCGCAGCCAGGTGCTGTCGGTCGTCATGCGCGTCAGCTCGTCGAGCGCGGCGCGGGCCGCTTCGTCCTGAAGGCTGTCCATGTAAGCCTGGACCAGCTCGGCCTGCACGGCCACCCGCAGCTCAGGTCTGCGCAACTGCTCGCGGAGCGCCGTCAGCCAGTGCACGGTCGCCTGCTGACCGTCACGGCGTGCCAGTGCCTGCCGGATGGCCTGCACGGCTTCCAGGTAGCGCGGATTGTCGGGCGAAAGGCTGTCGAAGCGGGCCAGCGCCAGCGTGTCGTTCCACCCGGCCAGGAGCCGGACGGCTTCGGCCGCCGCCCACTGGGCTCCGAGCGTGTTCGGGTAGGTGCGCTCCACGCTTTCGAGCAGCGCCAGCGTACGCGCAACGATCTGCGCCAGCGCGGCCGAGTCGGGGGCCGTCTGCAGTTGCCGGAGCAGGTCCTGATTGTGCTGGGCAATGGCATTCTGATAGGCCAGCCAGGCAGCATTTTCGCGGGAGCGCACCAGCAGACGCCGCTCTTCCAGCGGGAATTCGGCCCGGAGCGTGGCCGAGTCGCCGTCGGCTACCACGAGCACGCCGCTGGCCAGCGTTGCACCACGCCGGCTGATGCGCAGCGGATAGAGCCCGGGCCCCGGTGCGCGGATGGTCATAGCGAAATGGCCCGTGCTGTCGGTCACGGCCAGCCCCAGTGTATCAGGCTCGCCGGCCACCTGGCGGTAGACCAGCACCTCGAAATCGCGATAGTCCGGAATGGAGTCCACCTCGACCCGAACGGTCAGCCGTCCTTCCAGCACGCTCTGCACCACCGGCTCCGACGTGCGGGCACGGCATCCCAGCAGCAGACTCAACCCGAGGGCCACCAGCCAGCCTGCGCGGTACTTCATTGCGCCGTTCCAATCATTTCGTTTCCTGACCGGCCGCACGGGCCGCTTCCAGCCGCTCCTCCAGCAGCCGCCGCACCAGCTTGGGGTCCGGTGCGCCCTCAAAGCGACGCATGACCTGCCCGATAAAGAAACCCAGCAGCCCCGTCTTGCCCTTCAGATAGGTCTGCACCTTGTCCGGATTTTCGGCCAGCACGGCCTCCACCACCGGGATCAGGGCGCTTTCGTCGGAGACCTGCAGCAGATTATGGGCTTCGGCAATCTCCTCGGGCTGGTGTGGGTCTTCCAGCATCGCGTTGAAGATCTCCTGCGCCCCGCTCGAGCTGACGCGATCTTCCAGCCGGAGTTGCACCAGACCGGCCAGGCGCTCCGGCTCAATGGGAAATTCGCGGATGTCGATCGAGCGCTCGTTGAGCACCCGGAGCACCTCGGTCATCACGAAGTTCGAGACGGCCTTGGCCTGCGCCTTTCGGTCGCCCTCGGGCATCCGGCGGGTCAGTGCTGCCAGCGTCGCCTCGTAGTAGTCGGCCACGCCGCGCTCTTCGGTAAGCACGCCCGCGTCGTAGGCCGGCAGGCCCAGCTCGTCCATAAAACGCCGCCGCCGCACCTCGGGCATCTCGGGCATTTCGGCACGGATGCGCTCCAGCATGTCGGCCGTCACCACGACGGGCACCAGGTCCGGGTCCGGGAAGTAGCGGTAGTCGTGCGCCTCCTCTTTGGTGCGCATGGGACGCGTCTCCTGACGCACGGCATCCCAGAGGCGCGTCTCCTGCACCACCTCCCCGCCCCGTTCCAGAATGGCGATCTGGCGCCGGATTTCGTATTCGAGCGCGCGCTCGACGTTGCGGAACGAGTTCAGGTTCTTGATCTCGGTCTTCGTGCCCAGTTTCGTCTCGCCCCGCCGCCGCACCGACACGTTTGCATCGCAGCGCAGCGAGCCTTCTTCCATGTTGCCGTCGGAAATGCCCAGGTAGCGTACGATCTGGCGGATCTTCTGCATGTAGAGCGCCGCCTCGCGGGGCGAGCGGATGTCGGGCGCCGAAACGATCTCGATCAGCGGCACGCCGCAGCGGTTGAAGTCCAGCAGCGTGTGATAGGGGTCCTGGTCGTGCAGCGACTTGCCTGCATCCTCTTCCATGTGGATTCGGATGATCCCGATCCGCTTGTGCACGGGCTCCTGGCCGTCGCCTTCGGGCTCCAGTTCGATCTCGACCCAGCCGTCATAGCAGATGGGCGTCTCGTACTGCGAGATCTGATAGCCCTTGGGGAGATCCGGGTAAAAGTAATGCTTACGGGCGAAGACGGAGCGCTCGGCAATCTTGCAGTGTGTGGCCAGTCCCATGCGGATCGTGTATTCCACCATGCGTGCGTTCAGCACGGGGAGCGTGCCCGGATGCCCCAGGCTGATCGGATCCACGTTCGTGTTGGGCGGATCCCCGAACTGGGTGGACTCCGGGCTGAACGCCTTGGAGGCCGTCAGGAGCTGGCAGTGCACTTCCAGGCCGATAACCGCTTCGTAGTCGTGCCGCATGGTTTTCGATGGCTCCGGTCGACTCGGATGTTGCCGAAACGAACAATCCTTCGTGCAAGATCCTTCAAAGTTAACCCACCCGACTTGCCTTCCCACCTGCCGAGCGTCGTGCTTTTCCGGGAACGGCCAGGCTTATGCCAGGCCGAATCCCTGCAGCACCTCGTCGGCGTGCTGCTCGACCTTTGGCCTGCGGATGATCTGGCATATCCGGCCGTCTTCGTCGATCAGAAACGTCGTGCGTCGAATCCCCATGAACTTACGGCCGTAGAGTGTGCGTTCGCCCCAGACGCCGTAGGCCCGGCAGATTTTCGCCTCGGGATCGGCAACGAGGGGGAACGGCAAGCCGTACTTCTCGGCAAAACGCCGATGACTTTCCACGTCGTCGGCGGACACGCCCAGCACCACGATACCCGCCTCCTGTAACCGGGCATACCCGTCGCGCAGGCTGCAGGCCTGCTTCGTGCAGCCCGGCGTGTCGTCCTTCGGGTAGAAGTAAAGCGCCACCTTCCTGCCGCGAAAGTCGCGCAGGCGGATTGCACGCCCGTGCTGATCGATTCCTTCGAAATCCGGGGCCTCCTGCCCCACTTCGGGCATGGCATTCTCGCTCATCACTTTCGGCGCTTGGTTACAGGGAAGCGGCGGCAAGATACCGGCCTGACGCCGCTCAAGCAACCAGAATCGACGAAAACCCCCTGAAAACGAGCGCTCGTGCACCACCACGAGCCACCGGGCCGGAAGCCCGACAGCCGCTCCGCTCGCCTCCTGCCTACACGGTTCCCTCCTGGCTAAAGGCTCCCGCCTGCTCGCACTCGGGCACGGAGCGCAGCGAAATGCCGTCTCGGGTGGCGCCACTACGGCTGACGCCTCCGTGGCTTACTACAGACACGTGCTTGTGGCACACAGCGCGAAGTGCCGGCTTACCAGATCATCCCTTATGTGACACCGGTGCATGAAGGTGCCACACGCTATGCGCCCGACATGGCCCCAGGCACAACAGCCTGGACCCAGCCGTCCGCTGCTACAGGATGCGTATGACGTTGGCTGTCCGGGAGGGCGCCCCACCGTTGCGCCCATGCTTTTCACTCGGAAAATGAGCGGCGCCAATCGCCCACGCCAGCTTTCCGCACGTCGGCGCTGAACGCGACCAGATTGGACCCTCCCCCTAACCTCCTCCCTGGCAGGGAGGGGGCAGTACCCAAGCAGAAACGCCGACGTTGAAACCCGCACAGACGCCTGCTGCCAACGCCGGCCGCCGTCCATAAACACCGCTCCCCCTTGTAGGGGGAGCTGCCGCGCAGCGGCTGAGGGGGTCCACAAAAATGCCCTCCTTTCAGGAGGAGCGGGCCCAAAGGGCCGGAGGGGGTCATGAAATGCCGCGCACATGCACCATCGGGAAGCCGTATTAAGGCTGGCCTGCAGGAAGGTTCTTCACGCAACGCAGGGCTTTCTCCGATTTCCTCAAAAACGAAGCAAACGCTCCAGGGCAGGACGCAGGCGCGGACGGGCCGAAAAGATCTTTTCTTCGAGCGTCCGGGCAAACGGCACGGGTAGGTCCTCGGCCGC
>WFPM01000005.1 GCA_015487635.1 Rhodothermus sp.
ATAGCGACAGGCGTGTCAAGTGGGGCGTGGGTGAAGGATCGGTAAAGCCGCACCGTGTGGCGCCGGCCGAGGCGCAGGGAGGAGCGGTCGGGATCCGATCTGAATCGAGGTTCGGGAACGCGTTCTCTGGCGTGCGCTGGTCCGGGAAACTCAGGGCCGTTAATAGAACGGTGGTTTTACAGGATGGTCAGAGACACGGGGAGTGCGAGTTGTACGAGCGTAAATGCCGTGATTTCAGAAGGTAAGGCCGTAAGCAGGGTCGTCGTCTCCGGAGATAACGAAAAGCGTTCGGCGAAGAAGGTGGGGGTAAATTCAAGAAGGTTATCTGTATGGTTTTGTTTTAAAATGGCTTATCTGAAGTCGTCGGACCCCCGGGGTTTCGGGGGTAACCGGAGGTCGACGACGCAGGGGGCTTGACATTCTCGATCAAATCGCTTATAATGCCCCACAGAAAGCGGGTCTGCTCTTTGAAAGGCCGGTCGTTTTAATCGCACCTTTTTGGTATTGAAACATTGTTTGGTTTGTGGTTTTGACTCACGTCTGCAATGTTTTAATCGCACCTTTTTGGTATTGAAACGATATTCTATAGGAAGCGTCATATACATCAAAAAGAGGTTTTAATCGCACCTTTTTGGTATTGAAACCTCGGTCTGTTACCGTTAGGTAGAGCCGTACAACGGGTTTTAATCGCACCTTTTTGGTATTGAAACTATCGCCTTTTGGTCGAAGCGCCGGGCCAACTCCAGGTTTTAATCGCACCTTTTTGGTATTGAAACCGCAATGAAGAAAGGCAGTTCAGCGAAATGTTCAGATAGTTTTAATCGCACCTTTTTGGTATTGAAACGGTTCTGGGAAGAAAAGCGCCGGGGGTCGCCGGCGGTTTTAATCGCACCTTTTTGGTATTGAAACCGCGCAGGAGGTTTTCGCGCTTTTTCCGGGCCGCGAGTTTTAATCGCACCTTTTTGGTATTGAAACTGATCAATAACCCAAACGGAGAGAACAATGCGAACCTGTTTTAATCGCACCTTTTTGGTATTGAAACGACGTTGATGGATATACAAGAAGCATATCGGTCGTGGGTTTTAATCGCACCTTTTTGGTATTGAAACTGCCCCCGGGATGGATTCGTCGGGGTTGGGATGATAGTTTTAATCGCACCTTTTTGGTATTGAAACATCCATCCGATCTGTTTTCGAAATATAAAGGATCAAGTTTTAATCGTACCTTTTTGGTATTGAAATAGGGCACGACGATGTATCGGTGCTTTTCCATGTTCAGCGTTTTAATCGCACCCTTTGAAATCATATAAAAGCGCAGCAAAAACATGGAATATGAACGGTGCAGGCCAGTTTTAATCGCACCCTTTGAAATCATATAAAAGCCCCGGAGCACCAAGGCTACGGGGCTTTTTGGTCAGGTCTTCAGGGCGGTTGCTGTAGACGCGGGCAACTACTCCAGCCCCAGCACCTCCGGTCCCTGGATGAAGACGATATCCACGGGGATGCCGGCCTGCTGAATGCGGGCTAGGTCGGCGCGCAGCGTGTCGTCCATCTGTCCGTAGCGTTCGATGAAGGCAGCCGTGGCCGCATAGTCGCCGTCGCCTTGCAGACGGAGAATCTGCTCCGAGAGCGCCTCGACGGCCGCCTGCATGCGCTCGGGCACGACGCGGTAGGTACCGGTGGCCGCGTCGCGTGTGAAAGCGCCCTGTTCCTTGAAGAAGTTGAACCGGATGAGATTGGCACGGCCGTGGGCACTGGCCGCTCCGAAGCGGATTGAGCGAAAGATGCCGGCCAGGAAGGTTACGTAGTGGTCCATCGGATCGGCCTCCCACTCGCCGCGGTCGATCAGCCAGGTGACCATGTAGAGGCCCAGCACGTCCGCCTTGCCCTCTTCCATTGTCGTGTACAGGTCGCGCAGCGCTTCGCGCACGGTGCCGCGTCCGGTGATCGTGTGTTTGATGCCCAGGCCGTGCGCCACTTCATGAAACATCGTGTTGCCGAAAAAGGCCTCGAAGGTAATCTGGGAGCGCTGGTCTTCGGCGATCAGCACGTCGGCAATCGGCAGCAGGATCTTTTCGAACTTGGCCCGCATGACGTTTTTGAGCTGCAGGCGGCGCGTACCTTTTTCGAGCTGGACGCGCTCGTCGTTGGGCAGGTTGATGGCGATTGTTTTGGCGCCGGCGTTCGCGTCGCCCGCGTAGTAGAGCGCGTCGTAAGCCCCGAGGTCCGAGTCGGTGCCCGGCTGCTCGCGTTTGTAGGCGTCCGGAACGGGCAGCGCGGCCTGCAGTTCGGGCAGCAGCGTGGCATAGCGGCCGAGGCGCTCGCTCCAGGCGCGATCCTTGAGTAGCACAAAGGCCTCGGCGGCCGCCTTGTAGCCGAAGAGCTGGTCCTCGTAGGTTTCGATCGGGCCGATTACCACGTCGATCGTGTTCGTCTTCATGTCGAGCCAGGCCCGATCGCTTTCGTAGTAGTCATCGGTCAGGAGCGCCTCGGCCCGGAGCATGAGGTAGCGGCGAAGCCCTTCGTCCTCGGCCAGCTCGGCCGCCTGGCGAAGCAGGTCGGCGGCACGGCGGACGTGCGGCGCAAAAAACTCGTGGTAGGGGATGGCGACGAGCCGGCCCTGCGCGTCGCGCCGCACCATGGTGTAGAGGCTGCGGAGCGCTTCGTTTTCGGCAGCGGCCGCCTCGAATTCCTCACGCGTCATGTCGGGCGGATAGAAGTTGGCCCCCGGTGGCTTGTGTCCCACCCCTTCGAGGAAGGGGCGGTTGCCGTCGAGCCGGTCCCAGGGACCGTAGTTGATTTCCACAAAGCGGCGGAGGCCCGGGTCTTCGATTGTGGCCAGCAGGGAGTCCAGGTTGCCATAGGCCTGTACCTTGAAGATGGCGTCCATTTCGCGGGCGGCCTCGATGAGCAGGCCGAGCATCCGGCGCTGGTTGTCCGAAAGGCCGCTCAGGTCGGCTTCCAGCCGAAACGGCGCATACTTGCGTAGCAGCGCCTGTGCTTCGGGCGAGGCACCCGGTACGGTCAGCACGGTGTCGCGGCTTGCTTCGGGCATGGTTTCTGGGGTTTCACAGGCAGGGAGCAACAGGATGGCGAACAAAAGGGGATACCAGCGCATGATATTTTCCGGCGGAAGGTTGCAGGGAATGCCGGTCCAAGATGCGATCCGGCATATTCATTTGCAAGAGGCGCGGGCAATGCGCCCCTTTTTACGATACCATGGGCCGGCAGCACAGCCCGGGGGGAGCAGTTCGGCTTCAAGGAAGCTTACGATCCGTACGACGGGATCGGCTGCGGCGCAACGGATTTTGCCTGAACGGCCACGCTAACTACCGAAATACGACTAGCAGGTCTCAGGGGGTCCACAGCAGGCGGAGGCCGCCGACCAGCACGCTGCCGGCGCGGGTGTCGGGATGGAGCACCCATTGCAGATCGAACTGCAGGTGGAGCGCATTGCTGAGGGTCAGCAGATAGGTTCCTTCCAATACCCATTCGGTGTGGTACACGGGGATGCCCTGCCGGCGCTGCAGGCGACGGTAGGCGCCGCTGTTGTGTGCGGCCGCAAGGGCCAGTCCCAGGCGATCGTTCGGACGTCCCGGCACCCAGCCCCTTCCGCTGAAGCCCCCGCCCGTGTAGGCGCCGAAGCGGTTCACGCGCGGATGGGCCACGCCCACCCGCAAGAAGGCCCAGAGCGTGCGGGAGCCTTCCCGGTAGAGCCGCGATTCGCCCAGCAGATAGGCGCCTACGTTGCCCCGTTGCGTGCGGGTTGCGTCGAGCCATTGGAAGCGGGCGGTGTAGTACCAGAAGCCCAGCGCCAGCTTGTGATGATGCGGATGTTCGTGCAGGCGGCTGACGAGCCGGATCGGCGAGTCGTCGGGCAGCGGGGCTTCCGGATGCACCAGCGCGCCGGCCTCGGCTACCAGCAGCAGGCCGTCGTTACGCCCGAAGACGATGTGCGTGCCGGCAGGGCGGTCCGGGTCTCCGGGAATGCCGTCGAGCACCACGGCCTGCAGGTATCCGGCGTAATGGGAGGGGAGCTGCAGGCCCAGGCGAAGCCGGAGCCCGGGCGAGGTTACCGGGAAGATCGACGGTCCCTGTGGGCTGCTGGCGGCCAGTTCGGCCCCGACCCCGAACGAGCTGTTGAGAAACAGCTCGGCAGCCGATAGCACGTCGAACTCGCTGTTCAGGTCATACAGGCCAACCAGCACCGAGAGCCGTCCGTCGGCCACTATGTGTTCGGCGAACGCTTCGTAGAGCCGCCAGGAGGTGGGCGCTTCGATGTTGCTGACGCCCTGCGCGTTGCCGACCCGTGCGCTGATCGAGCCGCCCTGGTTGCCCAGTCCGTAAAAGAACAGCGTGGTGCGCGGCGTCAGATGCAGCGTCAGCGTGACATCCACGTTGTCCATCCACACCGGCTGCACCGGAGCGCCGTCCAGCGGGCTCATGACCTCGACCGTGTAGGCGACGGCCAGCTCAGATGTACTCCGGCTGGTATCGGCCGTCAGCAACCAGCCGCCCCACCACAACGCCAGCGTCAGCATTGGCGGAGGATTAAAATTTTTAGGCATGACTAAAAACGTCGATCAAGATACGGAACGGCGATCGATGGCACAAGAGGGCATTCGGCAGAAAGACGCGTGTTCACATCCTTGCAAAAATGACATCATGATGCATGATTTGCAAGGATGTGCTTGGGCATGGGGCGACACCGATGTCTGTGGCGGTCATTAGCCGGTCCCTGACGTGATCCCGTTCCGAGGGCGGAAGCACAATGCCGCGTTTTCGGCGATGGCGCATCGCCGATCACGGGGCGCTGACCGTCTTTCAGCATGAAGCTTGATGCTTTGCTCTTTAAGGCTTCCGGTCCAGTCAGGCGGCGATAATTGCGAAGAATTGATGAGACAAGCGAAGCGGTACACTAAAAAGCCGACCATTTCGTTTGTATTTTTCTGACGGCGCCGCGGAATGGTGCGGCCCGGTTTGCTTTTCTGCTCGAAAGGAGTCCCACCACGACCAACGCAATACCGGCACGCGTGTCATGATCGAGGTACGCGAGCTGACGAAACGTTATGGGTCGGAGGTGGCCGTCGACCGCATCTCGTTCACCGTGCGGTCGGGCGAGGTGCTGGGCTTTCTCGGCCCCAACGGGGCCGGAAAGACCACCACGATGAAGGTAATCACCTGCTACCTGCCTCCGACCGAGGGGACCGTCCTGGTGGACGGGCTGGATGTGCGGCAGGACAGCCTGGCCATCCGCCAGAAGATCGGCTACCTGCCCGAAAACACACCGCTCTACCCGGACATGGCCACTTATGACTATCTCGAATTCATGGCGGCCATGCGCGGGCTCGACGGGGCGGTGCGGCGGCGTCGTCTGGCCGAGGTGATCGAGGTGTGTGGACTGGGCGACGTGCTCACCAAGCGCATCGATGCGCTCTCGAAGGGCTACCGCCAACGCGTCGGGCTGGCACAGGCCATGGTGCACGATCCGCCTATTCTGATTCTGGACGAGCCGACCTCCGGGCTTGACCCCAATCAGATCGTAGAGATCCGGAGCCTGATCAAGACGCTCGGACGCGAAAAGACCGTGATTCTCTCGACGCACATCCTGCCCGAGGTGCAGGCGTCGTGTGATCGGGTGCTCATCATCCACCGTGGGCGGATCGTGGCCGACGGCACGCCCGACGAGCTGCAGACGGCGCACGGCGGCCAGCGCATTCTGTTCGGTGTGCAGGCGCCGGAGCCCGAGGTGCGTTCGGCGCTGGAGCGGGTAGACGGTGTGCGGGTGGAGGAGGCGCGAAGGGAAGGCGACGGTACGCTGCTGCTGCGCCTGAGCACCGACGGCCAGAAGGACCTGCGGCCGGAGCTGTTCCGCCTGGCCGTCGAACGCGGCTGGACGCTCACCGAGCTTCATCGGGAGCGCGTCGATCTGGAGGAGGTCTTCCGCCAGCTCACGATGAACTAAACGCGCGGCAACGATGCGGGAAGTCTGGATCCTCACGCGACGCGAACTGCGGGCCTTCTTCGACAGCCCGTCGGCCTATATCGTGCTGAGCGTGTTTCTGCTGATTACGGGCTGGTTCTTCGGCAACAGCCTGTTCGTCGAGAACGTCGCATCGCTGCGATCGGTCTTCGACCTGGCGCCGGTGCTGTTCATGTTCTTCATCCCGGCGCTCACGATGGGCACGTTCGCCGAAGAGCGCCGCGCCGGTACGATTGAACTGCTGCTGACGTTGCCGGTGCGCGACGGACAGGTCATCGCGGCCAAGCTCCTGTCGGTGGTGGTCGTGCTGCTGGTGGCCCTGGCGCTGACCGGTGTCTACGTGCTGACGCTGGCCGTGCTGGGCGACCCGGACAACGGGGCCACGCTCGGCGGCTACCTGGGGCTGGCGCTGCTGGGGCTGTCCTGCAGCGCACTGGGGCTGTTTGCCTCCAGCCTGACGCGCAACCAGATCGTGGCCTTTATCCTAGGCTTTGCTATGATCTTTGGCCTGTATCTGCTCGACAAGGTCACGATCTTCGTGCCGGGCTGGCTGGCGCCTATTCTGGAGTACCTGAGCATCGACTTCCATTACCGGAATCTGATGCGCGGCGTGATCGACTCGCGCGACGTGCTTTACTACCTGTCGCTGACGGCGTTTGCCGGCTTGCTGACTGCGTATCACCTGGCACGACGTCCGGAGTGAGCCATGCAACGGAACTGGACCACACGCACGACGCTGCTGCTGGCCGGACTGATCCTGGTGGTGCTAAACCTGATCGGCCTGAACGTTTTCTTTCGGATCGATCTGACCGACGACCGGGTCTATTCGCTCTCGGAAGCGTCGATCGAGACGGTGCGTTCGCTCGACGACCCGGTCACCGTGCGCGTGTTCTTCACGGCCGATCTACCGGCTCCGTACAGCAGCTACCGGCGCTTTCTGCGCGACAAACTGGACGAATACCGCGCCTACGGCGGCAACAAATTTCAGTATGAGTTTCTGGATCCGGGGTCGGACGAATCGCTCCAGCAGGAAGCCGCTCGCTACAACATTCCGCCCGTGCAGGTGCAGGTAATCGAAAACGACAACCTGCAGATCAAAAACGCCTACATGGGGCTGGTTATCGAGTATGCGGGCAAGCGGGAGACGATCCCGGTCATCGAAGATCTTTCGACGCTGGAGTACGATCTGACCAGTGCCATCCGTAAGCTCACGCGGGATCGGTTGCCGGTGGCGGGCATCCTGACGGGCCACGGCGAGCCGGGTCGTACCGCTATCGAAACATTCTGGCGGGCGCTGGAGCGCAACTACGAGGTGCGTACCGTGTCGGTGAAAGACAGCACGCTGGATCCGCGGCCCGACGTGCTCTTCATCATCGCCCCGACCGACACGTTTCCGGAAGCGCACCTGCAGGCGATCGACCGCTATCTAATGGAGGGGGGGCGCGTGGCCGTGCTGCTCAACCGGGTCAATGCGAACCTGCAATTCGGCTTTGCCAGTGAGCGGAAAACCAAACTGGAGGACCTGCTGGCTCATTACGGCGCCGTGGTGCGGCCCGATCTGGTAATGGACCGCCAGAGCTCGGTGGTGACGCTGCAGCGGACCGTGGGCTTTTTCCGCGTGGCCCAGATGGTAGAGTATCCGTTCTTCCCCATCGCCACGCGCTTTAACCCGGAACATCCCATGGTCAGCCGACTGCGGGAGGTGTTCTTCTACTACGTCAGTTCGATCGACACGAGCGCGGCGCTTCCGGAAGGGGTCGAGCGCATTCCGCTGGTATACTCGACTCCGCAGAGTGCCACCCAGCAGGGGTTCTTCACGGTGCAGCCCGCCATGCTGCCGGATCCCGACACCTTCCAGGATGGGCCCTACGTACTGGCCGTGGCGCTGCACGGGACGTTCCCGAGTGCCTACGACAGCACGCGCGTCGGACAGCCGGCCCGGCTGGTAGTGGTGGGCGACGGCGATCTGGTCAACGAGCAGCGCTACGGCGGGCAGCTCCCGCCGGGCAACCTGGCCTTTGTGCTGAACATCGCCGACTGGCTCGGCCAGGACGAGGCGCTGCTGGCGATCCGCACCAAGTCGATTGCGCCGCGGGCGCTCGAGCCGGTGAGCGAAAGCCTGCGGCCCTTTATCAAGTACGCGAACATCCTGGGACCGGTGGTGCTGGTGGTGCTTTTCGGGCTGATCCGCTGGCGCATTCGGCGTCAGCGCCAGATCGTGCTGACCACCTGAAACCATCCCGGACATGAGCCATGCCCCGAAAAAATCCGGTTATCATCCTGTCGGTGGTGCTGGTGGTCCTGCTCGTGCTGGCCTGGGCCACCGGTGCCTTCAAGCGAAACCCTTCGACGATCGACGTGCCGGAGTGGACGCTTCGGGCGGACGAGATCACGCGCATCCGGCTGGAACGGCCGGGCAGGGACCCGCTGGTGCTGGAGCGGAGCGGATCAAACTGGCAACTGACCGCACCGATCCGCTATCCGGCCGATTCATCCTTTGCCCGGCGCTTCGTCGAAAACCTGGCCGAAACGAAACTGGAAAGCGTTGTTTCCACCAACCCGGCACGCTACGGCAACTACGGCGTGGCCGACTCGAATGCCATCCGCCTGGTGGCCTACCGGCGATCGGGCGACTCGCTCCGACTGTTCTGGGGCAACACCGGGCCGGATTTCAACTCCCGGTACGTACGCCTGGGAACGGACGAACGGGTGTTCCTGGCCCGAACCGATTTGACCTTTCCAGAAGACCTGAGCCGCTGGCGCGACAAGACGGTCCTGAACGTGCCGGCGGGCCAGATTGAGGCGTTAGAGGTACAGCGTGAAGGCAAGACCTACGGCGTGCGCCGTGGCGAAAGCGGCTGGGAACTGGTGGAAAACGGTCAGACCACGGCGACCGACTCGGCGGCGGTTGCGCGCTGGGCCGGTCAGTTCGACCCGCTCCGCGCCGACGGGTTCTTCGATGAGCTTTCGGCCGACTCGATCCGCCAGGCGCCCGACTATGTGCTGACGCTTCGCCTGCCCGGCGGCGTCCAGCAGGTGCTTTACTTCGACGAACGCAGCAACGGCTGGGCACTGGTGCGTGGCGACGACAGTACGGTCTTCCGCATCTATGGCTACCGCCGCAACCAGCTCCTGCCCGAAGCGTCCTCGCTACGGGCAAAGAGCGAGGAGTGATCCCAGGACTTGACCTTGTGGCCCGTCCGGTGCTTTCTTGCCGGACGGGCTTTTTTGTAATAACCGCTGACCGACGATGCTGCAAGGAAAAGCATGGATTGTGGTATGGCTTGGCTGTTTGCTGTCCGGCATGATGGTGGTGCAGGCGCAACAGATCGAAGGCCTGGTGCCGCGCTTTGAGCGGCCGAGCGGCCGGCTTGGGCTGGCACGACCCACGCAGGCCGGGGCGTTTTTGGACGTAGTGGGGCGGCGGGCGGCGCTGCTCGGCTACGAACACCGCGCGTTCGAGGTCTGGGTCTATCCGCTCAAGATCCTGCGCGACCTGCGGCTGGAATTCCAGATTGCCGACTATCCGGTGCCGCTGAGCGGCGAGGAGACGCTGGCCTACATCGAAGCGCGGCCCGAGGCCACCGTGCTTACCTACAGCCACGCGGCCTTTACCGTGCGGCAGATCCTGTATGCACCGGTGCACGAGCCGGGCATCGTGATGCTGCTGGACGTGCAGGCCGTGCGGCCGCTGACGATCCGCGTGGCGTTTCGTCCTGATCTGCGCCTTATGTGGCCGGCCGGTCTGATGACCGGCTACCTCGGCTGGCACGACGAAGGGCATTTCTACACGATCACGGAGGAAAGCCGTCGCTTTGCCGGGGTAATCGGCTCGCCACTGGCCCGGGACGTGTCGGTGCAGCCCTACCAGGAAGAGCCGAAGGATCTGCCGAACCGGTTCGAACTGGTCGTGACGCCCGAGCTAGCCGCCCACTACTTCATTCCGGTGGTGATCACCGGCAGCGTCGAGGGTATTGACGACGCGATCGCGACCTACCGGCGGCTGCTGGAGCGGGCGGAAAGCTACTACCGACAGAATGTAGCGCACTACGAGCGACTGTTGGACGAGGCATTGCAGATCGAAACGCCCGACCCGACGCTGAACACGGCCTACGCCTGGGCGCTGGTGGGCATCAACAAAGGGCTGGCGACCAATCCCTATCTGGGCACCGGACTGGTGGCCGGCTTCCGCACGGCAGGCAACAGCGAGCGGCCCGGTTTTGCCTGGTTCTTCGGGCGGGATGCACTCTGGACCGTGCTGGCCACCACGTCCGTCGGACACTTCGAAACGACCCGTACGGCGCTGGACTTCCTGCGGAAGTTTCAGCGGGAAGACGGCAAGATTCCTCATGAGATCTCCCAGAGCGCCGCGTTGATCGACTGGTTCGAGGACTATCCGTATCCCTGGGCGTCGGCCGATGCCACCCCGCTCTTTATCATCGCGCATGCGGATTACTGGCAAACGAGCGGGGATCTGGACTACATCCGGCAGCACTGGGACGCACTTGTAAGGGCTTACCGCTTTACGGCCGGCACCGACACAGACGGCAACGACCTGGTGGAAAACACCGGCGTGGGACACGGCTGGGTAGAAGGGGGGCTGCTTTACCCGCCGCACGAAGAGCTGTACCAGCAGGGTGTCTGGCTGGCCGCGCTGGAAGGCATGGAGGCGATGGCCGCGGCGCTGGGGGAGACCGAACTGGCGGCCGAGGTGCGACAGCGGGCGATGCGGGTGCGGGCGGCCATCGAGCGCACCTACTGGCTGGAAGACGAAGGGTTCTATGCGTTTGCCACTTGGAAGCCGAACGGGGCCGCGGCGGCCGAACTGCTCCCCGAAAACACCGTGTTGCAGGCGGTGCCGCTCTGGTGGCGGCTGCTCTGTCCGGAACGTGCCCGCCGGGCACTGGAGCAGGTGGGCAGTGCGCAGATGGCCACCGACTGGGGCATGCGAATCCTGTCGGACGCCAGCAGCCGCTACGATCCGCTTTCCTACCATCACGGATCGGTCTGGCCTTTGTTTACCGGATGGGCATCGATGGCGGCCTATCGCTATGAAAAGCCACACATCGGCTATCAGGCGCTGATGGCGAACGCGCTGCTGACCTACCAGGGGGCGCTGGGATACGTGACCGAATTGCTCTCGGGTGCTTTCAACCGGGATTTCGGGCGCTCGTCGCACCACCA
>WFPM01000006.1 GCA_015487635.1 Rhodothermus sp.
AGGGTCGAATCGGACCAACCCCCAAGCGGGCCCCGCCGATCAGATTGATGCCGGTATCGGTATCACTGGCGCTGAATGCACCAAAGTCTCCCAGGTCGGCACTGACGGATGTACGAGCAATGCCCAGCCCGGCCCCCACGTAAGGTGTGAAGACAATACCCGGCCCGAAGCTCAGCAGGGCATTCAGGCCCAGTTGCCAGAACGTTACATTTTCTTCCATGAAGTAGTAGTCGAACGTAGCCTGGAAATCGATGGGCAGGGCCATGACACCCAGCCGGGCATCGACGCCCAGAAAGGCCTCTTCTACGTCACCTCCAATGTCGTACCCTACACGGGGACCCAGTTCAAAAGTAACCGGCGAAGGGACCTGTGCCTGAGCAGCGGTCACCAGGAAAAGTAGAGCCAGTAAAGAAGTTACGTGCTTCATGGCAAGCATGCTGTTTGGTTGGGAATGATTGTGCAGGACTTCCGGAAAGAAAGAATTATGCCGTATTTTCTGTGATCGAAAAGAACACGCGGAAAATATGACACAGGCTCAGAAGATTGCAAGCGGGTGATGAATTTGTGACCTGGAAGCGACAGACTTTTTTTCTGATTGTTTTTCAGCTTCTTACCGTCGGGCTGTTGTGGGTTGGGCTGGCCGATCCTCCGGGAGCACAGGCGCAGACGTGGGGCGTGGTGTGGCGGGTGCCGGACGATACGCTACAGGCGCTCCGGCAATGGCAGCGCATTCGACAAACGGGGGCGGAAGCCGTGCGGCTGGAGACGGATTCGGTGCCGGCATGGCTGCTGACGGCGGCCGATACGCTGGCGCTTGCGCTTTTCGTCGAGCTACCGATTGCGGAAGAACCGGCCCGTCAACTCCGGCGCCAGTTGTCGGAAGCCCGGGAACGGCTGCGGAGCTTGTTGCAGCAGGTGGACGGGCACCCGTCGGTGCGGGCCATCGGGCTGGCCCGTCTGGTCGATACGGCCGATCCGGAAGCCTGTGCCTACTTCGAGACGCTGCGGGATGACGTGCGACGGGTGCGTCCGGACCTGCAGGTCTACTACGAGACGCGCTTCATCGCGGGCGATCGGTGTGGACAGGCTGTGGATTTTGTGCTGCTGGACGCCCGCGACGCCGGAGATCCGCTGCAGCTGCTCCGGCGCTGGCAACAGGCGCATCCGACGGTGCCTGCCGGACTTGGACGGCTGGGTACCTGGGTGCGGGCCGATACGCTCCGCGGCCTGCGCGTGCCGCACGCGCCCGAATGGCAGGCGCGCTACCTGGAGCGCCACCTGGGACGGCTACAGGGGGGCTTCGACGGATGGGTGTTCGTCTACCGCTGGCAGGATACTGAACGTCGGCATCCAGGTCTGCATCTGGATCGTCCGTTCGTGGAAGCCTACGGACTGTATGATGGGCAGGGGCGGGCCCGACCGGCGCTCGATGTGGTGCGTGGATTTTTTACGGGAACGCAGACGGTCTTTGCCTTCCCGGCCGGGAATTCTCTACCGACAGGCTGGCCCTGGGCGGTGCTGGCCGGATGGGTGCCGATTGTGCTGCTGGTGCTGAGCTACCAGTTTTCGCCGCTGTTTCGTCTGCTGGGAGCGCGCTACTTCCGCGCGCACGGCTTCTACACCGAGGCCGTGCAGTACGGCCGTGATCTTCCGACGGGAGCCCTGAGCATGCTGGGACTGGCCGAAGGGGTGGCGCTGGGCGTCACGATGGCCGTTATGGCCGAGATGCTTCGGGAAAGCCCGGCGGCTGCCTGGCTGGTCGGGCTGCTGCCGCCGGAGCTGGCGGTGCCGATCGTCGAGGCGGTTCAGAAGCCTTTCGTGTTGCTACTGGCCATGTTGGCGAGTAGTACAGTTTTGCTGGGTGTATGGGCGCTGGGGCTGCGGCTGTTGAGCCGGTGGGGGCGGCGCACCGGCTTCGTGCAGGCCTGGACGCTGGCGCACATGCCCCGGTGGCCGCTCTTCTTGCTGATGATCGCCGCGCTCAGCCTGAAGCCGGACGCCGAAACCGGGCACGTCCTGCTGGTGCTATGGCTGCTTGTGGAAGGCTGGGCGCTGGCGCGAACGCTTCGCGATGTGGCGCAGGTAGTGGCAGGACCGGGCTGGCTACGTGCGGTGCTGATCGTGCTGCATCCCGGCTGCTGGCTACTCCTGGCCGTGCTGTTCGGGCTGGGCCGGGGGCTCTACACCGGCCACACCGTCATGCTCTGGCATTTGCTCACCGTCCGGTAGCGGACTCGAATCGGACACGCGGGTCAGCTCCGCCCAGACTTTTTCGGCAAAGGCATAAAACGGCTGCTTCTGGTGCAACCAGCCGAAGTGTAGCGCAAAGGGTGTCACTTCCATGTAATCGCCGCGTCCTGGCAGGCGCGTGAACAGACGCAACAACAGCCGACGGAAGAATGGCGACGGAATGCCCCGCAGGGAATACACGAAGCGGTCGGTGTAGTAGCGGCAGCTCACCCGGTGGAAGTCCGGGTCGTGGGTGGTCAGGTCGTCGATGTAGTCCAGTTGCGGGCTGTTCTGGCCGGCAAACCAGGGAAAAACAGGCAGGTTTAGCCGGCTCATGGCCATAGCGAGGCTCCACTCGCAGGACTCTTCGCTCCGGCCTTCGTGGAGGCGGCTTCGGAAGTGCGTCTCGTGCCGGCGGGCAAGAAACTCCGAGGCCAGCTCGCAGACAGTGCGCGTCAACGCTGCATCCTGCGCATAGATCATCCCGGCCTGTACGCGTGGCAGGTAGGTCAGGCCAAAGCGGCGGAGCGTCCGACGACGGCGGTCCAGCAGCACGTCGAGCACCACGCCGAGGCCCTTGGGCCCCCCGAAGAAGAAATCGGCCCGTTCCAGACCGGTTGCCGTGAAGGGAAAGGCCGCCAGTTGTTGCCAGAGCGGATCGGGATTACGACACCAGATCATGTCGGTATCAACAAACAGGCACCGATCGAAGGGCATGAACCGATGCAGATGGTGCTTGAAGCCGATGATGGAGCGATGCGCCTCGGGCAGCGGTGCAATGAGCTGAAAGAGTCGATCCAGGCCGTGCCGTTCCAACAGCGCCCGGTGCTCGTCCGGACAGAAAAGCGCCACCGGCCGGCGCGGGTCGTGCCGCCGCAGCGTGATCACCGAAGCCACCGCATGGCGCACGTAGCGCTCGGCGCCATAGGTGTGCAGCACGTAGCCTTCCTGAAACGGGCCGGCCATTACGTTAAGGTTAAGATCCGGGGTCTCAACCCAACGATACGAAAGGCGCCGGGTTTTCGGCAAAGATTTGAAATTTTCGTTTTACGAAGAACTGGAGCGGGCCAGTTTGGCTTGCTTTTTCCGGAGGCTGTTCATGAGCGCATCGAAGCCACGCTTGCGGATCACGCTCTGGAAGGAGCGGGCATAGCCCCTGACGGTGCTTACTTCGTCGATGATGATGTCGTAGGCTTTCCACTGGCCGTCACGCCGCGTGAACAAATAAACCACCTGGGTGGGCGTCTCTTTATAGGTGACGGTGGTGACGACGCGGGCGCTGTCGCCCTGCACATTGACGCTGTCGTAGCGCACGCGGGCGCGGTAGATGTCCAGGTCCGAGAGCGACTG
Source organism: Rhodothermus sp. (assembly GCA_015487635.1). Classification (GTDB taxonomy): domain Bacteria; phylum Bacteroidota; class Rhodothermia; order Rhodothermales; family Rhodothermaceae; genus Rhodothermus. The sequence continues at coordinate 3,580 of WFPM01000006.1, forward strand.
CTCGCGCACGATGTCGCTGAAGATCTCGACAAATTCCTGCCGCTGGGCGGGCGTCAGGTCCTTCCAGAACGGTCCCAGAGCCAGCCGGCCCATCGTTTCGAAGTCGACGACGCCATTGATCAGGTCCTTGAGCTGCTCGCGGCGTTCGGACGTCAGCGGACCGGCATTGAGCAGCGCTTTGATCTGGCGGTCGCGCGCCTCCAGCAGCTGGTGGAGCTTCTGCGCTTCGGGATCGGATTGCGCCCGGGCAACGGAAAAGCTGCCGAGCAGCAGGCCGATCAGCAGCAGCACGGGAAGTTTCGGGGTGTTCATTATCGCAACAGGTTGTTGGCGAATCGGCCTTGGCAAATTTACTCAACAAGTATGCCGCGTCGCACGTTCAGGTCGAGCACGCCGACAGCACGTTGCAGGCGCAGCACGGCTCGGTTGTAGTTGTAGACTGCTTCGTAGTACCGCGCCTGGAGTTCGAGGTTTTCACGAACGGCCCGCACGAGGTTTTCGGTGTCGCCCAGGTCCAGGTCGAAGTTGATCTGTTCGGTGCGGAGCCATTCCTTGCTGATGGTCAGGGCCCGGTCGCGGGCTTCCAGGGCCGCCTGGGCGATCCGGACGTTGCGGTAGGCTTCTTCGACTTCGAAGCGCACGAGCTGACGGGCAGCTTCCAGTTGGTAGGCTACTTCGTTGCGCTGGGCGCGGGCCTGCTCGACGCGGGCGCGTGTCTGGCCGAAGTTCAGGTTCAGCCGGAAGCCGAGTCCGGCCCGCAGGCTTTCGCCGAGGTAGGGATCGCTGATGTACGGATTGGGCTGGCGGTAGCGGCCGGCCGTGTAGGTCCAGCGGCCGGAGACACCCAGAAACAACTTCGGGTAGTAGTCCGAGCGGGCCACATCCACGAGGGCTTCGCGGGCGGCCAGTCCGGCCCGGGCCTGCTGGATTTCCGGCCGGTTGGCTTCGGCCAGTTCCAGGTAGGTTTCCAGCGGCTGGAGCGTGAACGAAAGGGGCGCCAGCGGCCCTTCGGCCGGGTCAATCACCACATCTTCAGGGAGCAGAAGCTGACGGGTCAATGCTGCGTGGGCAATCTGGCGGCGCTCTTCGGCCTCGACAACGCGTTGCAGGTACTCCTGCTCGGTGATACGAAGACGGAACAGGTCGGCGTCGTCCACCGACGGGTCGCCTTCCTGCAGCAGCCTATTCACTTCTTCCTTGGCGCGGTCCAGGATCTCACCGGTTTCTCGGGCCAGACGGAGCAGCGCTTCGGTGAGCTGCAGGCTGAAGTACAGCTCGCCGGTGCGTGCGGCCACTTCCAGCGCCTTCTGGCGGGCGCCGGCGGCCTCGACTTCTGTGCCGTAGCGGGCAGCCCGGATCTGACCGCCGAGCTCGCCCCAGGTCCACAGCGGCTGGATGAGCTGGATTTCGAGCTGGTGGAGCGGCCGCAAGTTGCGCCAGTCGTTGCGCACCTCGGGGTTCAGGTACAGGGCTTTGGTGGAAAAGGTGTTGTTTTCAGGGATTTTGAGGCCCGGCCCCGCGGCGTGGGCGGTCTGGAGCTGGAACTGCGTCAGAAAGCGGCTGGCGCGGGCCTGATCGTAGCGGGCCTCGGCGAAGTCCCGGCGCGCTTCGACGGCCCGCAGGTCGGGGCTGACTTCCAGGGCGCGCTCCATCGCCTGCAGCAGCGTCAGACGCAGCGTGTCGGCCGACTGCGCTCGGGCTTCGAGCAGTCCCGGGGCCAAAGCCAGCAACCACATGCAGATCAGTAGCAACGGACGCATATGGCAAACGTGGATTTTTTGCATCTTCGACTGGACAGAATCCATGCGGGCGGCTACCTTATTGCAAAAACTCTTCCCCGCACCCGCCTATGCTATCCGGACCGCAGCCACTGGGACAAATTTTAAAAGAAGTCATCGAACGGTGGGGTCTGCGCGGGCGCATCGACGCCGTGCGCATCATCGAAACCTGGGCGGCGCTGGCCGGGCCGCAGATCAACCGGGTGACGGATTCGGCCTGGGTGCGGAATCGCAAACTCTACGTGCGCCTGACTTCGGCGGCCTGGCGCCATACGCTGCACCTGCAGCGGGAGCAGTGGCGTGCCCGGCTGAACGAAGCGTTGGGCGCGTCGCTGATCGACGAAATCGTCTTCAAGTAGCGGCTATTCTTCGTAGCGGCCGAAGGCCACGGCCGTGTTGTGCCCGCCGAACCCGAACGCGTTGCTGATCGCCACGCGTACGGGACGCTGCTGCGGCGCGTTGAACGTGTAGTTCAGGTCGCATTCGGGATCGGGGTGTTCGAAGTTGATGGTAGGTGGTACGGTCTGGTGCACGATGGCCAGGATCGTGGCGATGGCCTCGACGGCACCGGCCGCACCCAGCAGGTGACCCGTCATGCTCTTCGTCGAGGACAGATTCATCCGGTAGGCATGTTCGCCGAAGACGCGCTTGATCGCCTTTGTTTCGGCCACGTCGCCCAGTGGGGTGGACGTGCCGTGCATATTGATGTAGTCAACCTCCTCGGGGCGGAGGTCGGCATCGCGCAGCAGGGCCTGCATGGCCAGGGCCGCCCCTTCGCCTTCGGGATCCGGGGCGGTGATGTGGTGGGCGTCGGCCGACATACCGATGCCGAGCACTTCGGCATAGATGCGGGCGCCGCGTCGTCGCGCGTGCTCCAGCTCTTCGAGCACCAGCGCCCCGGCACCTTCACCCATGACGAACCCGTCGCGGGTGGCGTCGAAGGGTCGGCTGGCCCGGGCCGGGTCGTCGTTGCGTGTGGAAAGTGCCTTCATCGCGTTGAAACCGCCCAGCGCCATTTCGGTGATGGGCGCCTCGCTGCCGCCGCAGAGCACCACGTCGGCCATGCCCCGCTGAATGAGCAGAAAAGCGTCGCCTATGTTATGGTTAGCCGTGGCGCAGGCGGAAACGACGGCGTAGTTGGGACCGCGGAAGCCATAGCGGATGGCCAGGTGACCGGCCGAAATGTCGGGGATGAGCATCGGGATGAACAGCGGCGAGATGAGGCGCGCGCCCCGCTGCAGGTACTGGGCGGTCTGCTCCTGAAAGACCCGCATGCCGCCGATCCCGCTGCCGAAGACCACGCCGATCCGGTCCTTTTCGGAAGCAGAGAGTTTCTCGGGATCCAGTCCGGCATCCCGGAGCGCCTCGTCGGCGGCTACCAGCGCATACTGGGCAAAAGGGTCCAGGCGTCGGGCCGTCTTGCGATCCATGTAGTCCAGCGGATCGAAGCCTTTCAGCTCGCAGGCGAAGTGCGTGGCAAACGGAGTGGGATCGAAGCGGGTGATTGGGGCTGCCCCGCTTTTGCCCTGCAGCAGCGCTTCCCAGAAGTCCGGGACGCTCAACCCGATGGGCGTCAGGGCGCCCATGCCCGTGACCACAACACGTCGTCGCTGTGCCATGATCGTTGACGGTTCGGACAGGTACAGAAAAGCCCGGCGCATCGTGCAATCGGGTGTCGCCGGGCTCGGGACAGAGGCTCGATCAGGCCTGGCCGATCTTTTCCTTCAGGTACTTGATTGCGTCGCCCACCGTCACAATCTTCTCCGCCTCTTCGTCGGGGATCGTGATGTCGAATTCTTTTTCAAATTCCATGATAAGCTCGACTGTGTCGAGCGAGTCGGCCCCGAGGTCGTTCGTGAAGGAAGCCTCCGGCGTGATGTCGGCCTCGTCGACGCCGAGCTTCTCCACGATGATGGCTTTCACCTTGGCTTCGATGTCGTTGGTGGCCATAGTGCTACGCCTCCTTGGTTGATCCGCGGTTTGTTTTCTATCTGGACGAGCCAAGGCCCGTCGTTTTTCTGCAAATCACCCCAAAATACGACAACGCGTATTCCGGGGCAATGCGGGAATTAACGGTGCCCGCCAACGTGCAAGCTGGCGGAGGGGTTCCGGGGAAGCGATCTTCACATAAAGCGTTGAATCTCAAAAACAGACCGGGCGTTAACGACGCGCTTGCCACGGACGATCACCGCTTTCACGTAACCACAGGAGCTTCAATGGCCTACCTGTTTACTTCCGAATCGGTCTCCGAAGGGCATCCGGATAAGATCGCCGATCAGATCTCGGATGCCATTCTGGACGCGATGCTGGCGCAGGACCCGCACAGCCGCGTGGCCGTGGAGACGCTGGTGACCACCGGGCTGGTGGTGCTTTCTGGAGAAGTCTACACGCGCGCGCACGTCGACGTGCAGCAGATCGCCCGGGACGTCATCCGCGACATCGGCTACACGGATCCGAGGCTTCGCTTCGACGCCGACAGCTGCGGCGTACTCTCCAGCATCCACGAGCAGAGTCCGGACATTCGCCAGGGTGTTGACGGGGTGCCCACCGGTGAGCAGGGCGCGGGTGATCAGGGCATGATGTTCGGTTACGCCTGCCGCGAGACGCCCGAGCTGATGCCGTTGCCGATCATGCTGGCGCATCGGCTTGTGCGTGAGCTGGCCCGCATCCGCAAAGAAGCGCCGCACCTGATGCCCTATCTGCGCCCGGATGCCAAAAGCCAGGTGACCGTCGAATACGAGGACGACCGGCGCACCCCCCGGCGCATCCATACGGTGGTCGTCTCGACACAGCACACCGAAGACGTCTCACAGGAGCGCATTCGCGAAGACATCCGGGAGATGCTGCTGCCGCGCGTGCTTCCGCCTGAGCTGGTGGACGACCGGCTCATTCTGCATGTGAACCCGACCGGGCGCTTCGTTATCGGCGGGCCGCACGGCGACACGGGGCTGACCGGCCGCAAGATCATCGTAGATACCTACGGCGGCAAAGGGGCGCACGGCGGCGGCGCCTTCAGCGGCAAGGATCCGTCCAAGGTGGATCGCTCGGGTGCCTACGCCGCCCGCTATGTGGCCAAGAACATCGTGGGGGCCGGCCTGGCCGACGAGGTGGAGGTGCAGATTGCCTATGCGATTGGTCTGGCCGAGCCGGTCTCGATCGACGTGAATACGTTCGGCACGGGCGTCGTGCCCGATGCGGTGCTGGTGGAGGCTGTGCGTGAAGTCTTCGATCTGCGGCCGGCCGCGATCATCCGGGATCTGGACCTGCTCAAACCGCGCTATCGGGCCACGGCCGCCTACGGCCACTTTGGGCGCCCGGAGTTTCCCTGGGAGGCGCTCAATCGCGTCGAAGAACTCAAGCAGGCCGTTTCCCGATATGCCTGACGAAGCTGGCACAGGCTTTTCAAAGGGCCGCTGCAGGACGGCCCTTTTTTTGTTACCTTTCGCCAGAACCGAAACGCACAGGCTTTTTCTATGAACGGCCGGCTCTGGACGGTTACGCTGATCGGGCTGCTGGTCGGGCTGGGCGTTTCCGGTCTGCAGGCGCAGCCCCGGCGCGAGGCGCTGCCGGCCCCGGCCACCAGGGCGGTTCCCGAAGGGCGCGTCGATCCGGTTACGGGGCGCTGGCAGGCGCGCTACCGGGTGCGCACGTCGGTAGCCTGGCAGGGAAGCGCCGAGGCCACCGCCCGCGCCTACCTCAGACAGGAGGCAACGCATTTCGGCTGGCGGCAGCCCGACCACACGCTGGCCGTGGATCGCGTGCGCACCACGCCCTACGCCATGCATGTGCGCTTCCGGCAGACGCTAGCCGGTGTTCCCGTCTACGGGCGCTACGTGCAGGTCAACCTGAACCGCCGGGGCCGGCCTACGCTGGTACTCAGCGGCTACGACCCCCGGCTGGATGCCTACGCCACCCGCTTCGATCCGACGCCACGGCTTTCGGCGGCCGATGCGCTGGCCGAGGCGCGGCGCCAACTGGCCCAACCCGGCGCACCGACCACCACGCCGGAACTGGTGGTGTGGCCCTCGGAGCCGCCGCGCCTGGCCTGGCATTTCGTGCTCTGGCCGCAGGACCAGCCCGACGAATGGGCGGTACTGATCGACGCCCATACCGGCGCGTTGCTGCATGTGCGAAGTCAGGCCGTCCAGGAGCGGTCCGCGAAGGCGCCCCGGGCAAAGGCGATGGCGGCGTGGACGTCCACCGCACCGTTACCGGTGGGACTGGTCGCGGGCGAGGGGATGGTGTTCGATCCCGACCCGCTGGCGACGGCGGGCGTCGCCTACGGCGGCGCCTACGCCGACAACGACGACGCCGACACGCCCGAACTGAATGCCGAACGCCTGGTCGTCACCCTGCCCGACATCACGCAGGGCGAAGACGGCCGGTACCGGCTCGAAGGTCCTTATGTGCGCATTACCGGCGACATTCCGGGCATTGCCGATACCCCGTACGACCCACCGGCCGAGGCTGCGCCCGATGCCTTCCGGTATACCCGCGCTGACGACCATTTCGAGGCCGTTATGGCCTACTACCACATCGACCGCAGCCAGCGTTACGTGCAGCAGCTCAATCTGGGCACGGAGGTGCTGGCCACGTCGATTCCGGTGAATCCGCACGGCTTCGGTCAGCAGGACAACTCGCAATTCTATCCCTCACAGCATGCGATCGTCTTCGGTGATGGGGGCGTGGATGATGCCGAGGACGCCACGGTGATCTGGCACGAATACATGCATGCACTGCTGGAGGATGCAGCTTCGGGATTGCTTGGCACCAACGAGGGGCGTGCGCTCCACGAAGGCTGGGCCGACTACTGGGCGGCTTCCTACGTGCGCGGGCTGGTCGAAGCCGGCCTGGTGCGGCGTACGGACTGGGACTTCGTCTTTCGCTGGGACAGCGGCGACGGGACGATCTGGGAAGGACGGCGCATCACGTTTGCCGGACGCTATCCCGAAGACACGAACTGCGACCGCGAAGACACTCCGCTCCGTTCCTGCAATATCTATGAAGACGGCCTGCTCTGGGCGACCGTGCTCATGGAGATTCAGGACGTGCTTGGGAAGGCCGTTACCGATCGGCTGGCGATGGCGGCTACGCTGTATCTGAGTCCACCCGCCACGTTTCGGGATGCCGCGCAGGCGTTGCTGCAGGCCGACATGGACTATTACGACGGGGCACACCTGGCCGTGTTGCTTGACCGGTTGGGCGCCCGCGGGCTGGTCGATCCCGGTTCGATTCGCCTGATGGTGCGCCATGATCCGGGCCGGGACGTGCGCATTGAAGCCGACCACCTGTTGCTTCAGGTCACGGCCATCGCCCGGGGCGACTCGGTGGTGCGGGTGCAGGCCTTCTATGAGCAGGCCGGGCAGTTCGTCCCGACGGCCCTGTTTCAGCCTGTCAACGATACGCTCTTCGAAGGACAGATTCCCTGGGACGGCGTGCCGGGGCGGATCCGGTACTACCTGGAGGCCGAGACGGCCGGAGGTTGGTTGCTTCGCCAGCCGCTCCAGGCGCCAGCGCAGACGTATGCGGTGGACGTGGGGCATGTAGCAACGGCCAACGTGTTGCAGGTGGCACGGGCCGGCACCGGATGGCGACCGGGGGGGACTGGCTGGGTAGCAGATGGGCGGTTGGAAGGCTACGCGACGCTGGTGCTGTTGCCCGTGTCGCTGGCGGCCAACGCCGATCGGTTGCGGCTGCGGCTGGTGCATCGGTTCAACTTCGGCGCAAGTTGCGAGGGCTATCTGGAAGGCTCGGCCGACGGCGGCCATACCTGGGAAATGCTGATGCCCGAGCGCGGTGGCACCCCGAAGCGTCCCTTCGGTACGGCAAGTCCGCCCGAGGGCACGCAGCACACGTTCGATCTGTCGGCAGCGGCCGGCCGCCAGCTCTGGCTGCGCTTTACGTTCGGTTGCACGGCGGCCGACCCGAGTGCGTTCTGGACGATCCAAAAACTGGAGTTGGAACAGGCCACGCGCGATCCCAAACTGGACACGCACCGCGCCACGCAATTGCTGGCGCCTTTCCCGAATCCGTTCCGTCGGCAGGTGTCGATCCCCTTCACGCTGGACGCCACCCGGCAGGTGCGGCTGACCGTCTATGACCTGCTGGGGCGTGAGGTGGCGCGGCTGGTGGACGCCACGCTGTCGGAAGGCAGCCACGTGGCCGTCTTCCGCCCGGAAGGGCTGGCGGCCGGCATGTATCTGATCCGGCTGGAGGTGGACGGACGGGTTCAGACGCGCTCCGTTCTGTTTCTTTCGGAACGCCCGTGAAGTTCGGGCAAATTGCGACCGAAGCCGTGGCTGAGGCGTAAGAGGCTGGCCGAAAACGAACTCACTCAAAGCATTCGGGACGATGGACTACAAGGAAGGAGCCTACAAGGTGCGGGATCTGAGCCTGGCCGAAGCGGGCCGGAAGCGGATCGAGTGGGCCGAAAGCCGCATGCCCGTGCTCATGCACCTGCGCGAGCGTTACAGCAAGACGCAGCCGTTCAAGGGCTACAAGATCGCCGGCTGCCTGCACGTGACCAAGGAGACGGCCGTGCTGATCGAGACGTTCAAAGCCTGCGGCGCCGAGGTGGCCTGGAGCGGCTGCAACCCGCTTTCGACGCAGGACGACATTGCCGCTGCGCTGGCCGCAGCCGGCGTCGAAATCTATGCCTGGCATGGCCAGACCGTCGAGGAATTCTACTGGAGCATTGAGCGCACGCTGGATAAGCCCCCGCACCTGACGCTCGACGACGGCGCCGACCTGATCTTCACCGTCCATCACAAGCGCCCGGATCTGGCGCAGCACATCATCGGCGGCTCGGAGGAGACGACCACCGGCGTCAAGCGGCTGCGGGCCATGGCCGCCGACGGCAAACTGCTCTATCCGGTCTTTGCCGTCAACGACGCCGAGACGAAGTGGGACTTCGACAACGTTTACGGCACGGGCCAGTCCACCATCGACGGCATCCTGCGGGCTACGAGCGTGCTGCTGGCCGGGAAGAACTTCGTGGTGGCTGGCTACGGTCATTGCGGCCGGGGCGTCGCCATGCGGGCGCGCGGTATGGGCGCCAACGTCATCGTCACCGAAGTGAAGCCCACGGCCGCCCTGAAGGCCGTGCTCGACGGCTTCCGCGTGATGCCTATGGACGAGGCTGCCGAGATCGGCGACGTCTTCGTGACGGCCACCGGCATGAAGGACGTGATCCGCGGCCGCCATTTCCGGAAAATGAAGGACGGGGCCATCGTGTGCAACACGGGCCACTACGACGTGGAACTGAACCTGAAGGAACTGGCCGAGCTGGCCGTGCGCGTGCGTGAGGTCCGGCCCAACAACAAGGAGTACCTGCTCGAAAACGGCCGCCGCATCTACGTGCTGGCCGACGGTCGCCTGGTCAACCTGGCCGCGGCCGAGGGACATCCGTCCGAGGTCATGGACATGAGCTTCGCCAATCAGTTCATGGCCCACCTGATGCTCGTCGAAAAGCACAAGGCGGGCGAAAAGCTGCCGCCGCAGGTGATCGATCTGCCCGAAGAACTGGACCAGGAGATCGCCCGCATCAAACTGGAGACGATGGGCATCCGGATCGACACGCTCACCGACGAGCAGCGGGCCTACGCTACCGACTACACGGCCGGCACCTGAGTCCGACAGGCCACGAACCTTTTTCAGGGGCCCCTTCATGGGTGGCCCTTTTTCATTTTTGTTCGGGTAGAGAAGGGGGCCGCTTTCGTTGTAATATGTGCTCGCTGGTTTACCGGTGCATGAGGGTGCCACACCCCCTGCGCCCGACATGCGCCCCAGGCACAGCGGCCTGGACCCAGCCGTCCGCCGCTACGGGATGGAAAGGATGTCGTCTGTCCGGCAGTCCGGAAAATGAGCAGCGCCAACCGCCCCCGTCAGCCGCCGTCCCTCGACATTGCTCCCCCTGGCAGGGGGAGCGGGCCCGAAGGGCCGGAGGGGGCTGCCTGCAACTATCGCCGACGCCCGCAGGGTCGAACCCGGGTGCCGAAAACGCCCGGAAATCACCCTCCCCCTGGTCCCCTCCCTGGCAGGGAGGGGGAAGCACATAAGCAGCAGGCGCCGGCGTTGAAACATGCCCAGGCGCCTGCCGCCACCGCCAGCCGTAGACCCCGCTCCCCCTTGTAGGGGGAGCTGGTCCGAAGGACCTGAGCAACGGTCTTAAAAGTCAACAAGCCAGCGCCTCCTGCCAGGGCCGCCCTGTCTTCATGATCGCATGCAACCAGAGCAACAACTTCCGCATGCACGCCACCAACGC
>WFPM01000007.1 GCA_015487635.1 Rhodothermus sp.
AGCCGGAGCTGGGCACGCAACCCGTGCTGGAGGCGCTTTACCGGATCACGGGCGACGCCGCCATGGCCATCGAGGTGCTGAACGCGGCCGGTCTAGCCGACGCCGTGCTCTTCCGGGCACCCTACGCCGAACTTTCTACCGGCCAGAAGGCGCGCGTGCAACTGGCCTGGGCGCTGGCCCATCGGCCCAACCTGATGCTCATCGACGAATTTGCCGCGCACCTCGATCCGCGTACGGCCGCCCGTGTGGGTCGTAAACTCGCCGAACTGGCCCGTCGCTATGGCATCACGCTGGTGCTGGTGACGCACCGGCCCGAACTGCTCCAGGTGCTGGAGCCCGATACCATCTACATGGTCGGCTATGGCACGCTCTTTCGGGCCGACGAACTGCCCGAACTGGGCCTGTTCATTCGCGAGCCGTACGCCAGTTTCGTCGTGGAGGGCAAAAAGACCTGGGAGATCCGGAAGCACCCCACGCGCGTGCGTGGCCGCATTGGCATCATCAGCGGAGGCAAGCTGATCGGCACGGCCGAGATCCGGGAAACGCGCGGGCCGTTTTCCGTGGAAGAACTCCGGGCGCACGCCGACAAGCACCTGGCCGACACCGAAACGCTCGAAGCCTACGCGCAGGGGCGTCCGCTCTACGCCTGGGTGATGGAACGGGCCCGTCGCCTAGATCGACCGGTGCCGGTCCGCCGGCGACCCGGCCACCAGCTCTGGATGCGGCTGCGCACCGAAGATCAGCAGGACGCATCCGATCAGGACGAAAGCGCCGGGGCTTCGACCGACACTTCCTTGGGCAAACAGAGGTAGGGTTTGACCACGTAACGGGCCAGCGCGTCGATGGCGGCCGCTTCGGTCGTTCGGGATAGCTCCCGCACCTGGTCGTCGCGGTCGATGACCGGGATCGGGTCGGCGTCGGTCTCGTAGGCCGTATGCTCCGAGGCGTCCGCCGTCAGGTAGTAGGAGGCCGCCTCGTCGGCCAGCGCGGCCGGTACGATCCCTTCACGGACCAGCCAGCGGGCCACCCGCTCGTGCCAGGCGGCCAGTTGCTCGTCGGAGGGCGGCTCGGTCAGAAACGTGGTCCGGAAAAAGCGGCGATGAATGAAGCGGCGGCTCAGATCGGCCAGCACCGGATCACGCGCCTGGCTCCATTGCTTCAGGCTGAAGAGCACGTCCACGTCGTCGAGCCGGCAGAACGTTTCGATCACGTCGTCCCGCTCCAGCGCTTCCGGAGCGCGGAGTGGATGCGCCAGGAAGAAGCGAAGCGCCGGGGCGCAGCGGGCGGTCGCATCCGCATCGCCGCGTTGCAGGAGCGTGCGGGCGCGTCGGATGATGGCCCGCAGCAACGCGTCGGCGGCCAGCACCGTCTTGTGCAGGTACACCTGCCAGTACATGAGCCGCCGCGCGATCAGGAAGTTTTCCACGGCATAGATGCCTTTCGACTCGATCACGATGCGGCTGTCCGGTCCCCCTTCCGTCGGATGCACCCGGAGCGTTTTGATGATGCGCTGCACGCCGACCTTGCCTTCGACCACGCCTGTGTAGAACGAATCGCGGCGCAGGTAATCGAGACGGTCCATGTCGAGCTGGCTGGAGACGAGCTGGTGGAAGAAGGGACGTTCGTACGCATCGTCAAAGATCTTGAGGGTCAGTTCCAGCGCGCCACCGAAGCGTTCGTTCAGGCGCAGCAGGAGCCGACGGCTCATGGCTTCGTGCCGGAAGCCCTCAATGAGCTGATGTTCGAGCGTGTGGGAGAACGGTCCGTGGCCGATGTCGTGCAGCAGGGCGGCGGCGCAGGCGGCTAAGTGCTCTTCTTCGGAGATGGGCGTGCCCTTTTCCGAAAGGTTGGCCAGCGCCTCCTGCATGAGCGCCATGGCGCCCAGCGCGTGGTTGAAGCGCGTGTGCTCGGCGCCCGGAAACACCAGGTGACCCAGGCCGAGCTGCCGGATGCGTCGCAGGCGCTGCACCTCGGGCGTTTCGATCAGCTCCAGCAGCAGGTTCTTGGGCACGGAAATGAACCCGTGCACCGGATCCGAAAAGATCTTGAAGCGACTCTGCTTCACGGCCCCGGCCGTCGAACGGTGTAATACCCTGTTTCAAAATACGGCAGAACGCCCGGAAAAATCAGGCGATTGCCGAAAAATCACGGACGCGCTCAGGTGTCGGGGTCCGAAAGATGGGCGATGTCCCGGCGCCGCAGCAGAAGCACAACGCCCAGGAAAGCCAGCAGCCCCGATCCCAGTTCTTCCAGGCAGAAACGGAGCATGGTTTCCAGGGGGAGCAGCGCCCGGATATTGAGGAGGAGGGTGGAGGGGGAGGGCAGCAGTATATTCAGCAGGTGAGCCCAGAAGATCCCCTGGGTCGCCTGAACGTTAAGCCAGGTATGAATGAACGTATAGGCAATGGCCAGCACCGCTACCAGCACGGGATGGGGCAGGAGCAGCAGTCCGAGTAGCATCCAGGCGGCCAGGGCAAAACCGAAGCTGATGGTCGGCAACAGGAAAAGCGGGGGGAGCGGACCGGAGGGCGTCCACAGGGTAAGGCCGAAGAGTCCTACAGCCAGGGCCGCCGAGCCCTGCAGGAACAGGAGAAACTGCCATCGGGGGCGGGGACGCACCAGCACCAGCATCAACCAGGAAGGCCTGAGCCACGTGCTGAGGCTCTGAATCAACGCAAGCGATATGAACACAACAAAGGACAGGCCGGCCGTGAGGAAACGAGCGCTCGGAAACAGTCGGCCCTGATGGCTCAGCACTGCCAGCAGGATAAGCAGGCCCACAAAGAACCACAGCACCCACTGACGCAGGAAGGTAAGCCTGAAGAGTCGGAAGATCGCCAGCATGGCTCAGCTTTCCAGGTGGCGGAGGTTCCAGATGATCAGGAGAAACACCAGCAGTGTGGTGGCGAGCAGCCGTACGCCGGGTTCTTCCGGCACGGACGCCGGCCAGTTTCGGGCGAGGTCGCTCAGGGCGTCGAGGGGTGGTCTCAGGTAGCGAAAGATCATCTCCGCGGGCGCGGGAAGATGACGCAACACGGAGGCGGACGTGAGATAATTCAGCATGAAAATGCCGGCGACGGCCGAGATTGTATCCTGGAAGATCAGCCAGAAAAGCAGCGTCCACGGAAGCAGCACCAGCGCTTCGAGTACCTGGAAGCCAAGGTCGATCCCCACAACAGTCAGCGAAAGCGGAGCATCGGTGAATAGATGCCACAGGGTTACCAGACCGAACAGTAACACGGCCAGCAGGACCCAGCCCAGGCCTGTCGCCAGCAGCAGGTTGCCCATCAGAGCCGGGCGCGAGAGTGGACGGCTCAATACCAGCGGGCGACGTTCCGGGGAGAGCAGGCTCGCCGCCAGTACCGGCCCACCAATCAGCGTGCCGAAATACATGGAATAGCCGACATAGTTCAGCCAGTCGGAAACCGACAGGATGCCGGTCATCAGCACGAGGAGCAGGCCGGCCTCCACCAGCAGCAGGAGGCGCACCACCGGCAGATAGCCGATCCAGCGCAGCAGACTACAGAGTATCCGCATGGTGGTCCAGCAGACGGACGATGACGGCTTCCAGGTCGGTTTCGTCCTGCAGCAACTCCGCGACCGAGCCGACCCGAACCAGGCGGCCCCGGTTCAGAATGGCCACGCGATGGGCCATGCGGGCGACTTCGTCGATCAGATGCGTGTTCAGAAAGATCGTTTTGCCCGCTTCGTTGAGGCGCCGGAGCAGCGCACGAAATTCGTGCCGGGCAATGGGGTCCAGACCGCCGGTGGGTTCGTCCAGAATGAGCAGATCCGGGTCGTGCAGGAGCGCCTGGGCCAGCCCCAGCCGTTGCAGCATGCCCCGCGAGAATGCTTTGACGGGGGTGCGACGTTCTTCGCGCAGATCGACCCATTCCAGCACCACGTCGATGCGCTGCTGAAGCGCGCGGCCCCGCAGGCCGCTGAGCTCGCCGAAGAAGCGCAGGACCTGCTCCGCCTTCAGGTAGCCGGGCACCGAGAAACGCTCGGGCAGAAAGCCGACCGAGGCCCGCGCAGCCGGTTCGGTAGGCGGACGACCGTTGAGCAACACCTCCCCTGAAGTCGGAAAGAGCAGGCCCAGCGCCAGTTTGACGAACGTCGTTTTACCGGCACCGTTGGGGCCGACCAGGGCAAAAATTTCCCCGGCTTCGACTTCCAGATTCAGGCCGTCAAGGGCCCGGCGCGTTCGGCGCAGCAGGCCCGTCCGGTACACCTTGGTCAACGTATGGGCTTCGATGACAGGCATGGCTTACAGGGCGTACAGACGAACAATCGACGGCGCTTCGGAAAGTGCATAGAGGCGATCGTTGTGAATTTCGATGCCTTTGGCAGCCACAGGTAGTTCCAGCACTTCGATTACGCGACCGGTAAGGGACAAATGCCATACCCGTCGATTGGCGGTGGATTGGGGCCAGCCGACCAGCACGTACAGGCTGGAATCCCGAAGCGTTACGCTGACAATCAACGGCTTGGAGGGCAGCGTGATGGTGCCATACAGGGGATCTTCCGTCGTGCCCTCGCCGGGGGACTGTTCCGGCAGGTCGGCAAGGACGAGCTGTCGAAGCGGGCGTCCTTCGGCATCGAGCACGGTGATCCGGTTGGTGAACACATCGGCCACCACGGCCCGGTCGCCGGCGGCAGCCACCTTGCGCATCCCGTAAAAGGGGTTGATGGCAGGGGGCAGGGGTACGGGCCAGACCCGTTCTTCTTCATCGGAGAGGGCAACGAAAAACACACCGGACTCCCCGGGCATGGGAACGGCACTCACAAGCAGGTGCCGTTCAGAGAGCCAGGCGGCCTGAAACAGAGCCGCGGGAAAAGTGAGCTGGCGCCAGAAGCGTGGAACGGGATCCAATTGAAAGCACAGAAGCCGACCCGTGGTGAAGTCTACGGCGGCCAGTAATGAATCTCGGAATGAGGCAAGTCCCTGCGGGCCTTCTCGGAATTCGCCCGGTCCGCTGCCCGGTCCTCCAAAGCTGTCACGAGGCGCTCCGTTGGTCTCCCAGCGGTAGATGTACCGGCTGAAACGGTCGCCGAGATACAGGCGGCCTGCATCGTCTACGTCCATCCCGATCGGATCAAAGGTGGCGGGCAGGACCAGAGAGTCGACCGGTTCCAGCAGGCGCGACGAGAATCCTGAAGTTGTCACTACATAAGTGGGAATTGAAGGCTGAGAGGAACAGGCTGCTATAAACGTTGCCAGAGTAAAAACAATGAACGCTGATAGAATCTTCCCTGAATACATATTTTTATGTGTTTAATTGTAATTGCACAATAGAAAAGTGCAGAGATGAAAAACGATAACGTTCACCTCTGCACTTTAGTAAAAATTAAACAAAGAAAAAAAGATGAAGAATGGTTCACTCAAAAAGTAAGCCCATCTTGCAGGCACTCCAGGCAATATAGCATCCGCCGTAGCACCCACTTTTTGCTACGGCGTCGATGTAATTATCGCCCGAATACATCGCTCGGCATTCCTCTTTGCAGTAATCTAACGCGATGTCACAGGTGTCGGCAAGCACCGGAATCGCAGGGAAAAGGGTCAACGTGAGCGCAAACAGCCCGATCGTTCGAGTCATGCGTTTGAAAAGATTGCGCATGGCTAACTCCGAATTTGGTTTGTAGGGATACGCTTTGTGCGAAGTGGCCACTTCTTGATCAGAGCCTAAAAAAAAAGCATCTCTGTCAATATAATTCTGACTTTTCTTCGAGCAGGTATTTGCATTTTCGTCATATCTTAAAAATTTGAAGATGAGCTTCTTTTCTAACAGGGTGTGCGTTGCGCGTGCGATAACCCGGCCTCTTCGGACGCTGAGGAAGAACCTGACGGTGGGGTTGTTCGTTTACGGGCGCTGGAGGGGTGCCGGAGCGGTCGAACGGGGCGGTCTCGAAAACCGTTGTGCCCATTACGGGCACCGAGGGTTCGAATCCCTCCCCCTCCGCAACATAATTGTCATAATATGCTGTTATTTATCAATTTGTATCAGACGTCAGACGAGCTTTCGTAAATCTTCCGCAGGAAAAGCCGGTAGGTCGCACGCGATCTACCGGCTTTTTGACTTTTCGGGGGGCTCATAGAGGCTGTCCTTGCTTGTGCGTGATCGCCGAGCAGGTTGCAGGATGGCAGTAGGAGCCATTTGCAGGATCGGGCTGCACAGCGCCCAAAGCGTGCCGGCACACACGGCAAGCAGCATCGACCGACTTGCCCTTCTGAGGTAGCCTGTCTGCTGCAAGCAATTGCCCCGGGCGGGCCGATCATCTGGCTGGCGTGCGGCTGCGTTTTTGCGGGAGGGCGAGGCAAGCGGCGCAATGACCCACCGTGCAGGTCGTGCATTTTTCCGATCCTGCCATTATTATTGGGGCAAAATTGGTTGGGAGCGAATCAATGCTGCGTGCCGCTTTTGTTTTGGTAATGCTCTGGAGCGTTGCCGGGAGCGTCCGGGCACAGTGGTATGGCGTGACCTACCGTCCGCCCGGCGCACACTACCGGGTGCTGCGCAGTCCGCACTTTGAACTGATCTACCAGCAGGGCCGCGAGGCCGAGGCGCGCGCGGCGGCCGCGCTGCTCGAAGCCCATTACGACAGCGTGCGGGCCCTGGTGGGGCTGCGCCACGATTTCCGGATGCCGGTGATCGTCAGCGACTACCGGGACCAGGGTAACGGATTTGTTTCGGCGTTGCCGTTTCGCCAGGAATTCGACGTGGCGCGGCTGCGCGGGCTGGCCGTGGCTCCTACGGCGTATTCCTGGCTGCATGCGGTGGCGCCGCACGAGCTGGTCCATGCTGCCCATGCCGAACTGAACCCGGGCCTCGGGGTCGGGTGGGGACTGCGGCTGCTGGGGCCCGACTGGAGCCGTCTGCTCAATTTCTGGGCACCTGCCGGCTTTGCGGAGGGCGTGGCCGTCTTCTACGAAAGTCGCATCACAGGGGGAGCCGACCGCCTGCATTTTCCATTTTTTAACATGGAATTCCGGGCGGCCATGGCCTCGGTGCGTCCCTGGCGGCTGGCGCAACTGCTGGAAGCTTCCGCCTACACCTGGCCCTTCGATCGCCACTACAACGGCGGGGGCCACCTGCATCAGTACTTGGCCGAGAACGGCAGGTCCGACTTTTTCCGACGCACGACGCGCTGGTTCCACCGCATGCCGCTGACGGGCTTCGGCGTGGCCTTCTGGTACGGCACGGGGCAGTTTCCGGCTTCACTGGGGCGGCGTTTCCGCCGGGAGATGCGCGCGCAGATTCTGGCCGAGCTGGACCGCCGGCGGCCGTTCACCGACGTGCAGGTGGTGCGTTCCGAGCGCGGCCTGATCCTGCGTCGGCCCTACTGGCTTGACGACCGCACGCTGGTGGTTTACGGTTTTGGCTATCAGGAGCGGCCCGGCTACTACCGGATCGACACCGAGACGGGGCGCATGACACGTCTGCGCACCTTCGCCACTACGGAGGACTATCTGTACGCGCCGACGGCCGATCGGCATGCGCTGCTGGTGGCCCGGTATGTGCCCGATCCGCTGCTATCGGGACGGCTCATAGCCGAGGTCTATCGGATCGGGCTGAACGGCAGGGTGCGGCGCCTGACCCGGAGGGGACGGGTCTATGCGCCGGTAGAGGCGCCGGACGGCAGCATCTGGGCGCTCCAGAACGACGGGATCTACAACCGCTGGGTGCGGATCGGGTCGGATGGCTCCATCACGCCGCTGCTGGCGCTTGAGGATGTCTTTTTTGTGCAGTTGGCGCCCTCGCCGCGGGGCGACCGGGTAGCTGTGCTGTTGAACCAGCACGGCCGTCAGGGATTGTTCGAGGCCCGGATCGCGCCGGACGGCCGCGTAACGCTGCAGCCCTGGCTGGCCTTTCGCCGGGGGGCCATCTACGATGTGAGCTGGAGCGCCGACGGTCGCTGGCTGCTCTTTACGGCCGATCCCGACAGCGTGCCCAATATCTACGCGCTGGAGGTTGCAAGCGGCCGCGTACGCCGGCTGACGAACGTAGCGTTCGGAGCCCTGGAGCCGGCTCTGTCGCCCGACGGTCGGCATCTGGCCTTCATCCACTACCGGCACGAGCGCTACGAGCTGGTGCGTATCCCCTTCCGCCCCGAGACGGCGCCTGAAGTACCTCCGACGGAACTGGCGCCGTTCTCGCTGCAACCTGCCGTCGCCGCATCGGATGGTCCGGCGCCTGTCACGTTCGACGGGCCGCCGCGGCCCTATCGGCCCTGGCGCTACCTGTGGCGGCCACGCCTGACCTATCTGGTGGGAGATCTACCGCAGGGCAACCCGGACGGTTTCGGCGAAGGGCTGGGCTGGGCGTTCGGACTGGGAGTGGAAGGCACCGATCCGCTGCAGCGCTGGGTGTACATGGCGCATGGCTTTTACCGGCAGGATCGGCTCTGGGGCAGCCTGTGGCTGAGCTACGGCGGCTGGCCCTTCCGGCCCGGGGTTTTCCTGTATGATTTGCCGGGTTCGGCGCTGGTGCGCTTCAGCGACGGTGCAATCCGTCGGGTCGGGCGCGAGCGGCGCGGCGTGGCCGTCAGCGCCAACCTGCCCGTGCTGCTGGAATCGAACGTGTACAGCTCGTGGCTGCTGCTGACGCTGATCGGCCGCACCGAGCAGGAGCGCTATTTCTGGCACCGGCAACCCGGCCATCCCACGCTGCTGAGCGACACGCGCCAGACGGTGGAACCCATCGTGACAGTGGCCTATCGGCTGCAGCAGAACCTGCGCGACCTGATGCCCAACCAGGGGCTGAGCTGGACGACGCGGGTGCTCCGGGACGTGCGGCGCACGACGCTGGCCCGGCGCGCCGCCTATCGCTCCAACCTGTACCTGTATCTGCCGCTGCTGGCCCGCTATAACGTCGGCTTGCGGCTCGATGCCGGGCTGCTCTGGCAGAACCGGGGCAATATCTACGACCTGACCACCTTTCTGCCCCGCGGCTGGGAAAACGCCTACCTGGGCCGCGGCACGTTCGGACGGCTGGGCGCGCTGGCGCTTGTGCCGCTGAAGTTCATCGACAACGGCCTGGTGATCCTGCCGATCTACGTCGAGGCGCTGTATCTGTATGGCTTTGCCGAGACGGTTCGGGTTCTTGACGGTGCGGGCTCGGGAGTGCGCGACCTCAGCGCAGTAGGCGGCGGGGCCGGCGTGCAGCTCCGGCTTTTTTCGCACCTGCGGCTGAATCTGCGGGCCGGAATGGCCTACCGTCTGCGCGACAGAAAGTGGCAGACCGTCTGGCGCTGAGCGTTCAGCGCGTCGCCGAAGCGTCGGCCAGCAGCTCGGCAACGGCCGCGAGCACCTCGTCGGGCGTCCAGCGGTTGCCGCGCCAGATGCGGGCAATGCGACCGTCGGGGGCCACCAGCGCCGTGGTCAGGTTGTGGACGATCTCGCCTCTTTCGGCTTCGTAGTGCACGCCGAACCGGGTGGCCAGCCGGCGGATGGTGGTCGTGTCGCCCGTGGCAAAGATCCAGTGACGGGTGTCGTCCGTGTAGTGCCGGGCGTAGCGTCGCAGGACCGAAGGCGTGTCGTAGGCCGGATCGAAGCTGATCGTCAGCAGACGCGTGCGGTCGCCGAAACGCGCTTTGAGCGGTTCCTGAAGCTGCCGGAAACGGCGCGACATGAGCGGGCAGAAGTCGGGCACCGGACAGCGCGTGTAAATGAACGTGAGCAGCACGGCCTGGCCCCGCAGGTCGGACAGGCGAAGTTGCAGGC
>WFPM01000008.1 GCA_015487635.1 Rhodothermus sp.
CCGGTTGCCCTCGATTTCGGCGCCGAGCAGATAGCGCGCGCTTTCCAGAAAGTTTTCGACATATTCCTCGACATGGAAACCGATCAGATCACACCCCAGCATGCCCTGCAGCAGCTCGCGCGACCAGGGCAGAATGCGATAGACCTCCATGGCAGGCCAGGGAATGTGCCAGAAGAACGAGATGTTCGCGTCGGGAATGGCCTGGCGTACCAGGTGGGGCACCAGCATCAGGTGATAGTCGTGCACCCAGATGAAATCACCCGGCTGATAGGCGTGTATGATGGCCTCGGCAAAGCGCTGGTTGACCGTGCGGTAGGCTTCCATATACGCCCGCTCCAGCTCCAGATGCTGCAGCATGTAATGGCAGATGGGCCAGAGCACTCGGTTGGACATGCCCAGGTAATAGTGCGTGCGCTCCTGCGCACTGAGCGGGATCCGCTGGATTTCCAGGTCGGGCGCCTCAGGCGGATAGGACTGGCGCTTCGGAGCCTTTGCGTCTTCCTGCATGGCAATCCAGACGCCGCCCTGCTCCTGCAGCACGGGTAACAGGGCCGTGGCCAACCCCCCGATGGCCGGCACCCAGCCTTCGTCGTGGGTGTAGCGCAGCGGGGCCCGGTTGGCCGCGATGATCAAACGCACGGTTCCGGTTCGCTCTCGTTTCAGAGACAGGCACGCTCAGTATAATAATACGGGTCAACGTTGGACGACGAACGTGTACTGGACCCGCGCATAGCTGCCAAAGACACCCCGCCCCCCTTCTACATGTTCCAGCACGGCCGGGATCTCACCGGGCGAGAGCGTCGAGCCACCCTGCTGCACGCTCTGCGTGCGGATCAGGTCGTACAGGTTGTCGTCCAGTGCACTGATTGTCACCCGATTGGGCCCGTAGAAGAGCACGGCCAGCCAGGGGAGTTGCAGTCGGAGCGTACCGTCGGGCAATTCTGTGTAGTTGGCCTCGTTCAGAATGGGCGAGCCGCTCACGCGCAGCTCCTCGAGCGTGAAGGTGCTGTCTTCGTAGAGCGCACGTCCGAAGGGGGTCAGATTCTCCTCGGTCGGCTCCAGCGCCTCGGTTGTGATGATGTAGACGGCCTGGCGGCCGGGATATTCGCTGCGCGTCATGATCAGCTCCAGGCGCACCTCGCTCCGATAGCGTACCGAGTCGAGATTCACGCCCAGCACCCGGAACGTGTCGGGCACGGTGGTTTCGGCCGTCAGCACCGTCCCGTCGGGCATGCGGGCTTCCAACCGGTAAGTGCGCAGCGGCCGCACCCGCGCCTCACGCACCAGCGGTATGGGCACGTAGTAGCCGGGTGCGTCCGGATGCTCCTGGTAAGGATACCAACGCTCGGGCATGCCCTGCGCATCCAGCAACGCAATGCGTACCTGGGCTCCCCGCACTCGCACTGAATCAGGCACATAGACGGCGTCGAGCGGCAACGTCCGCGTCAGCCAGACCGGCTGTAGCGGCTCACCCGCGATCTGGTACGACTCGACCACGTACTCGGGCACGAACCGGATAGGTTCGACCTGATCGCAGGCCGCCCATCCCAGCATGCCGATCAATACCAGCCAGACAACGCGCGGCATGGCTCAGAACCGTAAGGTGAACGACAGATTGGGCAGCGGGATCGGAATCTGGGGTACCTCGTTGCGCTTGACCGTTCCTTCCCGCTCGAATTCGAAGAAGTAGAACCACAGGTTACGCCGGGCATAGACGTTCAGCACCTGGAGCTGCAGCGTGTAGTCGGCCAGCCCGAAAAACCGTCCGCGACGCGTCAATCCTACATCGAGCCGGTGATAGGCGGGCAGGCGGGCATTGTTATAGCCGGGTGTCAGGATCACGTTGCGCGTGTCCGCGCCGAACGGATCATGTCCGAGCCGGTACTGCCCCGAGGGCTCCGTGTAGGCCTGCCCGGTCGCATAGACAAAAACCGTCGAAAGCCGCCAGTGGCGCGACAGATCGTAGCTGACGACCAGGCTCAGGTCGTGCGTCCGGTCGTACTTGGGCGGATAGAACTGCGGGCGCCCCCTTTCGTCCAGGTTGACCCCTGGAAAGCGGCGTCGCGTGCGGCCCCACGTGTAGCCCAGCAGCCCGGTCAGGCGCCCCACCGAGCGCTGCAACAGCACCTCCACGCCGTAGGCATAGCCGTCACCCACCCGGAACAGCTCGGGATAGGACAGCCCGGCCACGTCGGGCAGAAAGGGATCAAACTCGAACAGCGCCCGCATCGTGCGGTAGTAGGCTTCCAGCTCCACGTTCACCCCGGCCAGCGGCTCCCACTTGGTTCCGAGCACGAACTGATCGCCCCAGGCCGGCCGCACCCCTTCATCGACGGTGAGCCAGACGTCGAAGGCTGTGATCAGCTCGCTGGAAATGAGTGTCAGGTACTGATAGTAGCGGCCGTAACCGGCCTGCAGCCGCACGTTGGACCGGGGCCGGTATTCGAGCGACAGACGCGGTTCCAGTCGCACGTACCGCCCACGCCCGAAGTAGCTCAGCCGCAGCCCTCCCTGCAGCACCCAGAAGGGCGAGGGCCGGAAGGTCTCCTGCAGGTAAAGCGCCCCGTAGAGCGCATCGATCGACGCCCGCAGGCCTTCTTCTTCGTCGAAGCGATCCTGCAGGCGAAAGCGAAACAGCCCACCCCAGTAGCCCAGCTTCAGCGCGTGTTTATCGCTCGGGAAGTATTCGAAATCGCCGCGCACCGACCAGTCCGTTACCGTGTTCATGCGCTCGAAGGGCGTCCCGGCCAGTTCGAACGTGGGCAGGCTGAAGTAGTAAGAGCCGGTCAGCCGGAAGCTTGAAAACAGCCGCTCTGAGAACAGGTGCGTCCACCCCGCCGTGGCCGTCCGGTTACCGTAGGTGACGCGTACCTGGCTATCTTCGAGAAAAGGCAACTTCAGCACGTCGGTCCCTGCGTAGAAGGCCAGCGAGAGCCGGTCGTTGGCCGAAGCGTCGATGTTCAGTTTGCTGTTCAGGTCATAGAAGTAGAAACGGTCCGGGGCGCCCTCGACGTTCTGGCTGCGGAGCACGGCCAGCAATGGTTCGATCGTTGATCGGCGAAAAGCGATCATCCAGGAGCCCCACCGGTACGGTCCTTCCAGCATCAGGCGTGAGGCCAGCATCCCGATGCTCAGGCGGCCCCGGGTCTGGTTGCGGTTGCCGTCCTTGTTGTAGACGTCCAGCACCGAGCCGAGACGGCCACCGTACTCGGCCGGGTAGGCGCCTTTGTAGAGGCGGACGTCCTTGATCGCATCGGGATTGAACGTGGAAAAAAAGCCGAAGACGTGCGTGGGGTTGTAGACCGTCGTGCCGTCGAGCAGGATGAGCGTCTGGTCCGGGCTGCCTCCGCGCACGTACAGGCCGCTGGAGTAGTCCGAAGCGGCCTTGACGCCGGGCAGCAGTTGCAGCGTGCGGAACACGTCCGGCTCGAAAGCGGCGGGCAGCTCCTGCACCAGGCGGGTTTCGACCTGCGTGACGCTCAGGTTACGGGCTTCTTCGAGCTCGCGTTCGGCCGTGACCACCACTTCACCGGCCATCAGCGGCTCCGGCTCCAGTTCGATGTCCAGACGTCGGGTCTCGCCGGGCCGCAGCGTCAGTTCGACCTGAAAGAGACGGTAGCCCAGATAGGAGACGGCCAGCGTGTAGGTACCGGGCGGAATGCCGGTCAGCGAGTAGAAACCGGCCGCGTTGGTGGCTGTGCCATAAGGCGTGCCCT
This sequence comes from Rhodothermus sp., assembly GCA_015487635.1. Classification (GTDB taxonomy): domain Bacteria; phylum Bacteroidota; class Rhodothermia; order Rhodothermales; family Rhodothermaceae; genus Rhodothermus. Next base: position 3,717 of record WFPM01000008.1, read on the forward strand.
TGAGCACGACATTCGCAAAAATGAGCGATTCGCCTGTGACGGCATCCCGCACGAACCCGCTGATCGTAGCCGGCTGCGCTTGGATGCCTTCGGCCAGCAGCAGCCCGATCAGCACAAACCAGCCGATCCGATACATAGACATGCCTGTTGATCAGAATGCCGGCTCCTTTGACGAAAAGGCCTCCGGTCCGGTTGCATCTTTATTCTTGCAGCAGCGCCAACGCCCGGTCGGGGTAGTCCGTGATCAGACCGTCCACGCCCAGACGCAGCAGGCGTTGCATGTCGCGTACGCGGTTGACGGTCCAGGGGATCAGGCGCATGCCGCGGGCGTGAACCTCGGCCACCAGCTTCGCCGTGACCAGGCGATAGTCGGGGCCGTACACCTCCGGCACGAATCCCAGACGCGCCAGCTGCGTCTCCAGCGGACGGCGATCGTTGCGCTCCACCAGCAGCGACAGGGCCAGCTCCGGAAACAGTCGCCGGGCCACCTGCAGCACGCGCGCGTCGAACGACATCAGGGTCGTGCGCGTCGTCACGCCGCAGGCGGCCACGACGGCCTGCACCCGTCGCACGAACGTTTCCGGATCGGGCTGGTAGCGGCCTTCCCACTCTGGCCGCGATTTGATCTCAATGCTGTAGCGCACCGGTGGACGTCCCAGCTCGGCCGCATACGCTTCGGCCCGGCGCAGCACCTCCTCCAGTCGGGGCTTAGGGACGGGCACCGGTTCCTGCTGCGGAAAGCGCGGATGACGCCGGCTGCCGCAGTCGAAGCGGGCGATCTCCGCGTAGGTCATCCGGTACAGATTGTAGCGCCGGAATGGCCGCACGGGGCGCCCGGACGGCTCCCGACACAGCGTCGCCGAAAACCAGGGCTCATGCGACACGACCACCGTGCCATCGCCCGCGATCACCACGTCCATTTCCAGCGAGTTCACACCCAGTTCGATGGCCCGGGCAAAAGCCGGCCACGTGTTCTCCGGACGCAACCCCCGCGCGCCCCGGTGTCCCTGAATGTCCGGCCGCTCCCGCGTTTCCGTAAAGCCTGTCTGCATTTTGCACAAATGCAAATTTGTCAAAACTTTCCCGTCTCAGAAAATGAGAACTTTTTTCATCTTACGCGTTCGCTTCATTGTGTCGTTTTTCCTATTTTGGAATATTTCCCGGCGGAAAATGCCCGCTGCGAACGTATTGTTGTCACCTGGATCGAAATTAACCATATTCAGCAGAAATGGAAGCAGAAAAACCTCGCATTATTCCTGTCAATATTGAGGAGGAAATGAAATCCTCCTACATCGACTATTCCATGTCGGTGATTGTGGGCCGGGCATTGCCGGATGTACGCGACGGGCTCAAGCCGGTTCATCGTCGCGTGCTCTACGGCATGTACGAGCTCGGCCTGACGTCCAACGCTCCTTACAAGAAAAGCGCCCGTATCGTCGGCGAGGTGCTCGGTAAGTACCACCCGCACGGCGACGCGGCCGTCTACGACACGATGGTGCGCATGGCGCAGGACTTCGCCATGCGCTATCCGCTGGTTGATGGCCAGGGCAACTTCGGCTCGATCGACGGCGATAGTCCCGCCGCCATGCGCTACACGGAAGCGCGACTGACGCGCCTGGCCGAGGAAATGCTGCGGGACATCGACAAGGACACCGTCGATTTTCAGGACAACTTCGATGGCTCGCTGAAAGAGCCGGTTGTGCTCCCAGCCGCCCTGCCCAACCTGATCGTCAACGGCGCCGACGGCATCGCCGTGGGCATGGCCACCAAGATCCCACCGCACAACCTGGGCGAGGCCGTCGATGCACTCGTGGCCATGATCGACAATCCGGACATCTCGCTGGACGAACTGCTGAAGCACCTTCCGGCGCCTGACTTCCCCACAGGCGGCATCATTTACGGCTACAGCGGCGTCCGCGAAGCCTATGCCACCGGCCGCGGCCGCATCGTAATCCGCGCGCGCATTCACGAAGAAGAGATCCGGCCGGGCCGTATAGCGCTCGTTATCACGGAAATTCCCTATCAGGTCAACAAAAGCAGCCTGATCGAAAAAATCGCGCATCTGGTGCGGGAGCGCCGCATCGACGGCATTACGGACATCCGGGACGAAAGCGACCGCGAAGGCCTGCGCGTCGTGCTGGAGCTGCGCAAAGACGCCGTGCCACTGGTGATTCAGAATCAGCTCTACAAGTACACGCCCTGCCAGCAGACCTTCGGCGTGAACATGGTGGCGCTGGTAAACGGCCGCCCGCGCACGCTCACGCTCAAAGAACTGATGCGCCATTATCTGGACCACCGGCACAACGTGGTGACGCGGCGCACCCACTTCGAGCTACGCAAGGCCGAAGAGCGCGCGCACATCCTGGAAGGACTCAAGATCGCGCTCGACCACCTCGACATCGTCATCAACATCATCCGCTATTCGGCCGATCCGGACGAAGCGCGCCAGCGCCTCATGGAGGGCGTACTGCCTGAACGGCTCACGCCGGAGCAGCGCGAACGATTGGGGCTGCCCATCGAACAGACCTCGCATTTCACGCTCACCGAGGCGCAGGCCAATGCGATTCTTGCCCTGCGGCTGAGCCGCCTGACCGGCCTCGAGCGCCAGAAACTTGAAGAAGAATACCGGGCGCTGCTGCAAGAAATCGAACGGTTGCGCAGCATCCTCGCCAGCGAGCCGCTGCGCTGGCAGATCATCCGGGAAGAGCTGCTTGAGCTGAAGCAGAAGTACGCCGACGCGCGACGCACGGAGATCGACTACGCGGGCGGCGGCGACTTTGCCATTGAGGACCTGATCGAGGACGAGCAGGTGGTGGTCACGCTGTCACACCAGGGCCTGATCAAACGCACCCCGACGCACATCTACCGGCAGCAGGGCCGCGGCGGCGTGGGCATGAAGGCCAGCGGCATGCGTGAGGATGACTATATCGAGCATCTGTTCGCCTGCAAGAATCACGACTATCTGCTCTTTTTCACCGACCATGGCCGTTGCTACTGGCTGCGTGTTTACGACATCCCGGAGGGCAGCCGCACCAGCCTCGGCCGCTCTATCCGCAACCTGATCCAGATCGCACCCGACGATCGCGTGCGCGCTGTGCTGAACATCCGCAAGGAAGACTTCGAGAACCCGGAATTTCTGCGCACGCACTACGTGCTGATGGCCACGCGCCAGGGCCTTGTCAAGAAGACGGAACTGGAAGCCTTCAGCCGTCCGCGGGCCGACGGCATCATCGCCATCGCCTTTGCCGAAGGGGACGAGCTGATCGAAGCGGTGCTGACCGACGGCCGGGCGCATGTGCTGCTGGCCTCCTCGGGCGGTCGCGTCGTGCGTTTCGATGAATCGGACGTGCGGCCGATGGGTCGCAACACGCGCGGCGTGCGGGGCATTGCGCTGGAGCCCGGCGAGCAGGTGGTGGGCATGGTAGCCGTCGCACCCGAAGCTTCGCCCTGCATCCTGTCGATCAGTGCCAACGGCTACGGCAAGCGCACGCCGCTGGAAGAGTATCCCCTCCAGCGGCGAGGTGGCAAGGGCGTCTGGACCATGAAGATCACGTCGCGCACAGGCCGGCTCATTGCGATCAAGGCCGTGCAGGACACCGACGATCTGATGATCATCACCCAGAACGGCCTGATGATCCGCATCCACGTGGCCGACATCAGCCGTATGGGCCGGCATACCCAGGGCGTCCGGCTAATCCAGCTCAAGCCCGGCGATGCCATTGCCGACGTGACGCGCCTGGTCACCGAAGCCCAGGAAGA
>WFPM01000009.1 GCA_015487635.1 Rhodothermus sp.
GATGTATTCCGTTTTCTGCGTGACCTGGCCGAGCCTGGTGGAGGGCTACAGCGCGCGATCAAACGACGAGGAGGCGTCAGTGCCATTCGTTGTCTGGCGGCCCGCCGTTCTCCTGATATCGAAATTGCCGTCCAAATACGCACTGGTGATCAGGATGTCTGGGAATATGAGCTTGCCTTTCACCAGGATAATCAGAGGCGTCCGCTTGTTCGCAGGGAATGTGTTCGTCGTAACGGGCAGGTTTTACTTGAGCGACCTACTCCGGAAGACAAAGAAGATCCAGAACGTCTGACCCAGACGCATCTGGAGCAGGTCACTGTGAACCAACCATTTCGCGAACTCGCCACTTTTTTGAATACCATTCGTTACCTGCACATCGTCCCCCAGATTGTGAGAGAGCCCGATCGAGGTGCAGGACGCCACAGTGATCCCTACGGGGGCGACTTTCTGGAACAAATCGCTAAAGTGCCGGAGCGGACCCGTAATGCACGTCTCCGGCGTATTTGCGAAGCGTTGAAAATCGCAATTCCTCAGCTTGCGGAAATTCAGCTTTTTCGGGATAACCGCGGCGTACCCCATCTTCGCGGCAAATATGAACACTGGCGCCCACAGGGGGCCTGGCAAACCGAGGAGCAGTTTTCAGATGGCACCCTTCGGCTGATGGGGCTGCTCTGGGCTATTCTGGACGGAACAGGTCCATTGCTTCTGGAAGAACCTGAACTGTCGCTTCATCCAGAAATTGTACGCCATATTCCTCAGATGATAGCCCGCTTCCAACAGCATACCAAGCGGCAGATCATCATTAGCACACACTCTCCGGAATTGTTGTCAGACGAAGGAATCGGGCTGAACGAAGTGTTGCTGTTAATTCCAGACCGAGAAGGAACGCGCGTTCAGTCCACTGCTGCACTTCAGGAAGCCCAAAAGTTGTTGGAGAGCGGTGTCCCAATTGGAGAGATCGCTCTCACGCACACTCGTCCACAGAAAGCTGTTCAACTCAGCTTGTTTGCTGATCAATGACTGAGCTGGTTACCATTTATGTTGCTGTAGAGGGGGATCTGGATGAGTGGGTAGCGCGAAGGCTTGTTACCCACGTCGGTGCTTCCTGTGGTCCTGTATATGGAAAACAAGGCATATCTCACCTGAGAGAACGAATTCGAGGCTACAATCATGCAGCTCATACGCTGCCTTGGCTGGTGCTTGTTGATTTAGATCGTGCTGATTGCCCACCGGCCCTGCGGAATGACTGGTTACCACATCCAGCCCCTCGAATGTGCTTCCGCATAGCCGTTCGTGCTATTGAAGCCTGGCTACTGGCTGATCGGAGCAATTTAGCCCGGTTTCTTGGCGTAAGCACGTCCCGAATCCCACGTAATCCTGAAGCACTCCCCGATCCCAAACAATTCCTTATTAATCTGGCCTCCCAGTCCAGAAAGCGAACGATCAGGGAAGGTTTGGTACCCGGCCAGGGACAACGCATCGGACCCGCCTATAATTCTTACCTCATGGAATTTGTCAGGGACGTCTGGAACGTAACCAGGGCGGCCTCAAACGCTCCCAGTCTACAACGTGCCCTTCACTGCTTACAACGACTCATTCAGTCATCTTTCCCTACACCGCCTCCAGGGCCTGTTCCAGATCGAGGATGAGGTCGGCGGGGTGTTCGATACCGACCGAAAGTCGGATCAGGTTTTCGCGGATGCCGATGCGGCGCTGCTCTTCAGGCGGGATGTCGGAATGCGTCATGGTGGCGGGGTGCTCGGCGAGCGATTCGGTCCCGCCCAAGCTCACGGCCAGCTTGATGAGCTTCAGGCTGTTCAGGAAGCGGAACGCCTCGGCCTCGCCTCCCCGGACCTCGAACGAAATCATCGCGCCCGGGCTCTTGCACTGGCGCCGAAAGATTTCGTACTGGGGATCGTCTTCCTTCAGATGTCCCAGATAGTAGACGCGCTCCACCTTCGGATGCTCGGCCAGAAAGTCGGCCACGCGCCGGGCGTTGCGTGCCTGCTTTTCCATGCGGATCTTGAGCGTCTCCAGGCTGCGCATGAGCAGCCAGCCCGTCCACGGCCCTGCCATCGAGCCGGTGAACGTACGCGTGCCCTTGATCGCCTTGATGAGTTCGCTGGAGCCCAGTGCCGCCCCGGCAATGACATCGCTGTGGCCGCCGATGTACTTTGTAGCCGAGTAGAGCACCACGTGGGCACCGTGCTTGAGCGGATGTTGCCAGAGCGGCCCCAGGAATGTGTTGTCCACCATGACCAGCACGGGGCGATCCGGTCGGCCATGATCGCGGGCAATGCGGGCGCACGCCTCCAGGTCCACCAGTTGGTTTGTGGGGTTGGCCGGCGTCTCCACGTAGAGCACGCGGATCCGCTCGCCGATGCCCTTTTCGTCGATCAGCGCCCGCACTTCGTCTTCGGGCGTGCCCGCCAGAAAGCCCACGGGCTCGATGCCCCACGCGGTCAGGATGTGCTTGAGCAGGTAGTCGGTACCGCCGTAAAGCGGCTCGCTGTGCAGCACCACATCGCCGGGCCGCAGAAATGTAAGCAGTGCAATGAAGATAGCCGCCATGCCACTTTCGAAGGCAGCCGCCTCTTCGGCGTCATCCCAGAGCGTGAGGCGGTCTTCGAGGATTTCCAGGTCCGGATTGTTCAGGCGGCTGTAGATGAGTCCGAGCTGTTCGGCCCGCTGAGGCTCCCGTAGCCCATAGGCCAGCTCGAAGAACCGCTTGCCCTCTTCGGCCGACTGAAAGACGAACGTTGAAGTCTGAAAGATCGGACATTTGAGCGCGCCTTCCGACCACTCGGGTCGGTAGCCGTAACTCATCATCAGGCTTTCCGGATGCAGGCGATGGCCGTTGATCTCGGCCGGCCACTTTGGCTTTGGTTTGCGCGGCATAGCGTTCTGAACAGGTTGGTTTCGGGGAATGGTAAGAGCGCGCCACAGGTGCGATCCCTGCCGGATCGCTGAATCAGACGGGCGCAGAAGCCCACCCCTTGCCTGCCGTGATCCGGCAGATCTTTTTCAAATTCGGAAACGCTTCCGGTAAGTGCAAAACGTCGGATGGCATTTGCCGACTTCTTTACAGAGCTACTGCGCCAGCCGGTTGTACTCGGACAGATGCGAGGGATCCAGCTCGCTCAGGATCGAAAAAGCTTCCTGCGCAAAGCGGGAACCTTCGAAAAGGGTCGCCAGCTCCTGGTATTTGGCCGTGAAAAACAGGTCCATTACGTAGGGCCGCGACACCTCCTGGTAAAGCGCCTCCAGCGAGCGGAGCACATCGAGCACGGCAGCACGAGCCGCGTCGGGATCCAGCACGAAGTGGTCCAGGCCTTCGAAGTGATACTTGAAATAGGCCTGGCGGACCGCCCGGTAGCGCGGATCGAGCAGTTGCGTGATCAGGGCCACGCGGCTGCGATCGTCGCCGATCTGGTTCCACCCGCTGGCACCGGCCGCCTGTGCCAGTTCGGCAATGCGCCGGGCCTGCTCGAAAAACGGCGTGCCACCCAGCTCGCTGAACGTGTCGTAGTCGTACCCCAGGATGATGAAGGCATAGAAGTCGAGTACGGACGTCAGCGGATGGAACTGCTCCATGTTGAAGATCAGCGGGGTACCCTGCGGATACTCAAATTCCCAGTTCGGATCGCTGAGCTGCAACACTGTCGTGTACTGCGTGGTGCCGTAGATCGGGCGGCGCGTGGCCAGCACGAGGCGGGCTCGGAAGCGCGTCAGCGTAATGGCCTCTTCAAAAAAAACCTGAACCATGCAGTCGATGCGTTCGATGTCTTCGAACGTGTCGTTCGTCCAGCGCCGCTCGTTGAGGTAGCGTCGGATCTGATCTTCCAGATCGCGCAGGTAGTCGTACTGGGAGCCCTGCAACTTCTGATAATTGACCGAGACAGAACAGTTCAGCTCCTGGGCCTGGAGCGGCACCGCGAGGAACAGCGCCAGCGCCAGCCCGAGCCGCCACGCTTTGAATCCGTGTCGTCTGACTGAAGCCATACCGGCCCATGGTACGGCAACCCGTGGCGCTGGTTTCCCACTCCGGTTGCGCCGAACCGCCCCTGTTTTGCAGCCGTGGCGCTGCATTTTCTACAGATGCCATGTCGCGGCGACGACACATCCGCCTGTGGAGCGTGCTGCTTGTGGCAGGGCTGATCGGGGGCGCACGGAGTCAGTCGCTGGAAGGAGGGGCACGGGCCGTGGCGCTGGCCGGTGCCACCACGGCCCTGACGGCCGACGTCTGGGCGCACGCAAATCCGGCCGCCTGGGCTGACTGGCGGCGGGCGGCGCTGTCGCTCATGGTCAGCCAGGCCTACGGGCTTGAAGCGCTGCGGCTGGGGGCGGCTACCTATGTGCAACCCGTGGCGCGTATGACGGTAGCGCTGGGGGCGCGCACGTTCGGCTTCGAGGCCTACCGGGAGACGCACCTCTGGCTGGGGCTGGCCCGCACGCTGCATCCGGCTACCCGTCGGCCGCTCCGCCTGGGCCTGAGCCTGCGCTACCAGCACGTGACCATCGAACGCTACGGCGCGGCTGGTGCGCTCGGCCTCTGGGCGGGTTTGCAGGCCGAAGTCTTTCCTTGGCTGACGGTGGGCATGGCCGCTACCAACCTGAACGCGCCCCGACTGTCCGGCCGCGAGGCGCTGCCCCGCACGCTGCGCCTGGGCCTGGCCTACCACCCGGCCGCACCGTTCCGGCTACTGGTGGACGTGTACAAGGAACTGCGCTTTGCGCCCGACTTCCGTGCAGGACTCGAAGTGCAGGCACTGCCCATGCTCATGCTCCGCTTCGGTGCGGGCACGCTGCCCGAACGCATCACGGCCGGCTTCGGACTCACGATCGGGCCGATCCAAGCGGATGCGGCCGCCGAATACCACGCCGTGCTGGGCTGGTCGCCTGCACTTTCGCTGACACTGGTTCAGTAAGCCGCCATGCATTTGCTCGGAATCCTGCTGTTCGTTGCAACGCCGGCATTTGCCCGGCAGGTCGTGCCGGACACGCTTCCTCCGGCCTTGCCCATCGAGGCAGCCCTGGAAGGACTAACGCTCGATCCGGAGGCGCTGGAGGAGCTGGCCGCCTGGCTGGACGAGCGGCTGCAGGATCCGCTGGACCTGAACACGGCCCCGGTGGGTGAGCTGGCCCGCCTTCCCGGTCTTTCGCCGCTGCTGGCGCGGCGGATCGCTGCCTATCGCCGGCATCGGCCGTTGACCGAGGTGGACGAACTGCTTCGTGTGGAGGGCTTCTCGCCGGAGTTGCTGGCCCGCATCCGTCCGTTCGTAACCATTCGTTCGCTCCGGCGCCCCATCCGCCCTTCAGGCTACATGCTGCAACGGCTCGACTACCTTCCGGAACAGGCCGACGCACGCTACCCCGGTCCTCCACTCCGGCTCCAGACGCGCCTGCGGTTGCGCTACGGTCGCCTCGAGGCAGCCCTCACGCTCGAGAACGATCCGGGTGAGCCGTTTCGCTGGGATCCCACCACCCGCACCTACGGCTTTGATCATCAGGCCGGGTTTATTGCCTGGCGTAGCTCGGGGTGGCTGCAACAGCTCATCGTGGGCGACTTCGGTGCCCGCTTCGGCACCGGTCTGACCCTCTGGTCCATGCCGGCCATCGACAGTTACCAGGCGGCGGCCGACGCGCCGCTGCGACAGGGATCGGGGCTGACGCCCTACAGCGGCACCGACGAAGTGCGCTATTTTCGGGGACTGGCCCTGACGCTGGCGCCCACGCCGTTTCTGCGCCTTGCCCTGTTCGGATCGCGTCGATGGCTGGACGCCCGGATCGACACGCTCGAGGCCGCGCTCCAGGCCGGCGTCGTCAGTCTGCCCGCTTCGGGGCTGCACCGCACCGAGGCCGAACGCAGCCGCAAAGGGGGGCTGCGCAGCGACGTGCTGGGCGGTGCGTTGACCTTCGAGCATGCACGCGGCCAGTTGGGGCTGGTCGGCTACACGACGCACTTTGCCCATCCGCTGCAGCCTTCCGAGGCACCCTACAACCGGCATGCCTGGCGCGGCCGTACGGCCCACACGCTGGGCGTTTTCGGGCAGCTTTTGCTCGGCCGGACGCTGCTAAGCGCCGAGGTCGGCGGCACGTTTGGCCGTCCCTTCGGCCTGGTAGCGGCGCTGTCGGGGCCAATGGGTCGCTTTGCCCGGGGCACGCTGGCTGTACGTCACCTGCCCACCCGCTTCGTCAGCCTGCATGGCGATCCGTTCGACACCCGGAGCGGCACGCCCACCGGCGAAACGGGCGGTTACCTCGGCCTGGAGCTCACGCCGGCCCCGGGCTGGCAGCTCCTGGCTGCCGTCGATCAGTACCGGCTTCCCTGGCCCCGCTACAGACAATTCTGGCCCACTACCGGCCGCACGCACTGGCTCCGGATCACCACGCGCCCGCGTCCTTGGGTGGAGACCTACCTGCAACTGCGACATAACCGAACCGAGCGACGCAGAGAAGCGCCGGGTCCTGGCGCGTCCCTGCTCGAAGCGACTGCGCCCGAGCGCTACCTGTCTGTCCGCTGGCACGGTACCTACGCCTTCAGTCCTGCACTGCGACTGGAAGCCCGCCTGGAACACGCCCGCCGCACGCAAGCCGGGCACCGCACCACCGGCTGGTTGTTCTACCAGGGCCTGCGCTGGCTACCCCACCCCTGGCTCCAGCTCGACGCCCGCCTGACCTTCTTCGACAGCGACTCGGCCCTGCTGCTCTACGCACCCGAGCCCAGCCTGCGCTACAGTATGGCGCTGGCGGCTCTGAACGACCGGGGACAGCACACGTTGCTGCGCCTGCAACTGCGGCCGCTTCCGCACCTGCTGCTGCAACTACGACACACCACTACGCTGGTGGAAATACCAACATGGAACATCCGGCGCATCTGGCAATTTCTGCTTTTGTGGCAGATAGGTTAAGTACCGCTCCCGATTGACGATTCTGTACGTAACCGGTCACGCTAACAGGGACATTGACGATGTCGGAACCCTCGAAGCCGCGGCTGCTGGCCGTTGAAGACAATCCGGAAACGCGGTTGTTGTTGCGCTATTTTCTACAGGAGCACTTCGACCTGTTGCTGGCCGCCACTTTTGATGAAGCGCTGGAACTGGCCCGTCAGGAGCATGCCGAGGTGCTGCTGCTCGACATCAACCTGGGCGAACAGCGCACGGGAATCGATCTGCTGCACGAACTCCGAGAGCGCCTCACCTACCGCGACACTCCCGCTATCGCCTTTACCGCCTACGCCCGCCCGGAAGACCGCGACCGGTTTCTACAGGAAGGATTCGACGAGTACCTGACGAAACCCTTCACCCGCCAGCAGCTTCTGAAAGCCATCGAATCGGCCCGCAACCGCCGTTCCTGAGTTTTTGGCAAAAGCAGATCCGCGGTGCCGATCCGACGTATCCGTTCCGTACCCGGAACGAACCGTCTCCCGATGCCATGCCGCGCCTGCTGCTCCTCACCACCCTGCTACTGTGGACGGGCTGTCGGTTTTCGCGCACCTACGAAGTACGTGGTCGCGTGGTCGACTTCGGCGACGATCCGCACACGCTCTTCATCCAGCATGAAGAAATTCCCGGCTACATGCCCGCCATGACCATGCCGTTTCGCACCCCGGACACGGCGGCCGTGGCCCAACTCTCCCCGGGCGACCTGATCGCCTTCACCTTCCACGTGACACACGACAGCGCCTGGATTACCGACATCCGCCGCCTGCCACCGGACACGCGCCTGAACCTGGAGGCCGGTCCTCGGCCTACGCTGCACGGCCTGCCCCTTCTGCAGGAAGGCGATCCGCTTCCCGAAGCCATGCTACTGACGCAGGACAGCCTGCAACTTCGCCTGTCCGACCTGCGGGGCCAGGCCGTGCTGCTCACGTTCATTTACACGCGCTGTCCGGTGCCCGACTTCTGCCCGCTCATGTCGCGCCGTTTCCGGCAGCTTCAGGAACCGCTCAAAGCGCGTTTCGGCGACCGCAC
>WFPM01000010.1 GCA_015487635.1 Rhodothermus sp.
ACCCGCTGAAAACTCTCGGGCACGGGTGCCACGATCTCCAGCTCCTGCCCTTTCGGGTGCCGGAAGCGGATACTGAGGGCATGGAGCATCAGGCGCGGATAGCGCTGCTGCACCGATCGATCGCCGTAGCGGAGATCCCCCACGATGGGATGGCCGATGTGGTAGCAGTGCACGCGGATCTGATGGCGGCGGCCGGTCAGCGGCAACGCTTCGATCAGCGAATAGGCTTCGTCCAGGTACTCCAGCACCCGGTAGCGCGTCTCGGCCGGTTTGCCGCGTTCCGGATCGACGCCCATGCGGCCGGAGCCGTACATGCGGATCGGGGCCAGGATCTGTCCCTGCCCCGGCGCGACCCGACCGTGCACCAGCGCCCGGTAGACCTTACGCACCCGGCGTCGCTCGAAGAGCGTGTTCATGTAGCGATGCGCTTCGGCGTTGCGGGCAAACAGCAGCACGCCCGAAGCATCCTTGTCGAGCCGATGCACCACCCAGAGCCGTTCGCCGCGGGCTGCTTCGAGCAGGCGCCGCGCCGAAGGCCGCGACGGATCGCGCTCGGGGATGGCCGCCAGGCCTTCAGGCTTGTGTACGGCCAGCAGATCGTCGTCTTCGTACAGAATCGGGAGTTCCATGGCCTCACACCGCCGCACTCAGGTCCAGGTCGGCCAGCAACGGCTGGGCCACCGGCTCGTCGCGTTCGATCCGGCCGTCCCGCAAGTGAATGATCCGGCGGGCGTGGTGGGCGATGTCGCGCTCGTGCGTGACCACCAGCAGCGTGTGCCCCTGACGGTACAGTAGTTCAAACAGCCGCATGATCTCCTCGCCGGTCTTCGAGTCCAAGTTGCCGGTGGGCTCGTCGGCCAGGATGATCGACGGACTGTTGACCAGCGCCCGGGCAATCGCCACGCGCTGGCGCTGCCCACCGGACAGTTCGTTGGGTTTGTGGTGCATTCGGTCGCCCAGGCCCACGCTCCGCAACGCCGCCTCGGCCAACGCCCGCCGCTGGCTTTTGCGCACGCCCGCATAGATCAGGGGCAGTTCGACGTTCTGCAGGCAGTTCACGCGGGGCAGCAGGTTGAACGTTTGAAAGACGAACCCCACTTCTTTGTTGCGAATGCGGGCCAGCTCGTCGTCCGAAAGCCGGCTTACATCGCGGCCGTTCAGGTAGTAAGTGCCGCTGGTGGGCGTATCGAGACAGCCGATGATGTTCATGAGCGTGGACTTCCCCGAACCCGAGGGGCCCATGATGGCCACGTACTCGTTCGGGTACACGTCCAGCGAAACACCATCAAGCGCCCGCACCTGCTGGGTGCCCATCTTGTAGATCTTGGTCACATCGCGAAGCTGAATGAGCGGGCGCCGGTTGTCGGTCGTTGTCGTCATGGCCTGTCGCTCGGGTTGGGTTATTGCACCGTTGCCATGATGCGCTGGCCGCGGCCCGGTTGCTGAATACGTACGGCCATGCCGGGTCGCAACGTCTGGCTCACGACGCGGTAGGGGCCGATGATGACCGTCTCCCCACCCTGAAGCCCGGCCGTGATCTCAATATGCGTGTCGTCGGAGATGCCGGTCTGCACCTCCACCATTTTCGCCTTGCCGTTTTCCACAATGAAGACCACCTTGCGAAGGTCCTCTTTGAGCGTCAGCGGATTGCTGGCCGTGTCGGCCGGAGCCGTCTCCCCTTCGGGGCGCACGCGGTTGAAGTCGCGCACGGTAACGGCCTGGATGGGCACGGCCACCGCATCGAAAACTGTCTTCGTGTAGATGTCCACCGTGCCGCTCATGCCGGGCCGCAACGGCGGGAGCAGTCCGGCACTGGCCGGCACCTCTTCGGCCCGGGCAACAGGTGACGGCGCCGCCTCGGGCAAGGCGACCGTGCCCAGAATGCGCACCTTTACCGGGAAGTTGGTCACCTGCTCCTGCGTGCCCGGGTTCGTGATCCGCGCCGAGTTGGCGATCTCGGTCACCACACCGCGGAAGGTGCGCTCCGGATAGGCGTCGATGTAGATGGTGGCCGTGTCGCCGACCGAGACGTTCACCACGTCGTTTTCGTTGACCTCCACTTCCATTTCCATCTGATCCAGCCGGGCAATGCGCATCATCTCGGTGCCGGCCATCTGACTGGTGCCGACCACGCGTTCGCCCAGCTCCACCTCCAGCTTGCTCACGATCCCGCTCATGGGCGCGTAGATCACGGTTTTGGCCAGCTGCTCGCGGGCCTCGCGGAGCTGCGCCTCTGCGCTCTCAACGGCATAGCGCGCGGCCTCCAGCGCGGCCTTGGCCACCTCGTACTGCGTGCGGGCCGCTTCAAAATCGCTGGCCGAAATGGCCTGCCTCTCGTAGAGGGCCTTCTGGCGCTTGAATTCAGCTTCGGCCCGGAGCAGGTCGGCCTCGCGCTGTTTGAGCGTGGCCCGCGCCTGCGCCACGCCGGCTTCGGCCTGCTGCACCTGGGCCTCGTAGAAGTCCGGCCGGATGCGGGCCAGCAGCTGCCCGCGTTCCACACGATCCCCTTCGCGCACCGGAAGCTCGACGATCTCGCCCGAAACGTCCGGGCTGATCGTTACCTCCACCTCGGGCTGCACCCGTCCCGAAGCGGTCACCACCTGGGTAATGGTCCGCCGCTCGGCCTTGGCCACTTCCACTTCGACGCCGGCCTCCTGCTTGAACAGCCCGAGCGCGCGGCCGCCCACACCGATCACCACCAGCAGGCCGAGCAGGATGGCCAGGATGATCAACAGACGCCGTGTTGCTTTCGAAAGCGCCATGGTCTCGACCTCAGGTCTGGCTTATCGTAATACGTCTACTTCGGACATCAACGTGCCCACGTAGTAGTCGATGAGTTTCTGGCGGAACACCAGCGTGTAGCGGGCCCGCACCAGGTCCGACTCGGCCCGCACGTAGGTGGCGCGCGCCTGCGTGAGCTCGACGAGCGTGGCCGAGCCCACGTTATAACGCTCCTGTGCCGCCTCCAGCGCCTGCCGTGCGGCCTGCAGTTGCGCCTGCGCCGCCCGGTACTGCTGGCGGGCCGTCTCGTAGTCCAGATACGCCTGACGCACCTGCGTGGCGATTTCCTGGCGAAGCTGCTGAAGCTGGAGCCGGGCATTTTCCAGTTCGATCCGGGCCCGCTGCACGTTGTGGCGCGTCGTGAAGCGGTCGAAAATCGGAAACGAAAGGCTCAACCCGACCGATCCGCGCCGATTTCGGTCAAAAAACTGATCCTGAAAGCCCACAGGCGCCAGGTCGGTATAGCTGGAACCATAACTGGCCCGCAACGAGATGGTGGGCCAGTAGGTGGACCGGGCAATGCGGACGCCATACTCGGCGGCTTCTATCTGCTCCTCCAGCGCCTGCAGGTCCGAGCGCCGCTCCAGCGCGGCCTGCAGCAGGGCCTGCACATCGTATTCCCGAACGCCCAGCGCCACCGTGTCCACTTCCGGAATGACGAACTCATAGGCCCCGAACGGATCGAGCTGCAACAGTTGAATCAGATTCGCTTCCTGCAATTGCTGGTTGCGCCGGGCATTGATCAGATCCAGCTCGGCCGAAGCCACCTGCGCCTGCTGCTGGTAGAGGTCGGCCACCGGTCGGCTACCCACCTGCACGAAGGCTTCGATCTGCTCGAGCAGCGCCCGCTGGGCGGCCAGGTTCTCTTCCTGGATGCGCACCTGCTCCCGCGCTTCGATAAGCGACAGGAAGGTCGAGATCACGTTGAACAGCACCGTCTCGCGCTGACGGACGTAGTTCAGTTCGCTGGCGGCCACCTGAAAGCGGGCCTGCGCGACCGCGTTCAGGTCCCGGAAGCCGTTGAACAGGTTCAAACTGGCCGAGATGCTGGAGCTGAAATAGTGGGTGATCTGATTCACCAGACGCCCTTCTTCCAGCACGAAATTGCGTCCATAGTCCCGACTGGCGCTAACCGACAGGTTCAGGTCGGGCAGAAAGTTGCTCCGGGCGCTGGCCAGTCCGACTTCGCTGCGGGCACGTTCGTTGGCGGCCTGCTGAATGGCCGGATTGCGCCGCAAAGCCAGTCGAAGGGCTTCCTCAAAGGTGATGCGCTGCACCTGCTGGGCCAGAGCCGACCCGACCAGCAGAAGCATCAGTCCACTCAGCAACCAGACATTCGCAAGTTTACCCCATCGCATGGCTACCTGCTATTGTTAGATGGACGACTCTGTAGACGAAACCGACGGCGGATTGTTACACGACCGTCACGGGTTATTTCCCATTGGATCCTGTTCTCGGGCAATCCTACACCAGCAGGGGTTCCGGACCCGGGGATGCTCCAGCGCGGGCACGAGCTGCCGGGCCGCTTCGATGAGTTGAATCGCCTGGCGCCGTTGCTGCCCGGGGCAATACCACCGGGCGTACACAACGTAGCCCAATCCGACAACCCCCACAAGGGCCAGCAGCGCCCACCACCTACCCCTTTGCCTGGAAAGCACCGAGGTCGTGCCCATGGTTTGTAATGATTTGGATCCAATTTTTTCTGAGCGGTACCAAGTCGAACGGCAATGATTTCAAAGTTACAGCAAAATCGCTGCATCAGCACCCCATCTGATGCCCGTCAGGGCAGATGGACAGGCTCGAAGCACGACCATAAAACCTCCGACCCGCCGGTCGGAAGAGCGCCGGTTTGCGGAGGGGGATACGCCCTGCTGTGGGAGGAAGGTTCGGGCGTGAAAACTTCGCGAGGGAGCAGGATACAGAAGAAAGGCTTGAGCGGGATGGGAAAGCTTCTGCATACTTCCCTCGCCCCGCTCAGGCCTATGTATCAAATGCTAAAAAATACAGGGGTTACGCATATCTATGGCGGAGGGGGTGGGATTCGAACCCACGGTGCCCGTGAGGGCACGCCGGTTTTCAAGACCGGTGCATTAAACCACTCTGCCACCCCTCCGGCGAAGCGTTCAGACTAACGCCCGGCGAAAATGCGGGATCCGGCGGGCGTTGCCCTCGCACCACCACAAAACCTCCGCTTCCATGACCTTCCCGCACCGGATCCGGACGGGTCATGGCGTCGGGATCGGAAAAAAGCGTCTGTCGCCAGACCAGTTCGCCAAAGCCGGCCGCCTGCATCAACGCGGCCCCCTCCGAGGCCGAGAGGAATCGGGCTTCCCGGTAGAAGAGACGCTCGCGGCGGCGCTCCAGGTAATGCCGGCCGAGCGGGCTATCCCGATCAATCAAGCCGATCACCAAAAAGCCGCCGGGTCGGAGCACGCGGTACGCCTCGTGGATCGCCTGCAACGGGTCGTCCACGAAGCAGAGCGTCGTTACCATCAGCACGGCCTCGAAGCGTCGGTCCGGGAAGGGCAGCGCCTCAGCCACGCCGTCTTTCACCTGTACGCCCCGCGCGGCTGCAAGCCGTCGCATGGCCGGCGACGGATCCACGCCGTAGCGGATCCCGAGTGGGACCGCAAACCGTCCGGTACCCACGCCGACTTCCAGGGCCTCGTGCACCGGTGGCCACAATGCGCGGACGGCCGCCAGCTCGGAGGCATAGGCGGCCGGATGTCGCTCAAACCAAGAGTCGTAGCGCTCGGCGAGTTGATTGAAGGCGGCCGTACGAGGCATGGATCTGTTCCGACTGCCCCGACCGAACGATTCGCCCAGCACAAAGCCCTGTCAGCCTCGTCGGCCGACAGGGCTTCCCGGAGCATCCCGATGCGGGCAGGAGGAAACCGTCCGTTATGCGATGCTCCAATTACTACGGCAACGCTTTGGGTGCTACGCTACCGCCGCAGCGTGACCACGCGATCCTGTATGTAATGTTGGCCGTCGGCGGTCCGGGCCTCCATCCGCACCAGGTAGGTACCACCGGCCAGTCCGGCAGCGTTCCATTCGATTCGATGATAACCGGGCGCAAACGTCGCACGGGCAAGCTGCTGGACGACGCGCCCCAGCAGATCATAGACGGTCACCTGCACCTGTGCGGCTTCGGGAAGCGCCAGCTCAAAGCGGGTGTGCCCCGCAAAGGGATTGGGGGCTGGTCCTTCCCATCGGAAATGCGACGGCCGATTCTCAAAGCGCAAGGCGGAATCCAGGGTCGTTTCGGGAATGTCCGCTGCCAGCAGACCGGCATCGTATTCCTCCTGCAGCACCCAGATGGCATAGCCCCGCGGCGGAGCCCAGACATACACACGGCCATCATTATAGATCTGAGTGGTTTCACCGGTTACCGGGTTAATCAGCTTCTTACCGGCCCAGTTCGGCCAGCCGGTCGGCGAACTGTCCACCCAGAGCCCTTTGGTGTCTGCCTCATGATCGTTCAGCACCAGAATAGCCCCTGAGCGGGTGCCGTTACCGCCGCGTCGGGCCACGAACACGTCGGCCACGTCGGCGCTCGGCCAGGGATTACCCACTTCGCTGAGCACCACCATGGTGCCGCCCAGGTAGTTGCGGCGCAGGTTGATCAGCCGGATAATGTCCTGACGTAACGATGCAGGGGCCTGCACCGTGATGCTGGGATCGCGGTGATCATGCTGCGCAATGCCGTAGAAGTGCGGATAGAAAATGGTGGGACGCCCCTCGGCAAACAGGATGTAGGCATAGGCCATGTCCCAGTCGCGCCAGAGCCATTTGTCGCTTTCTTTGCCGGTATCGTGGTTTTCCACGAAGGTGACCACCTGCAGCCCCGAGAGATTGTTCCCCCCGTTGTCACGCACCAGGCCGGCATGATTCAGCCAGCTCATGTCCCAGTCTGCCCCGTTCCAATTGGCCATATCCGTCAGCGTGCTCTTCAGGGGGAAGTCGAAGGCGTCGGCATCGGCACCCAGGCTTTCAACGGTCGTCACCCAGTTTTTGATGGCCGCCTTGCCCCCCCAGTATTCGGCCACCACGAAGCGCTGACTCCCGTCGCTTCGCCGGGGCATGTTGTTGATCCAGGCTGCCGCGAATTCTGGCTGGTAGCCGCGCACGAAGTCCAGGCGGTAGCCGTCGAACCCGACCGTGTTCGTGAGCCACTGGCCCCAGGTAATGAGCCGGTCCTGCACGACGGGGTCGAACGTGTTCAGGTCGTTTCCGAAAAACTTGGTATTGGGGATGACCTCGTCGGTCCCCGGCCACCCCAGGTAGTCTCGGTCATCCACCGGATGGAAGTGACTGTAATTCCAGCTCCAGTTTGCCTCGCCCGGGCCGGTGTGGGTCACGTACGTGATGCCCGTATAGGTCCAGGCCTGCAGGGCGGTCGGGGCCAGGTTCTGGCCGTTGTGCCAGATCTCAAACGGGTAGTAACCCCGCCGCTGATCGGTGGGGACAAAGTCGAAGGGGTTGTACACTTCGCGTCGGGCCTCGAGGCGAATTTCGATGGTGTGCGTCGCCGTCAAGGTGATCTTGTACTCGTCGACGTCGCCACATGGATCGATATGCGCCCAGATGTGTTTTCCGGACCCCGGGAACACATTATACTGCCCGTTGCCATCGTTGGGCTCATACTCCCAGTTGGCGTTGGTGGGCGAGTTGGGCTGGTCGGGCGAACCGTCCCAGTTGATGTAAAGATCGTAGCCCCGTTCACCTTTTGGATCGCTGCAGGGGAGCCAGTAGCCTTTGATCTTGATGTAGTAGTCCCCGGGCTCGGCATTCGGGATGCGCCAGATGATCTCGTTGGTCGGGTAGGGGCTGAACTGGTCGTAGTTGCCGTCGCCGTCCGGGTCGCGAATGGCTTCGTCGAAGACGTATTGCTTGACGGCCGGGTTGGGCTCCAGGTTATCGGGTCCGCCGAAGATGTGATTGAGCACAATGTCGGCATAGACTTCGATGCCGTAGGCGTGCATGGTCTGGACCATGTTCAGCAGTTCCTCCCGGCTGCCGAAGCGGGTCTCGATCGTGCCTTTCTGGTTATAGTTACCCAGATCAAAGTGGTCATAGATGCCGTATCCCATGTCGTAGATGCCGAAGTTGCCTTTGGAAGGCGGCGGCACCCAGATGGCCGTGATGCCGGCCGCCGCCAGTTCCGGAGCCTTGGCGGCCAGCGTGTCCCACCAGAAGCCGTTTTTTGCGGCGGTATCGACCGGTACGTCCCAGTAGAAGGCCTGCATCATAACATCGTGCTGGGCCTGTGCCCGGAGCGTCAGGCCGACCAGTAGTAAGCACAGCAGATACCGATACATGGTGAGGCCGTGGTTTGTGTTTACGCAGTGATGTAATCGCTTACTCACATTTTTTAGCAAAAAGGATATACTTTTATCAGCCTCTTTATTCATAAGAATGTAAACGCTTTCTCGCAAATCCTTGCCCAAATTTTTACAATTTCTTCAACGTAATCATCTGCCCCTATCCCGACAGCGCCCGGTGTACCACGGCCGGATACTTGTGCGCCGAGGCCGTGTTGAAAAGCACGACGGTCTCCTCAGGCCGCACCCATCCGGCTTCCCGGAGCCGGAGCAGCGCGGCCAGCGTGGCCGCCCCTTCCGGTGCAGCCAGCACGCCTTCGATCTGCGCCCAGCGCCGCATGGCGTCCAGCATCTCGGCGTCCTCCACGGCTATGGCCGTGCCGTTGCTTTCACGAAGTGCCCAAAGCATGAGAAAATCCCCCAGCGTCTTTGGCACGCGAAGCCCAGCCGCCTGCGTCTGTGCGTTTTCCCAGAAATCCGCCGTTTCGCGCCCCTCCTGGAAGGCCCGTACGATCGGCGCACAACCGGCCGCCTGCACGGCCACCATACGCGGCCGCTCCGGACCGATCCACCCCAGCGCTTCCATTTCATCGAAGGCCTTCCACATGCCGATCAGGCCGGTCCCCCCACCGGTGGGATAGAGAATCACGTCCGGGAGCCGTCCGCCCAGTTGCTCGAACAGCTCATAGCCCATCGTCTTTTTGCCTTCCACACGATAGGGCTCGCGGAGCGTCGCCACACTGAACACGCCGGGGTGCTCCCGGCGGTATGCTTCGAAAGCAGCCCCCGCCTCGGCAATGGTCCCGGGCACCTGATGCACCTGCGCTCCGGCCAGTCGGCATTCCCACACGGCCAGCTCAGGCGTTTCGTCCGGCAGAAAGACGGTAGCCTTCAGTCCCATACGGGCCGCATACAGCGCCAGCGCACCGGCCGCATTGCCCGCCGAAGCCAGTCCCACCTGATGCACGCCCCGGAGCGCTGCTGCCGCCACGGCCATGGCCAGTCCCCGCGCCTTGAAACTCCCACCTGGATTCAGGCTCTCGTCCTTCACGTACAGGTTCGACAGGCCCAGCAGGCGGCCCAGCCGGGGTTGGGGAAGAAGCGGCGTCCATCCTTCACCCAGGCTGCGGGCGACATCGAACGGCACCGGAAGCACTTCGGCATAACGCCAGAGACTGCGCACGCGCCCGGCCAGCAGTTCGGGCCGGAATCGACCGCGAAGTGCTTCCAGCCGATAGGATACCAGCAACGGCTTGCCGCAATGCGTGCAGACCGTATGTAACGGTTCGGGCGCAAACGTCGCCCCACAGGCACTGCAAACCAGTCGATCGACGTACTCGGTTATCGGTCGCATCTTTCTTCGGGATTGCAATGGACCGGCGACAAAATACGCCGTCCGTTTCTTTTTCAAGGTACGTTGTTTATATTCAAACTCTGAATATTTTCTCGTTGAAATGATCGACTATGTCCTGCTGGGTCTGCTGGCGCCGGGTCCCCGACACGCCTACGCGCTCTACCGGGAGCTGCGACGGCCGGACGGCCTTTGGCTGGTCTGGCGGCTGAAGCTGCCCCGGCTCTACGCCCTCTTGGACCGGCTGGAACGGGCCGGACTGATCCGCTCGGAGACGGTGCCTCAGCCGCGGCGTCCGGCCCGTCGGGTTTTTCGGCTGACGCCGGACGGCGAGGCCCGCTACCGGCAATGGCGCACCGAGCCCGTCCGACGCGGCCGCGACATCCGGCAACTGTTTCTGGCCAAGCTCTACCTGGCCCGCCGCGACGGGCCGGAGGTCGCCCACACGCTCCTGCAGAACCAGCGCGATCTGTGCCGGCAATGGCTGGACGAGCTGCGGACGGCCGCACCGCCTGCGGATGAGTTCGTCCGGGCCGTATGGCGCTACCGGGTGCTGCACATCGAAGCGATCCTGACCTGGCTGGACGATGTGGAAACGACCCTGGCTTGAAGTGCTGATCGGGCTGCTGCTGGTGCTTGGAGGCTGCCGTCCGCAGGAAACGTCCCCGGTGCGGCCCCTCGAAGTACAGGTGGCGGCTGCCGCCGACCTTCGTTACGCGTTCGAGACGCTGCGCGAACGCTTCGAAGCAGCGTACCCGAACATCCGCCTCAAGATCAGCTACGGCTCCTCGGGCCAGTTCTTTGCCCAGCTGCGCAACGGCGCGCCCTTCGACCTGTATTTCTCGGCGGACGCCGACTATCCGCGCCGCCTGATTGCGGAAGGGCTGGCCGTGGATTCGTCATTCTTCCTGTATGCCGTCGGACAACTGGTGGTGTGGGTGCCGCTGGATTCACCGCTGGAATTGGCATCCTGGGATGAACTGGCGGAGCCAGCCGTGCGCCGACTGGCCCTTGCCAATCCCCGCCATGCGCCCTACGGACGGGCAGCCGTCGCAGCCCTGCAGGTACTGGGGCTCCACGAGCGCGTACGCGACCGGCTCGTGCTGGGCGAAAACGTCGCCCAGGCCGCCCAGTTTGTCGCCAGCGGCGCGGCCGATGCGGGCATCATCGCGCTATCGCTGGCCCTGGCGCCCGAGATGCAGCGGCGCGGCCGCTACCGACTTCTGCCCTCGGACGCCTACCCGCCCATCAAGCAGGGCGCCGTCGTGCTGCGCCGGGCAGCCATCCGTCCCGAAGTGTGGGCGCTCTGGCGTTTCGTACAGCAGCCGGAAGGCCGGGCCGTGCTACGCCGCTATGGCTTTTTCATTCCGGATTCCACCGCACACGCCGACGGGAAGCCATGGACTGGACTGCCGCCTGGGTAACGCTGCGCCTGGCGCTGTGGACGACCGGGATCCTCTGTGTGCTGGGGCTTCCGCTGGCCTACTGGCTGGCCACCACACGTTTTCCGGGACGTGGCGTGATCGAAGCCTTGGTCACCTTGCCGCTCGTGCTGCCACCCACGGTGGTAGGCTTCTACCTGCTGGTAGCTACTGCCCCTGAGCGCCCGATCGGTCAAATGCTGGCGGCCATAGGCATCGATCGCGT
Organism: Rhodothermus sp.; assembly: GCA_015487635.1. Classification (GTDB taxonomy): domain Bacteria; phylum Bacteroidota; class Rhodothermia; order Rhodothermales; family Rhodothermaceae; genus Rhodothermus. Next base: position 11,104 of record WFPM01000010.1, read on the forward strand.
GGCCTTCACCTTTCCCGGTATCGTGTTGGGCTCGGTGCTGTTCAATCTGCCGTTTGCCGTGCGGCCGTTCACGGCCGCCTTCCAGAGCGTCGAACGTCGGCTGGTCGAGGCCGCCTGGTGTCTGGGTGTCTCGCGCTGGCGTGCGTTTACAGGCGTGGTGTTGCCGCTGGCCTGGCCCGGCATTCTGACGGGGCTCGTGCTCAGCTTTGCGCACAGCCTGGGCGAGTTCGGCGTCGTGCTCATGGTGGGCGGCAACATCCCCGGCGTGACGCGCACGCTCTCGATTGCCATCTACGACGAAGTACAGGCGCTCAACTACGCAGCGGCCGACCGCATGGCCCTGGCGCTCGTGGGCTTCGCCCTGGGGGTGTTGACGCTGGTCTACCTGCTCGAACGCAAAGGCCTGCGGCGATGAGCGCGGAACTGGAAGTAAATATCGTGCGACGGTATCCGTCCGGCTTCGAGGTGGCGGCGTCCTGGCGCCAGCCGGTCGACCCGGCGAGCATCACCGTGCTGTTCGGCCCTTCGGGAAGCGGCAAAACGACGCTGCTGCGGTGCCTGGCCGGACTGGAACAGCCCGACGCGGGCCGGATTCTGTTCGACGGCACATGCTGGTTCGATGCCGCCACCGGTCGCCATGTGCCGCCTCAGCGGCGCCGCATTGGCTTTCTGTTTCAGGACTATGCGCTGTTTCCGCACCGGACGGTCGCCGGCAACATTGCCTTCGGCCTGGCGCACCTGTCGCGGAACGAACGGCGCCGCCGTGTAGCCGAACTGCTGGCGCTCTTCGAATTGGAAGGCCTGGCCGATCGCTATCCGCATGAGCTTTCGGGCGGCCAGCAGCAGCGCGTGGCGCTGGCCCGGACGCTGGCGCCGCATCCCCGTCTGCTGCTGCTGGATGAGCCGCTTTCGGCGCTCGACGGTCCCACGCGCGACGTGCTGCGACGCAAACTCCGACGCTGGCTGCAGGCGCTGAGCATCCCGGCCGTGATCGTCACGCACGACTGGCTGGAAGCCAGCACGCTGGGTGAACAGGTGCTCGTGCTCGACGACGGCCGGGTATTGCAGCAGGGGCCGGTGGCGGAGGTATTTTCGCGACCGGCCTCTACGCGCGTGGCCGGCATCGTGGGCGTCGAGACGGTCGTGCCCGGCGAGGTGCAGGCCGTCGAAAACGGCCTGGCCCGCGTGGCGGTCGGCACGGCCACCCTGATGGCCGTCGCGCCTTCGGAGCTGAACGGACGCGTGCATGTGTGCATCCGGGCCGAAGAGGTGACGCTATTGCCCGCGCCGCCCGAGGCCACCAGCGCCCGCAACCGCCTGCTGGCGCAGGTCGTGCGCCTCGAACCGGAGGGGGCGCTCGTGCGCGTGGAGCTGGACGCCGGCTTTCCGCTGGTGGCGCTGGTGACGCGTCCGTCGCGCGAAGAACTGCAACTCGAACCCGGCCGCACCGTCTGGGCGCTCATCAAGGCCCCGGCCGTCCATCTGGTGCCGCGTTAACGCTGGCTGACGACGCTATCGGGCAATGTGGCCCGGATCGTCCCTTCCAGATCAATTGTGTCACGGATGGACCAGAGCAGGAGTTTCGGCCGCCGCACCTTGAACTGCGAAAGCGCAATTGAGAACGCCCCCGTCGCCTCGAAGCGGTTGCCTTCGATGCGCACCGTCACCGGAATCGTTACCGGATGCGTCTCGCCGTGAAAAGTCAGGTTGCCGCCCACCGTCCAGTTTCCCGCGTAGCCCGTGGCCGTACGTTCCCAGCGCTGTACGGAAATGGCGGTCGATTCAAAGAGCACGTCCGGATAGCGGTCGGCCTCGACGGCATCAAGCATGTTCGAGTCGCGGTTGCTGTTGCCGCTGTCGAAGCTGGCCACCGGTACGCGAATCGTAACGGCCGACCGGGTGGGGTCGTCCAGATCGAGTCGGAGCGTGCCGTGAACCGAGCGGCTCGTGCCCGTCCACCCGTGCAGCGGATGGTGGCCACGATATTGCAGCACGCTGGCCGTGCTGTCGACGACCACCGTAATCGGCTGCGCGTTGAGCCTACCGAGCGGAAGGCCCAGTAGAAGCAGTGCAATTGCGAGGCGTTGCATATCGTCCACCATCAGTAAGGAAGCAGGATGGCCAGAAAGGCGGCCGCGTAGGCCCCGAACGTGATGCGTCCGACCCATCGGTGCGTACGTAGCCGACGCTCGTAACTTTCCGGAGAAGGCGCGAGCCGAAGCCGCCGCCCGAGCCAGGGCTGGAGCATCATCCCGGTAAAGTGAATCAGCGCCAGCGCCCGATGCAGCTTGATCGAGTTGAAGCCGGGCGTGTAGCGGCGGGCCGGAGGCGCCCCGAGAGAGAGGCTGGCCGTGGTCAGGTACAGCCCGAACGTAACATAACCCAGCGGCTGATGAATTGGCTGGAGCTTCTGATAGTAGCGGGCCCGATCACTGGCCAGCACTTCGCCCAGGATCACCTGGGTGGTCAATGCCGCAAACGTCACCAGGGCCAGCCGCTGGTGCCACTGCAGCATCGTCCGCCGGATTTCCAGCTCACGCCTGCGCGTGGCGGGCGCCAGGCCCAGCAGCCGAAGCAGCCCTTTGCGGCCCCAGAGCAACCGCGTGTTCAGCGGCATCCCGTCGGGCAGGCTGTCGGTGGGACTGGGAGCAATCGAAACCGCCAAAGCAGAAGGAGGGACCGACGCCACGGCCGCCTTCCCGGCAAACAGCCCGTCCGGTACATGATGCGCAAGGCCGACCGGTGCCTGCAGCACCGGCTGCGCCTGTGTCGCTGCTACCGTCAGCGCGGCTAGTAATCCCACAAGGCCAGTGTATCGCATACGTCCTCCTTCAGCCTTTGGTGATGCGCACGATGTTGCCATTGCGCTCGACGGTGTACTCCGGCAGCGGCGAGGAAGCCGGTCCACGCACCACCTGGCCGCTGGTGTCGAACTGGGAGCCGTGGCACCAGCAGGTGAACAGGTTGTTCTGGAAGTCTCGAATCTCGCAGCCCTGATGGGTACAGATGGCCGAAAACGCCCGGATCGTGCCGTTGACGTTTACCACAAGCATATCGGCCGCGTCGATGTGCAAAAAACCGCCTGGTTCGGCCACCCGCTTGGCCACCGTACCGGTCAGGTCAAGCGTGACCACGTTGCCTTCGATCGTGATACCGGTTTCGTCGCCCGGTGGATTCCCGCGATCGGGATCGCCTTCCATCCCTCCAGTATCACACCCGAGCAACGAGACAACCACAGTTCCCATCGACAGACCACCGACCCATCGCAGAAAATCCCGTCGCGAAGACTTTTCCAGCTTCATGGTGCTCCGCATTTTATCTATAGCCTCGGTCCCAATGAATAGCACCTGAAACCTTTCGAATGCCTAATGCGCATAACGTCGTTCCGTCTTGCCTTGGGATTTACTACCGCACCTGCGCTCCGGTTCAGAACGACGGGGCGTTACTGTTCGGAGGAGACGCCTTTTCGGCGAATCGCTTCGCGGCTTACGCCAGGGGACCCAGGGCCCTGTCCTGAGCCGCGTGCTTTCAATACGCAACCTGGAGGGTCAGCAGCCACTGGCGGCCGGGCAGCAGGCGGTTGGCAGGGGTCGGGGCGCTTAGCCCGGTCAGCGTCAGGCTCCGGTCGTACACCTCCCGGCGGTTCAGCACGTTGCGCACCAGCAATTGCAGTTGCAGATGCGCCGCGCGAACGCGTCGGTGCCATGCCAGCCCCAGATCCAGCCGGTAGCGGGCGGGCAGCCGATGCGCCTCCGGCCGGTCCAGGTTGTAGCCGCCAATGATCGGCGTGCCGCTGTAGCGGAGGTAGTCGTAGTACAGGCGACGGAAGGCCCAACGCCGACCCCACCGCACCTGTGCGCTTCCGAAAAGCGTCAGCTCGGCCGGAAGTTGGCGGGAGAAGTCCAGACGAACGCGGTGCGGTTCGTTCCAGGGGGCCGGTACCATGCGAAGCGTACCCCGGCTGTCGGGGTAGACTCGGAGGGTCTGGTCATAGCTATAGGCCAGCGTGACCCGATCACGCGTATTCCGGTACCGGAACCGCAGGCCCAGCCCGCGGGCCATGCCCCGGCTGTGCCGCAGGAAGTCGCGCTGCGCGAGCAGGGTGGCTTCGGGCGCGGGCCGGCGGGCCGGCAGCCGGGCCAGCAACCCCGGATAATCGACGAGAAGCAGGTGCGGCTGTCCTTTCTGATACAGCGTGGCTTCTAGCCTCCATCGGTCGCCTCGGGCCAGCAGCAGCTCGCCGGTCAGGTGGTAGCTCCAAGGCGGAGCGACCGTGGCGTCGGGCGGCAGCCAGAAGAGCACCGACGGCACGATGGCCGTGGCCCCGACGCTCGTTAGCTCAAACTGGTTGACGAACTGACGATAGAGCCCGCCGGCCAGCTTCACCGCCAGCGCGAACGGCCCGAACTGCAGATCTCGGCGTACAGCCAACCGCGGCTCGGCATAGACCGTTGCCCGCACCGGCAGCCATGTCAGCCGCACGCCCGGCTCGATGCTCAGGCCTTCCGTCGGGGTCCACGTGGCCGTCAGATAGGTGGCAGGTTGCCAGGCGGCGATCGCATGGCGGAACGGCGCCACGAACACGTTGCCTAATTGAAAGCGGGCCTGCACCTGCTCCAGCACAAGACCTCCCTCCAGTTGCCAGCGCGCCGACGGGCTGTAATGCAGCGTGGCTTCCAGCGCCAGTTCGCGGATGGCGTTGCGCTCAGACGTGCCCGGCGCCCGCGCCAGTTCCTCGCGCAGTCGAGCTTCGAGCGCCTCCCAGGCGGCCGGTTCGCCCCGGGGTGCTGTCCCTTCGCGGGCGCGATACCGGTAAGAGGACGTGTGCCAGCTTCCCCGGAGCTGCAGGCCCAGCAGCACGCGCGCCCCCAACACCCGGTCATAGCGCAGCCGAAACGCTTCGTTCAACCAGCGATAGGCATCTTCCGTCAGAATCAACCGGGCGGAATCGGCCCCGGCGGCCGCATAGCGGGTCTGCTGACCGGCTTCCAGGCGGTTCGTACCCCGATAGACGGTAATGTGTAGCGTCTGAAACGGATCAGGGTGGACACGACCGGCTACGTGCAGGTCAGAAAACGCCGCGCGGGGCGTCCAGTGATAGGCCTGCAATCCCTCACGGGCGATGGGTTCGCCCAGCCAGCGGGTGGCCATAAGCGGATCGATCGTGTTCCACTGGCGCAGCAGCGTACGCAGGCCTGGTTCCTGATACAGGTCCCAGACGCTGCGCCGGAAGGCCACCAGCGCCGTCGCCTTTCCGTAGCGCCCCCGGAGGCGGACGTTGGCGGCCAGTGGATCGACGCGGGCCACCACCTCAAGTGGCCCCGACACATTCAGGTCGTGCTCCAGCTCGATCAGCCCGGACAGCTGGCTTCCCAGCGCGACGCCGTAACCGGCCCGGTGGATGGTCAGGCGTCTGAGGGCCAGCGGACTGAAGGCGCTCAGGTAGCGGCCCAGGCTGACGGGATTGCGCACGGGCACGCCGTCGAGCCGCGTCAGATGCTCGCCGCTGTCGCCGCCCTGCAGATGCAGTGCGGCCAGTGGATGGAGCACCTGCACGCCCGGCAGGCGTTCGGCGGCATGCAGCAGATCGCCGGCCGTGCCGGGTTGCTGGAGCTGTTCGGCCGTCAGGTTTGCCCGGCCCAGCTCGGCCGAAAGCGGCCGTCGCTGCAGCCCGTCGATCACGATGGGCGGTGCTTCCAGCAGCGTGGATTCCAGCGCGATGCGCACATAGGCGGGGCGGTCCGGATCCACCCGCACGCTGTCAATGCGCAGGCGATATCCCACGTACGAAACGACCAGCCGGTGCGGGCCGGCCAGCAGGCCGCTGATCGTGAACCATCCCGCCTCGTTCGTGACGGTGCCCGTACCCGCATCGGCCAGCAGCACATGCGCAAACGGCAGCGGCGCCCCCGTCGCCCCGTCGACCACCTGGCCCGTCAGCACACCCAGGCGAGGCGGCAGCTCCCGCGCTTCCAGGATCACGTAGGCGCCCGACGACGAGCGGACAAAGTCGAGGCCCGTGCCGGCCAGCAGGCAGCGCAGGAGTCGTTCAACCGGTGCGTTTCGGAGCGCACAGGAAGCCGTCCGGCCACGCACCAGCTCGGACGGATAGACCAAGTTGATGCGGGCCGTACGGGCCAGCGTTTCGAGCGCTTCCTCAAGGGGTACATCGCGCGCGAGCAGCGTGAAGCGCCCGCCCTCCTGGGCCACAGCCGCCCCCGCGCCCTGAAGCAGCACCGCCGCGACGATCAGTGTCCGGATGGCAGTGCAGCCTCGACGACAAACCCGCGGCTGATGCGGCGGTAGTGACATGGCAGCGTCAGACAGAGATCCTGCAGGATGGCTTCGGGGCGCGCCTGCTGCTGATATAGCACGGTAATGCGCCGGTCGAGCGGCAGCGGCCCCGCTACTTCGATGCGGAGGTTGAAGGTACGTTCCAGCTCGCGCAGCACGACACCCACCGGCTCGTCGATCACGACGAACCCGCCACGCCGCCAGGCCAGCACCTGATCAGGCGTCAGCCGCTCCGGCAAAGGCTCGACATTTGCACCGATGCGCACGCTATGGCCCGGGCTTTCCAGAACCAGCGGTTGCCGGGACGCCCGGATAGCCCGCACGCGCACGCGCCCTTCCAGCAGCGTGACGCGGGTTTCGCGAGCCTCGGGCCAGGCGCGCACGGTGAAGCGCGTGCCCAGCACCTCCACACGGGCCTGGGCCGTCTCCACGGTCAGCGGGCGCCCGGGCACCACCTCGAACAGCGCCTCGCCCATCAGGCGCATCCGCCGGGGCCGCCCGGGCCACGCCGACGCATAGGCGAGTTGCGAGCCGCCCCGCAGCGTGATGCTTGAACCGTCGGCCAGCGTGACGGTCCGGATCGTGCCCGGCGGTACGGTCACCACGCGCGGTCGCAGCAACACGTATACGCCGATCAGGCCCAGCACCAGCAGCATTCCCACCGCTATCGGCCAGCGACGGTGCAGCGATCGGCGGGGTGGCCGCGCGGGGCGGGGCGTCGAAGCCAGCCGGGCCGACAGCTCCGCCCAGGCCGCCTCGGTGGAAGGCACCCCTTCGACAGACGGCTTCAGCGCACCCAGTCGTTCCCAGAGCGCCACTATCTGGTGGCGCTCTTCCGGGCTTCGTTCCCGCAGCGCTTCCTCCAACTCCCGGGGTAGTCTGGATGTCGGGCGTTCGTTCATGGCATCAGGGCGAGCGTCCGGAGTCGCCGACGCAGCGTCTCCAGGGCCCGCAGCATGTGGTTGTTGACGGTTCGGGGCGAAATGCCCATGACGCGGGCGATCTCGCGATGGCTCAGCCCGTGCCAGCGGCTGAGCACCAGCACCTCTCGCTGGCGCTCGGGGAGTTCGTCGAGCCAGCGCGCCAGCAGCGCTTCGAGCTGGCGCGACTCCAGGTCCACGTCCGGCGACCGCCACTCTACCGACGGCGCTTTCGGCAACTGTTCAGTCCGCAACCGGGCGCGGCGGCGCTCGTCGCGCAGATGCCGGAGTGCCCGGTTACGGGCCATGCGGTAGAGATAGGGGCGCAGCGGTTGCTCCGGATCGAGCGTGGTCCGCCGCAGCCACAGGTCCAGAAACACGTCCTGCACCAGGTCATGTGCCACGGTGGCCTCCGCCACAATAGCACAGACGTAGCGCAGGAGCGGCTCGCGCATGCGGCGAAACAACTCCTCCAGCGCCGCACGGTCCGAATCAACCAACCGCCGGCAGAGCGTTTGCAGGTCGTCCGTCACCGAAAGCCTCCGAGCGCTCGGGCATTCCTGCTAATACAGTACCCGGGCAACGCGTTATGCCTAACAGAACGCCCACTCGTGGCAGGCACGATGCGAAGTAGCGTGGCCGCAACGGTCAATCGGCATCGGACGGATGCGCGTCCAGCTCGCGCTCGAGCGCCAGGATCGTATCGCGCAGTTCGGCTGCCCGCTCGAACTCCAGGTTCTCGGCGGCTTCGAGCATTTCGCGTCGGAGCTGTTCGATGAGTTCGCGCTTTTGCTCAGGCGTCAATTCTTTCAGCACCGGATCGGCCACGATCGGTGGTATCTCCGGCTCTTCGTAGCGCGGCGAATCGACCAGCGGCCGGTACTTTTCTTCGGCCACGATCGTGCTTTTCAGAATCTCCTCACGCGACTTGTACACGGTGCGCGGTGTGATGCCGTGCTTGCGATTGTATTCAAGCTGAATGGCGCGGCGGCGATTCGTCTCGTCGATCATGCGCTGCATGGCCTCGGTGATCTTGTCGGCGTAGAGCAGAATCTTGCCGTTCGCATTGCGGGCTGCCCGCCCGGCCGTCTGGATCAGCGAGCGCTCCGAGCGCAAAAAGCCTTCTTTGTCGGCGTCGAGAATGGCCACCAGCGAGACCTCGGGCAGGTCGAGCCCTTCGCGCAGCAGGTTGACGCCCACGAGCACGTCGAACTCCCCCAGCCGCAGACCGCGCAGCAGGTCCACGCGCTCAAGCGCGTCGATCTCGGAGTGCAGGTAGCGCACGCGTACGCCGAAGCGGTCCAGGTACTCGGCCAGGTCTTCGGCCATGCGTTTGGTCAGCGTGGTTACGAGCGCCCGCTCGCCACGCGCCACCACCTGACGAATTTCTTCGAGCAGATCATCGATCTGGCCCGCAGTGGGCCGCACCTCGACTTCGGGGTCGGGGATGCCCGTGGGACGGATAATCTGCTCGACCACCACGCCGCCGCTCTTTTCCAGCTCATAATCGCCGGGCGTGGCGCTCACAAAGATCACCTGATTGTGCAGCGCCTCGAATTCCTCGAACGTCAGTGGCCGGTTGTCGAGCGCCGAAGGCAGTCGGAAACCATGCTCGACCAGCGTCAGCTTGCGGGCCCGGTCGCCGTTGTACATGGCCCGCACCTGGGGAATCGTGACGTGGCTTTCGTCGATGATGAGCAGGTAGTCGTCCGGGAAGTAATCGAACAGGCAGTAGGGCCGCTCGCCGGGCGCCCGACCCGACAGGTGCCGGCTGTAGTTTTCGATGCCCGAGCAATAGCCGACTTCGCGGAGCATCTCGATGTCGAAGCGCGTGCGCTGCTCCAGGCGCTGGGCTTCGAGTAGTTTGCCCTCGGCCCGCAGCACGGCCAACCGCCAGCGCAATTCTTCCTCGATCGAAGCGATGGCCCGCTCCAGCCGGTCGCGCGGCGTGACAAAGATCTTCGCCGGATAGATCGTGATGGCTGCTTCTTCAGCGCCCAGTTCGCCCGTGGCAGGATCCAATCGGGCGATGCGGTCGATCTCGTCTCCCCAGAATTCGATGCGAAAGGCGCTCTCCTCGGCGTAGGCCGGGAAGATGTCCACCACGTCGCCACGCACCCGGAACGTACCCGGCTTGAATTCCACGTCGTTGCGCGTGTAGTAAATGTTGACCAGTCGCCGGAGCAGTTCGTTGCGCTCGATCTGCTGGCCGACGTGCAGCGGGACGATCTGCTCGCGGTACTCGTCCGGCGAGCCGATTCCGTAGATGCAGGAAACCGACGCCACCACAATCACGTCGCGCCGGCCCGAAACGAGCGCACTGGTGGCCCGCAGGCGCAGCCGATCGATACGCTCGTTAATGGCCAGGTCCTTTTCGATGTAGGTGTCGGTGGCCGGGATGTAGGCTTCGGGCTGGTAG
>WFPM01000011.1 GCA_015487635.1 Rhodothermus sp.
CGCGAAGGCATTTATCGTTTTGTTCCGGAGGCGCGGCCGGCGTTTCGGCGGGACACGACGCTGCTGGCGCCGGGGCATGAAGGGCATGACGAGCTGCTGGCGCTGGTGGTGGATCGCTTTGGACGGATCTGGACCGTCTTTCCCACGCACATCGACATTGCCCACCCGTTGCCGGGCGGTGGCTATCGGTTCGAGACGCCCCTGCTGTTTCGCTACCCGAACTGGGGTGCGCCCGTACAGGTGTACGTAGACGAGGCCGGCATCGTCTGGCTGGGCAACCGGGATCGACTCATTCGTTACGATCCCAGCCTGACGTTCCCCGAGCATCTGTTCTCGCCCGAGCCGCCGCCTGTGCTGATCCGCCAGGTGGCCTCCGGCGATCATATCCTGTTCGGCGGCGCGTTTTTCGGGCCCGACGGCCGGTTGCAGGCGCTGCAGCCGGAAGGTCAGATGATGGTGCTGCCCTACGCGTTCAACGACCTGCAGTTCGAGTATGCACTGCCCAGCTTCATCCGCGCCGAGGACAACCGCTATCAGTACCGGCTGGTCGGGAAGGAGGACTGGTCGGAGTGGACGACCGTCACGGAGCGGTTCTACCCGAACCTGTGGGAGGGCGTCTATCGCTTTCAGGTACGGGCGCGCAATGCCTGGGGGATGACCACACCGGTCACGACGCTGGTGGTGCGCATTCTGCCCCCCTGGTACCGCACCTGGTGGGCCTACACGCTGTACCTGATCACGCTGGTTACCATCGTGGTGCTCACCTGGCGGCACTATGTGGCGCAGCAGCGGGCCATTCAGATGTACATCGCAACGGTGCTGGGCGATCGCATCGAAGCCATGCGCTCCCGCATCAAACTGCTCACGCGCCTGCTCCGCGAGGCCAACGCCGCCAAAGAGACGATCCTTTCCACCACGACGCACGAGCTGCGCACGCCGCTTTCGGCCATTCTCGGCTTTGCTTCGGTGGTCAAGGAAGAAACCGACAACCCGCTGCACAAAGAGTTTCTGGGGCACATCGAAGAAAGCGGGCATCGGCTGCTGGCCACGATCAACGACATTCTGGACCTGGCCCGGTTGCGTTCCGGTTCGATGGTGGTGCGGCGCGTGCCCGTCGAGGTAACCGAAACGGTGCAGAAAGTCTATAAGCTACTGGAGCCGCTGGCCCGCAAGAAAGGGCTGGACTTTCGGATGGAACTGCCGCCGGAGCTGCTGCGGGTCTTTGGCGACCCGAACGCCGTGGAGCGGGTGCTCACCAACCTGGTGGGCAATGCGATCAAATTCACGCCGGAAGGCGAGGTGGTCATTTCGGTGTCGGCCGATGAAAAACATGTACGGATTGCCGTGCGCGACACGGGCGTGGGCATCTCTGAAGAATTTCTGCCCCATATTTTCGATGAGTTCCGCCAGGAGTCTTCCGGTGCAGATCGGGAATTCGAAGGCAGCGGGCTCGGGCTGGCCATCGCCTCGCGCCTGGTGAAACTGATGGGAGGAGAAATTGAGGTAGTGAGTGAAAAAGGCAAAGGAAGCACGTTCACCGTGGTACTTCCCCGGGCACCGGAGCGAGGGGCGCCTTCCGGAAGATTTCCACATCAAGAGGTATCCGAGACGTAGCGATGGCGGGGTGGAGCTGGTGGCGGGCACTGCGGCGATTGCCGCGACTGCTGGCGATCACGCTGTGGTACACGGCCCGAACGGCCCTTCAGGCGCGTCGTCTTCCGCCGGAGCGGCAACCACGCTACCGGGCATTTCGGCAGCAGGAAGGTTGCCGGATTCTGTGCCGGCTTCTGGGCATTGCGGTGCATGCGCCGGAGGTGTCGCTACCTGCCGGACGGCCCGGGTTGCTCGTAGCCAATCACTTCAGCGCACTGGATCCCATCGTGCTGGCCACATGCTGGCCGGTGGCGTTTGTGGGGAAGGCCGAGCTGGCTCGCTGGCCCCTGATCGGCTGGCTGTGCCGCACCTACGGCGTGCTGTTCGTCGAGCGGGAGCGGCGGACGCGTTCGGTCGCCTTCGTCCGTCAGGTGCGGGAGCGGCTGCAGGCTGGCGTGCCCGTCATGGTCTTTCCGGAGGGGACGACCGGGACGGGCGAGGCGGTCCAACCGTTTAAGACGGGCGCCTTCGAGGCCGTGGCCGGACTGGAAGAAAGCTGGGTGCTACCGGTCAGTCTGTGCCTGCAACGGGTGGACGGGCAGCCGGCCACACCGGAAGTGCGGCGCCGGTACGCCTGGACCGAAGGGCTGTCGTTTCTCCGGCACCTGATTCGCTGGCTCGGTACGGCGCAGATGCAGCTCCAGGTGCGCATCGGCGCGCCGATCTCGACGGCCGGTCGGCACCGCAAAGCGCTGGCCCGCGAGGCTTTCGAACAGGTGCGTACGCTGTATCAGGAAATGTTGACGGAGGCGATGCCGACGGCCTCTCATGATCGTATCTTTTCTTCTGTTTCTGTGAAACAAACCAGACCTGGCACGGTCTCTGAATGACGGGCTGAAAGCATTGAACCCACACCTCTCATAGATCGACATGGCGGAAAAGAGGCGTTCGCGGGTGCTGCTGATCCTGGGCGGCATCGGACTCTTGCTCGTCGGATTGCTGACCGGCGTGCTGTTGATGGAATGGCGCTTTCAGCAGGTGCAGATGGCCGCTGCGCCGGCCCGCATTGTGGAACGCGTCCAGTTGGGTGGGGGCGAACGGGTGGGCGCCGTTACGCTTCCAGAAGTGGACGGTCGGAGACTGGCGCTGGATCCGGTCGTATTGAAC
>WFPM01000012.1 GCA_015487635.1 Rhodothermus sp.
GAAGTACTCCAGCGCCAGCCGATCCTCGGGCAACTTCGGGCTGCACACGATCCAGTCGGGCGCTACGACCTGGCCGGTCTCGGGATCGGTGCAGGCCTCGCGCAGGCTGATCGTGCCGTTCGTCTCGATGGCCACGAAGTACCCGGCCGCCACAAATCACCCGTCACGTCCAGACCGGCCACCGTGATGAGCATAGCAAGGCTTTACGGTGAACTATCGATCGCCGCGGTAGGCCCAAAGATCCATGGAGCGACCGGTAGCCCCTCCGTCAGGTTTTATCGCGTCCGATAAAAAAGCCCGGTCGGTCGAACCGACCGGGCGGGGCAAAAGCAAAGCCGCCAGGTTCAGGCTTCCTGCGCCTGCAGGCGGCCGACTTTGAGCTGGCGGGCAATTTCGGCCACGTAACGGCCTTGGAAGCGGGCAATGCGGCGTTCGATGTCCGACGGCATGCGGCGCCCGTCGCCGCCGGTGATGGTACCGGCTCCGTAGGGCGAGCCGCCGGCCACCTCATCGAGCTGCATCAGCTCGGCGCAACTGAACGGCACCCCCACCACGATCATCCCGTGATGCAGCAGCGTGGTGTGCACCGACAGAATCGTGCTTTCCTGACCGCCATGCTGCGTGGCAGTGGCAGTGAACACGCTGCCCACTTTGCCGATCAACGCGCCTTTTGCCCAGAGCGGCCCGGTCTGATCCCAGAAATTGCGCATCTGCGCCGCCATGTTGCCAAAGCGCGTGGGCGTGCCCACGATGATCGCGTCGTACTCGGGCAGCTCGTCCACCGTGGCGACCGGAGCTTCCTGGTCCAGCTTGACCCCGATCTGCCGGGCCTTTTCTTCCGGAATCAATTCGGGCACGCGTTTGACCACGACGTCGACGCCCTCCACTTCGGCCGCACCGGCCGCCACTTCACGGGCCAGCGCTTCGATGTGACCGTACATGCTGTAGTACAGCACCAGCACGCGCGTTTTCTCCATGGCTGACGGCAACTGGTTCAAAGGATGGATAATTGTTTGTTTAAACAAATAATTATTTGAAGTGGCACTCTGTTTCGTGAAAGGTTGTGGAAAGATGCAACCGTGCTGTAATGAAAATCCTTCGTCCGGGCGCGTGGTCGGACCGGAAACCGACGGTGGCCCGAGGCTTTCTTCAGTGCGAAGTAAACGGCGGTGCGTGATGCAGGAGGTAGCGTCGGTGGCGCGGCTGGTGAACCGGGAGCGCGTGGTGGTGCTGGGATGGGGGCGGGCGCTCCTGTGGCATCTGGCCCATCCGCTGGTGGCCGTCGCGGTGGCGCGGCATTCGGACTTTTCCCGTTCGCTTCGCGCCGCCTGGCGACGCTTTACGCGCACGGTGCAGGCCATGCGGCGGTTGAGCTTCGGCACCGAGGCGGAAGCCGACGAGGTGGCCTGCTGGATCCGGCAGGCACACCACCGCGTGCAGGGCAGGCTTGATGAGCCGATGGGGCCGTTCCCGGCCGGCACGACGTATCGGGCCGACGATCCGGCGCTGCTCACCTGGGTGCACGGGACCACCGTCGAGGCGACGCTCCATGCCTACGAAACGTTCGTCCGGCCCCTGACGCCCGAGGAGCGCGACCGCTACTGTCAGGAAGCCCGGGCGATGGAAGCCTGGCTGGGGCTTCCGCCGGGCACTTTTCCGGATTCGTGGGCCGGGCTGACGGCGCACCTGCAGGCCGTGCAGGCCAGCGAGGTGCTTCAGGTAACGCCGCTGGCGCGTCAGATGGCCGAACATGTGCTGGCCCCCACGCAGTGGGTAGCTCCGCTTGTGAGGCCCTGGCGGCTGCTGACGCTCGGCCTGCTTCCACCGGAGTTGCGCGCGGCGTACGGATTTGCCTGGAGCGAGCGTGACGAACAGGCTTTCCGGCGGCTTGTTGCCTACATCCGTCAGGGGGTGGCGTGGGCACCGCACCGCGTGCGGTTCTGGCCTGAAGCCCGACGATCGCACTTCCCGCCGGTCCATGTCGTTTCGGGCTGAAAGCCGGCGGTTGACGCAATTCTCGCTGGCATTCCGTTTCAAAATGTGTTTTCTTACAGGCCTTACCCGGCAGTCATCCGAGATCTCATGCGCACGTTTTTCCTGCAACGCGATCCAGACACCAACCCCGAAATTCCCGATTCCCTACCAGAAGCCGCCGCGCGCATTCTGGAGGGGCTCAATCCGGTGCAGCGGCAGGCCGTGCAGGTGACCGAAGGGCCCGTGCTGATCATTGCCGGACCGGGCTCGGGCAAGACGCGCACGCTCACGCATCGGATCGCCTACCTGATTGCCACCGGACGGGCCCGGCCGCATCAGATTCTGGCTTTGACCTTTACGAACAAGGCGGCCCGCGAGATGATGGAGCGCATCGAGCGCCTGGTGGGTGCCGAGGCCGCCCGGCACATCTGGATGGGCACCTTCCATGCGATTTTCGCCCGCATCCTGCGACGCGAGGGACAGCGCATCGGTTACACGCCGGACTTCAGCATCTACGACACGGACGACGCGGAGCGGCTGCTGCGCGAGCTGATGGCCCGCTACCACATCGATCCGCGCCAGTACAGCCCGCGGACGATCCGCCACCTGATCTCCGGCGCCAAAAATCAGATGATCGGACCGGAGGAATACGCGCGCCTGGTGGCTTCGCCTGTGCAGGAAAAAGCGGCAAAGCTCTACGGCCCCTATCAGGAGGCGCTGCGCAAAGCCAATGCGCTGGATTTCGACGACCTGCTGCTCAAGCCCATCGAACTGTTCGAGCAGCATCCCGACGTGCTGCAGCGCTACCAGGAGCGCTGGCGCTACCTGCATATCGACGAGTATCAGGACACAAACCGGGCGCAGTACGTGCTGGCGCGCAAGCTGGCCGCGGCACACCGCAACCTGTGCGTGGTGGGCGACGACGCCCAGTCGATCTACGCCTTCCGAGGGGCCGACATCGGCAACATCCTTTCATTCCAGCGCGACTACCCGGACGCCACGGTCATCCGACTGGAGCAGAACTACCGCTCCACGCGCCGCATCCTGAAACTCGCCGAAGCGATCATTCAGCACAACCGGGATCAGCTCGAAAAACGGCTCTGGACCGAAAATCCGGAAGGCGATCCGATCGTGCTCATCGAGGCGCTTTCGGAGCGCGACGAGGCCCAGAAGGTGGAGCAGCGCATCCGGGACCTGCACGTGCGCTATGGTTACGGCTTCCGCGATTTTGCCGTACTCTACCGTACGAACGCCCAGAGCCGCTCGCTTGAAGAAGCGCTCCGGCGGGGTGGTATTCCCTACCGTGTGGTGGGCGGGTTGTCGTTCTACCAGCGCAAGGAAATCAAAGACGTGCTGGCCTACCTGCGCCTGCTGGTCAATCCGCACGACGCAGCCAGCCTCCAGCGCGTGATCAACTACCCGGCGCGCGGCATCGGCCAGCGCACGGTCGAAGTGCTGATGGACTATGCCCGGCAGCACGGCTTGAGCCTGTGGCAGGCCATCGAGCGTGTGGAGGAGGTCGGGCTCTCGGCGCGCGCGCAGAAGGCCGTGCAGGAATTTCACTTTCTGATCGCCCGCCATGCGGCGAAGATGGACACGGTGCCGGTGGATGAGCTGGCCCGCACGCTGCTGCAGGAAAGCGGTCTGCTGGAGGAGTTGCGCCGCGAAGGCACTCCGGAGGCGCTCGCGCGCTGGGAGAACGTGCAGGAGATGCTGAACGCGATCGCCGAGTACGTGGCCACGGCCGGTGAGCAGGCCACGCTGAGCGGGTTCCTGCAGGAGGTGGCGCTGCTGACCGACCTGGATGAAATGCCCGAGGACAACCGCGTCACGCTCATGACGCTCCACGCCTCGAAAGGGCTGGAATTTCCCGTGGTGTTCATCACCGGCCTGGAAGAAGGGCTTTTCCCGCTGGCGCAGGCCACGCAGGACCGCAAGGACCTGGAAGAAGAGCGGCGGCTGTTTTATGTGGGCGTGACGCGGGCGCAGCGGCATCTGTTTCTATGCTATGCCCGGAGCCGCTATCGCTACGGTGAGCAGCAACCCAGCGTCCGCAGCCGCTTTCTGGAAGAACTCGACACGGATGTGATCGTGACGGAGGCCGGGCTTCCCTTCCGCCGCGGCGAGGTGCTGGACCGTCGCCCCCGGAGCGAGCGGTACGTGGAGCTGGATTCGCACTACTATCGCCGGCCGTTGCAGCAGCGAAGCAGCTCCGGCGCGACGCGGCGTGTGGTGTACGACGAAGGCGCCGGCGAGATCGTCCCCGGCGCCCGGGTGGAGCATGCAATTTTCGGCGAAGGTAAGGTGCTGGCACTGGAAGGGCAGGGCGATCAGGCCCGGGCCATTGTCTTCTTCCCCGAAGTAGGCCAGAAGAAGCTCGTGCTCAAATTTGCCCGCCTTCGCCGGATCGATTGAATCGGATGGTGTCGTGTTCATGGTGGTCTATCTGGCGTCAGAACCGCGATCGGTCAGCCTGCCCGCTCATTTCCGCACGTAGATGGTTACCGGACCGTCGACAGGTACCGAGTTGAGAATCAGCGAGTCCCAACTGACACCCCAGTCCAGGGGCGTGTCCAGAAATTCCCGGAGCGTCTCACGATAGGCCAGGGTGTCGTTGCGGTACACCTCGACAATGCCTTCCGGCCGAATGATGAGCGTTTCGGTGTATCCCGCCGAACAGGGTGTCCGGACCGACGGTCGTCCGCTCGCCGTGAAGAAAACGGTCCTCTTCACCCATCGCCACGCGCCCCAGAGCAGCGACGTGTCCCGGGGAAATCGGTCCATGTCGATCCGGGGCGGCGTTTCGTCGCATTCGGAGGTGTTGTCAGGCGACGCTTTCGGCTCGATCAGAGCACATCCCGCCAGCAGCAGGACCGCGCCTACCAGCGCACAGAGACCAGCGCACCCTCGCATCGGGGAAGAATGGATGATTTTGATTTTCTGTAAGATAAGCTCAGGGCGTGCTTGTTTCAAGGGCCAGCAGCATCTCCATGGCCTCCAGCGAGCCGTCGTTCGGGGCCGGAGTGAGCCCCAGCAGCCGACACATCAAAGCGTAGAGGTGGATGTTTGCGACGGGCGGCACGACCCGGCCGCGGGCGAAGGCCGGTCCATGCGCGATCAGGATGCCGTGCATTGAGGGCAGCGTCGGGTCGTAGCCGTGCATGCCCTTCGGGAAGTGGTCGGGCTGTTGTTCGAAGCGTTCGCGCGTGGTGATCGTCCAGCCTTCGTCCGCCAGCCCGATGACCGGTGGGATGCGAGGGTGCGTGCCGAAGTGCAGGTGCGCCGGAAGTTCCGCTTTGCGATACACGTGCAGGTGCGGATGGGCCTGCTGGAGCGCCTGTAATACAGTCTCAAGGCGACCGGGATGCGGCGTGAGCATGAGCACCGGCGACCAGTTGACCACCTGCACGTCGTCGAGGGCGATGTAGTCGTCCAGAAAGATCACCCGTTTGCGAGAGGTGGCCGTCATGCCGTGGTCCGAGACGACGAGCAGGTTCACGCGGTCAAGCAGTCCCCGCGCCCGCAGACCGTCCACGAGCAACCGCAGGTAACCGTCCACGCGCTGCACTGCTTCGGCCACCTCAGAGGCATCCGGTCCGTATTCATGGCCGGCGTGGTCCACTTCGCTGAAGTAGAGCGTCAGGAAGCGTGGGCGCAGCGAGTCGGGCAGGTCCAGCCATTCCAGGACCTGGCGCACGCGCGTCTCGCCGGGAATGCTCCCGTCATAAGGCACCCAGTAGGTGGGGCGAACGCCATGGATTTCGGCTTCGGAGCCGGGCCAGAAGAAGGTGGCTGTGCGCAGGCCCTGGCGTTCGGCCGTCACCCAGATCGGCTCGCCGCCGTGCCACCAGCGGCCGTCGGACACGGCGTTGCGATCGCTCAGCCGAAACCATCCCAGCGTCGAGTCGAACATCGTATTCGCCACGATTCCGTGATGGTCCGGGTACAGTCCGGTGACGATCGTGTAGTGATTGGGAAAGGTCAGGGACGGGAAGACCGGGATGAGCGCTTCGGCGCGTACGCCTTCGCGGGCCAGCGCGGTCAGCGTGGGCGGCCCGTAGCGATCCAGATAATCGGCGCGGAAGCCATCGATCGAAATCAGCAGCAGCGGGGGCGTCTCGTCTTCCGCCGGACGTGTGCGGGGGGTGCGGCAGCCCGTGAGCCACCCGACAAGGAGCGTGGCAAGCAAAACGAGCCGGAGTACAGCAGCGTGTCGGTTCATGGCAGGCGAACGATTTCGTAGCCAAAGGGCGTCAGCGCCAGGCGGGCCAGCTTCAGGTGCTGAAGAGCGAACGGAATCCCGATGATCGTGATCGCGCAGATCAGCGCCGCCGCCAGGTGAGTGAGCACGATCCAGACACCGCCCAGCAGGATCCAGAGCACGTTCATTACCAGCGCCAGGCAGCCGGTGGCCGGCGGCTTTTCGCGCACGGTGTGACCGAACGGAAAAAGCGCCAGCAGCGCCAGCTTGAAACACTGCAGGCCAAACGGGATCCCGATCAGCATCAGGCACAGCAGCAGTCCGGCCAGCGCGTATTCAAGAGCCACGAGCAGGCCGCCCAGCACCAGCCAGAGCAGGTTGCCCAGCAGGCGCATCGCGTGCTATCGGCCGAAGAAGTAGTACAGAATCAGGCCGCCGACCGGAAAGAAGATGATCAGCAGCGCCCAGAGCGCCTTGCTGGAAAATTCGCGCGAGCTGTTGGCCAGCTCGATGAGCGCCAGGATGTCGAGCACCACGATCACGGTGCTGCAGAAGCCCAGCGCCCAGATGTTCTGCAGCAGGTCGAACAGATTCGGACCACATCCGGCCAGCAGCAGCACGGCGGCCCCGAGTAGAAGCAGAACAGGCAGACGACGCATGGTCGGTTTCCCTTCTGATGATTCTGGCATAAAAAATCGCACACCTTGCAGAAAAGCAAGCCCCAACCGGCACTACGCAGGATCTGACGATTCAGTTACAGACGGAACAGGAGGTGGGCTCCCCGGTAGGAGGCTGCGATTTTGCTGATGTCCAGAAGCTAACCGCCGGAGAAACATGCGCATCGGAACGATCGAGCTGGGCGAGCGGCCCCTGTTCCTGGCGCCCATGGAGGACGTGAGCGATCCGCCGTTTCGGCTGCTGTGCAAGCGCTACGGGGCCGACATGGTGTTCACCGAGTTTATCTCGTCCGGTGGTCTGGTGCACGAGAGCGAGGACGCCGTCAAAAAGCTGGACATCTACGACGAGGAACGCCCCGTCGGTATTCAGATTTTCGGGGGTGAGCTGGAGCAGGTGCGCGAGGCCGCCCGCATCGTCGATCAGATCGGCCCGGACGTGATCGACATCAACTTCGGATGTCCGGTGCGCAAGGTAGTCTGCAAAGACGCCGGGGCCGGCGTGTTGCGCGACCTGAACAAGATGCGGGCGCTGACGGAGGCCGTCATTGAAGTGGCTACGCGACCGGTGACGGTTAAGACCCGGCTGGGCTGGGACGATCGCTCGATTCGTATTCTGGAGGTGGCCCGGATGCTGGAAGATTGCGGCGTGCAGGCGCTCACCGTGCACGCGCGTACGCGGGCGCAGATGTACAAGGGATCGGCTCGCTGGGAATGGCTCCGGCGGCTCAAAGAGCTCGGCCTCTCGATCCCCATCATCGGCAACGGCGACGCGCTGACCCCGGAAAAGGTCAAGCAGATGTTCGAGGAAACCGGGGTCGATGGCGTGATGATCGGGCGCGGGGCGATCGGCAACCCGTGGATTTTCCGGGACGCCAAGCGCTACATGGAGACCGGCGAACTCCCACCGCCGCCTTCATGGGAGGAGCGCGTGCAGGTAGTGGCCGAGCACCTGGAGTTGAAGTGCCAGTGGCTGGGCGAGCGCAAAGGGGTGCTGGAGATGCGCCGCATGTACGGCGGGTATTTCAAGGGCTTTCCGGGCGCCAGCCGATTGCGCCAACTCCTGATGAACAAGGAGACGAAAGCCGAGGTGCTGGAAATCCTGCTCAACTTCCGTCCGGACGATCCCGAAATTCAGGTGTCTGTGCCGCGTGCGGTGCGGGCCATGCCGGTGGTGCTGACGGCCCGTTTGCCGACGCCAACGCGCCGGAAGGCACAGACGCTCGAAGGGGCATAAAATCCGTTATTGACCTTCGCCTTCAAGTCCCGTATTATTACGGACACTTACGAATCGGGTAGGACGGGCTATGACCGAACAGGAGGCGAAGGTCGGACGCTCCGAAGAGGGGCTCAAGCTGACTCCAGGGGAGTTGCAGCGACGCCTTCGGGATTTTCAGCAGGAGTATCTGAAAAACAAAAGCCCGGAGACGGTCGGCACCTATCGGCGGGCGCTGCATGAATTCGAGCGCTGGTTCGCGGGGCAGCGGGGGCAGTTCCGTTTTCGGGTGGCCGACGTGCAGCGCTACAAGCAATACCTGATGCGCGAGAAGAAGCTGCATCAGGTGTCGGTTTCCACCTATCTGACGGCGCTGCGCCGGTTCTGTCAGTACCTGGTGGACATCGGGTTGCTTCCGGAAAATCCGGCCCGTACGGTCAAGGGTAACCGGCGGCCGTCGAGCCATTCGCGTTCGGTGCTCACGCGGGTGGAGATCGACCAGTTGCTGGCCGTGCTGGATCAGGACACCTCCCAGATCGGTCTGCGCGATCGGGCCATCGTGCACATGATGCTGTTTGCGGGGCTGAGTGAGGTGGAAATCGTGCGGGCCGATGTGCGTGATCTGGATCAGACGCTGCTGGGCTGGTACCTGCGCGTGCAAGGCAAAGGGCATACGGCCAAGGACCAGCAGGTGCCGCTGGATCCACCCGTGGTCGAGGCGTTGCAGGCCTATCTGAATACGCGCATCCCGTTGCACCCCAGCGAGCCACTTTTCGTCTCGCACGGGCACCGCTCCGAGGGTCAGCGGCTCAACACCCGGTCGGTGCGCAGCCGCATCAAGCAGCACCTGGAGGCGGCTGGCATCACCCGGCGCGGGGTGACGCCGCACAGCCTGACACATACGGCCGCGCTGATCTGGCTCAATCAGGGTATGTCGATCGAGGAAGTGCAGCGCCGCATGCGCCACGGCACGCTGGAGACCACAATGATCTATTACCGCAAGCAGGGCCTGCTCAACCGGGATCCGGAAGAGCTGAAGCGCCTGCTGGGCTAAGGCGTGGTGGGCACGCGGCCGCCGATCACGAAGAAGTCGTCCACGCGCCAGGCGCAGTCCACATCGACGAACCCGGTACGCTCGAGCGCCTTCAGGTGGCGGTACAGGGGCAGCACGCCCACATGATCCCCGATGATCAGGTGGCCGCCGGGGGTGAGCGTGTCCCGGATCCCCTGAAGGAGCAGTTCGTAGCGGGTTTCGACCTCGGCCGGATCGCTGCGTTCCGCGTCGTGCCCGACCAGCACGTGCAGGGCCAGCGAGGCGAGCACCACGTCGTAAGGGCCGCCGGGCAACGGTTCGCCGTCGGGCACGATCGTAGCCTGAATCGTAACCGCGTCCGAGCAGTAGTCGGCCACCTTGTCGTAGGCGATGGTGAGCAGGTCGGGGTCCCGGTCGATGAGCGTCAGATGCACAAGCGGGTAGGCCGACGCGACGGCCGCGGCGGCATTACCGGTGCCGCAGGCCAGGTCGCACACGCGCGTGCCTTCGCGCAGCGGCGGCAGCGCCAGCACCATTTCGTCGATCATCTCCAGGGCCAGCGGCATGCGGCGCTCCAGGTGCAGGTCGTACCAGTAGCCGTCGCGCCAGAAGCCGCTGTGCCGTTGCAGATTCCTTCGCCAGCTCGGGAGGTGGGTCATTGCCGGTCCGGTCCAGGGGATTGGTTCGGGAGCGGCACTTCGACTGCAAGGCACGTGCTCAGGATCCCGGCCGCAGCGTCTCGAACAGACGTTCGGCCACGCGTCCGCTCCGGGTTGGGAAGCCTTCGGGGATGTGGTGGTGCAGGTAGGCTTCGGTGAGCTGGAGCAGCTCGTGGCGATGGGGTGGACGCAGGCGCAGCCGCAGGGCCGTGTCGGGATCGGTGCGCGCCAGGAAGGCGAAGGCCCGCAACGCCGCCCGCGAGGCCGGTTGTGTCGGTTCCGGATCGGCCGAGCGCGGACGTACCTGTCCGCTGGCCAGCGCCAGCTCGCCGCCTTCCTGACCGATCTGCTCGACGAGCGCACGTTCGATCCGGGGCGCAAAGCCCAGTGCAGCGGCCAGCCGGAGCTGAAACCACGGCAGCAGATTCCAGGCACGGGTCGGGGTCGCATCGAGCCGGGCCAGCACCTGCCAGAACGTCTCGAAAAACTCCGGCATGGGCTCCTCGGGCGGCAACAGCGCATGGGCCAGCTCCACCATGCGCAGACCCAGCGTCAGTTTTTCCAGATCGCGCCCCAGCTCGGGTAGATACTGCGCAAAACTGCTCTCGCTGAGCGTCTGAAGTTCGCGGGTAGGACGGTAGTAGAAGACCACCTGCAGACAGGACGGCGGTTGCAGCGTGCCCCCGAACCGACTGCCCGGCAGCCGCGCGCCTTTGGCCATCACCGAAAGCCGGCCTTTCGCCCGCGTAAAGAGCGAGGCGATCAGGCTCGTCTCCCCATAGGGCAGCGTGCGCAGGACGATGGCTTCGGTGCGGACGATCATAAGCCGTAGCCGGTGGCTTTATCCAGAAACGCACGCCTGCGCGGAAAGTGTCGAGAAAACGACCGATGCACGCCAGCGTCTGGATTTATCTTTACATGGAAAGGCAACCTGCTTCCATTCAGCCATGAAGCTGCTTCGTCGCTGGCTGTCGAACCTTTCGCTGACGCGCACCGAGGCGGGCGTGCTGCTGGGATTGCTTGCGCTGATGCTGGCGGGACTGGCCTATCGCTGGTGGCAGCGTCAGCAGCCGGTGCCGCCGCCGACGGCCGAAGAGGCCGTACGCTTTCGGGAAGGAGCGGCGCGCATGCGGCAGGTGCTCGAACCCGAGCCGCTGAACGTCAACACGGCCACGGCCGAAGAGCTGGAGCGCCTGCCGCGCATTGGTCCGGTGCTGGCCCGTCGCATCATCGAATACCGCGAGGTCCACGGTCCCTTCCGACGCATTGAGGAGCTGGAGGCCGTGCCCGGCATTGGCCCGAAGACGCTCGAGGAGCTGGCTCCTCTGATCAGGGTTGAGTAGGCGGCTCGGGTGTTTCGTCGTGGTCAGCGCCGTTCGGATGCGCAGCCTGCTGACGCCGGAGGTATTCGGCCGTAAAGCGGCGGGCGGCTTCGTCTTCACGCTGCAGAAACCGGTACACCGGTACCAGCAGCAACGCCGCCAGCGCCAGAAAGCCGATCAGCGCGCCGAGGATGACCAGCGTGTAGTAGTCCATGGGGAACGTTCGGTCTTTTGTGCGTCTGGGTCGAAACGTTTATGCTGCGCTTTTATGTGAAAACTCAACTTCGCTCCACCTATGCATAGCGTTCTCCACAACGCTATGGGGGCTGAGCTTGTTGCTCCTGATCGCCCTGGTCGTGCCCCGGGCCTGGGCGCAGGATTGTGACGGCACGACGCAGACCAGCTTTCTGCTGCGCACGCTGGAGTACAACGGACAGAGGCACCGCTACCAGGTGTTCGTGCCGCCCGATTATACGCCGGAGCGCACCTGGCCCGTGATTCTGTTTCTGCACGGGACCGGCGAGCGCGGTACCGATGGCTTCAAGCAAACGACCGTTGGGATCGGGCAGGCCATCCGAATGAACGTCGAGCGCTTTCCAGCCATCGTGGTCTTTCCGCGGGTACCGCCGGGGCGGGCCTGGTTCGGCGAGCAGGCCGAGGTGGCCATGGCAGCTCTGGACGAGGTGATGGCCGCCTATTCGGTCGATCCCGAGCGGGTATATCTGACGGGGCTGTCGATGGGCGGCCACGGCACCTGGTACATTGCCTATCATTGGCCGGATCGCTTCGCAGCCATCGTGCCCATCTGTGGGTTTATCGTGTTTCCAGAGGCGGCGCGTGGATTTTTTGGAGAGCTACCGCTCGAACAACTGGTAATCCAGTCGGCCGAGGATCCGTATCGCAGGGTAGCCGAGCGCATCAAGCACCTGCCCGTCTGGGTATTTCACGGGGCCGACGATCCGGTCGTGCCGGTCGAAGCTTCTCGCCGCATGGTGGAGGCGCTGCGTGAACTGGGTGCCGACGTGCAGTACACCGAGTACGAAAGCGTGGGGCACAATGCGTGGGATCCGGCCTACGCCGAGTTTGCATTCATGCCCTGGCTGCTTTCGCATCGCCGCCCGAAGGAGTGAGGCGCTTTGGTTTGCTCGGCTTGTCGATAGAAATCCCATGCAGCTACCTAATGCTAGCGTTGCATATGTACCACTACGAAAATTGACTGCATACCTGTTGTCAGATACCCATCCTGTGGGTAAAGAAAAAGCTTTATTCTTTCAAAGAATAGGTTTTCAAAAAGACCAACCAGAGAAGTTGCAAGAAGCTTTGCTGGAAGTAGCTCGAATGGGCAAGGTGAGTAATGTAGTGCACACTCCATATGGTACCAAGTATGTTGTAGATGGCGAGTTGCGTACGCCGATGAGCCGCAGTGTGCGTATTCGAACAGTCTGGATCATAGAGAGTAACAAGAAGAACCCTCGGTTTGTAACAGCTTATCCCCAAACTGTGTAAGCGATGATTCGCGAGCTGGACAGTGTAGTACTGGTGCGGGACCTTCCCGAGCATGGGCTTGAAGCAGGGGACGTGGGGACCGTCGTACACGTCTACGGTGGGGGCGAAGGCTACGAAGTGGAGTTTGTCGGCGGAGAAGGGGAGACCGTGGCGGTGATCACGCTGGGACCTGAAGACATCCGCCCCATGCGGAAAGGGGAGATCTTGCATGTGCGTGCGCTGAGCACACAGTAAATCTCCGGACGTGTGCGCACGGTGGGAATGAAACGACACGAAGACGCCAACTGCGTGTCTTGTTACAAGACAGTAAACCGTAAGGACGCCAGCAGGGTGCGTCGGCAGAGCTTCACTCTGTACAGTTGTGCTGGCCATGGGGTTGTCTGAACCACGGTTGTCGGGACAATGGAACCAGTGCGCTGTCCCTGAAAGCAGCCGCGTACCACGTCTGGTAGGGGCGCACCACGGTGTGCGCCCCTACTGGACAGACAGCGGCATGCTCCCTTTCCGGTATCCAGCTCCTGTATGGGCGGGCCTTTGTATTCACCCCATGCGCTTCTAAAAAAACCCCGCCGTCGACCGACGGTGGGTTTTTTAGCGGAGCTCATCCATCATTCATTTCGCTGCACGGCCTGCCAGGCCCGGACCAGCTGATGGTGCAGGCGGACGATCTCCTGCTGCTCAGGAGTCAGGATTTCGGCCGGCGCCCTGCGTTCGGGGTCCGGCTGCAACGCCCGTGCGGCCAGTTGTTGCTGCTGCGTGTCGGTGAGGCGGAGCACTTCCAGCATGGCCTTTCGGCTGTTTTCCGGGATGGCCCCCAGCCAGTCCAGCCGCTGCTGTTGCTCGGGTGTCAGGAGCCGGCGGAAACGGGCGCGGTACTGCTCGCGGAGTTGGCGGACCTGTTCCCGGAACACTTCGGCCGAGAGCGCGCCTTCGCGCCGCTGGCGGAGCAGTTCGCGCAGGGCGTCACCCTGGCGGCGCCGGAGCACGGCCAGCGAGTCGCGCTGCGTTTCAGTCAGCTCCAGATAATCAGGCAGGCGGGCACGCCGCGTGGCCATCCAGACCGTCCGATGGATCAGGGGACGTCTGTCCCAACGCTGCAGACGTTCGCGTTGCATGCGGCGGACCATCTGCTCACGGTGCGTACGCCGTGCATGTCGCATCCGGCGTTTCAGGTGCGCTCGGTCGGCACGCCGCGCTTCCTCCCAGAACTCTGCGCGCTGTTCGTCGTTGAGTCGGCGTTGCAGCTCGGCGGCCACGTACCAGAAGAAGCCGCCCCGCTCGTAGCGGTCGGCATGGCGCGCGAAGGCTTCCCGGAGTGCCTGCGCGGTCGCCTCGGAGAGCTGCAGCCGCTCGGCCATCCGCTGGGCCACCGCGTTCAGGTCCGGTCGCGACCGGGTCGGCGCAGCCCACACGAGTAGGCCGAGCTCCATGGCGCGAATCTTGTTCATGGCATTCATACGTTTGGTGAGACGGTTGCGTGTGGCATAACGGAAGCCATGGCGCGCGAGTTGTCACGGTTTTGTGGCAAGTTTCTGGAAAAACCTGACGGACGCATGGTCGAGACGGTTGTACGGGTGGTCGATGTGTACGCGTATCGGCTGGAAGGAAACCGGCCGCGGTTTCTGCTGTTGCGACGGGCGCCGGGCGTCAGTTACGCCGGCCAGTGGCGCATGATCGGTGGAAAGATCCGGCGCGGTGAGGCGGCCTGGCAGACGGCCCTGCGCGAGATCGAGGAGGAAACCGGCCAGCAGCCACGTCGGCTCTGGGTGGTGCCTTCGCTCAACGCTTTCTATGAGTGGCAGCACGATCGGGTCAACCTGATCCCGGCCTTTGCCGCCGAGCTGACCGACGATCCCGTGCTCAACGACGAGCATGACGCCTTCGCCTGGCTCGACGAAGAGGAGGCCGTCGCCCGCCTGCCCTGGCCCGAACAGCAACGCCTGCTCCGACTGACCGCCCGTCTGCTGCGCCAGGGGCTGCCACCGGAAATTTCTGTATTCGAATGCGAAAATGCTCAATAAAACATTAAATATTATTTTGTATCATTTTTGCGATTTCACCGGAAAAAGTCCTATCTTGAGGACAGGTTTTTCAAGATGAACCTGTTCTTTTCTATGGAAAGCGGAAAACTGACCCGTCGCGAGCTGCTGCAGCGGCTCAGTGCCTTGGCCGGCGGACTGATTCTGACCGGTCCCATTTCCGGATGTGAGGGTTTCTGGCAGCGCGAGCCGGCCATTCCGGTTGATAGCTGGCACAAAGGGGTCTGCCGGTTCTGCGGTACTGGTTGCGGCATCATGATCGGCGTGCGGGATGGGAAAGTGGTGGATGTGAAAGGTGACGAATATGCGCACAACCGGGGTCGGCTCTGCATCAAGGGCATTCTGAATCGGGAGATTCTCTACGTCCGCGATCGGGCCCTTTACCCGATGATTCGCCGCAATGGACGGCTGGAGCGGGCTTCCTGGGAGGAAGCCATGGCGCTGGTGGCCGAGCGTTTCCGGGAGGCGATCGATCGCTATGGGCCCGACAGCGTGGCCTTCTATGGCAGCGGCCAGCTCTTCACCGAGGAAAGCTACACGGCGAACAAGCTCTTCAAAGCCGGCATCGGCACGAATAACGTGGATGGCAACCCGCGGTTGTGCATGGCTTCGGCCGCAGCCGGGTACATTTCGGTCTTCGGCAAAGATGAACCGATGGGTTGCTATGAAGACATCGACCATGCCACCTGTTTCTTCATCACGGGCTCCAACACGGCCGACTGTCATCCCATCGTCTGGGAGCGCGTTCTGGATCGTAAGCGGAGTCGGCCTGAGACGGTGATCATCGTGGTCGATCCGCGGCGCACGCGCACGGCGCGCCATGCCGACTACCATCTGGCCATTCGGCCGGGTACCGACGTGGCGCTCTACAATGCCATGATTTATGAGTTTATCCGGAACGGCTTCATCGACCAGGACATGGTCGAAAACTACCTGACGTTCCGGGAAGGCAATGCCGAGCGCACGTTTGAAGACCTGAAGCGGCACGTGGCCCGGTACACGCCGGAGCGGGTGGCGCCGGTCTGTGGCGTGGATGCCCGGCAGATCGAAGAGGTGGCCTACCTGTTTGCCGCCTCCGAGGCGACAATGTCGATCTGGACGATGGGGCTCAACCAGCAGGCGCAGGGCACGGCGGCCAACCGGCTGATTAACGCCATGCACCTGCTCACCGGACATATCGGGCGGCCGGGCGCCACGCCGTTTTCGCTGACCGGGCAGCCCAATGCCGGCGGCGGTGTGCGCGACACAGGCGCGCTGGCCCACGCGTTGCCCAACGGCCGCGTGGTGGCCAATCCGCAACATCGGGCCGAAATGGAGGACCTCTGGGGTGTGCCGCGCGGACGCATCAGTCCGAAGCCCGGCTATCATGCGGTGGCCATGTTCGAGGCCATGGCCCGGGGCGATCTGAAGTGCGTGCTCATCATGGGGTCCAATCCGGCCCAGTCGCTTCCGCATGCCGAGCGCTACCGGGAGGCCATGCAGCGGACGTTCCTGGTGGTGGCCGATGCCATTTATCCCACCGAAACGACGCAGTTTGCCGACGTCTTTCTCCCGTCGGCCATGTGGGTCGAAAAGGGAGGGGTCTACAGCCAGTCGGAGCGACGCTATCATCTGGTGCCCAAACTGGTCGATCCGCCAGGCGAGGCGCGTTCGGACCTGGAGATTCTTGTCGAGCTGGCCGATCGGCTGGGCTATGGCGAGCTGATCAAGGCGCGTACGCCGGAGGAAGTCTGGGATGAATGGCGGCAGATTTCGGCGCATTCGCCTTACAATTTTGCTGGTATCACCTACGAGCGGCTGAAAAAAGAGCGAGGCATTCTCTGGCCGGCCCCTACCGAAGACCATCCGGGCACCTGTCGGCGCTACGTACCGGGCGAGGATCCCATGGCGAAAGGTACCGGCCGCTTCGATTTCTACGGGCGGCCCGACGGACGGGCGGTCGTCTATCTGGAGCATCAGCGGCCGCCCAGCGATCCGCGCTCGGACGAATACCCGCTCACGCTGGTGACCGGGCGCGTCTACGAGCACTGGCACACGCTGACGATCACCGGCAAACTCGAGGAGTTGAAAGACATCACCACCGACTTTCTGGTGGTGCATCCCCGCGATGCTCATCGCTACGGCATCCGCGACGGCGAGCCTGTGCTGGTCGAAAGTCGGCGGGGACGGGCCGTACTTCGGGCGCGCGTGAGCACCGAGATCACCCCGGGCGTTGTGTTCGCGCCCTTCCACTCCCCCGAGGCCCTGGTCAATCGGGTGGTGAACAATACCGTCGATCCGATTTCCAAGGAACCGGCCTTCAAGGAGAGTGCCGTGCGCATTCGTCCGGCCTCTTCTGCGGCCTGAAACGTCAGATGTCCTATGATTCGGCTGCAACACATGCTGCTTACAGGACTGCTCCTCGGCGGGTCCGGGCTGGCCTGGGCCGCCGGGGGCGAAACGCCCGGCATCACGTCGGCCGAGCTGTTCCGGATCATCGGCGTGGTGGCGGCCCTGCTGGGCATCGGCTGGCTGGTGGTGAGCCACTGGGTCCTGCGCGACCGCCTGCCCCGCACGTTCTACCACTGGGCCATGCTGCTGGGGCTCTTTGCGCTGCCGGCGCTGGCGCTGATGGGGGCCGTTGAGTTCGTCTTCGAGGAAACGAAAACGGTGGCTTCCTGCAATTCGTGCCATGTAATGGAACCGTTCGTGCGCGACTTGCAGGATCCGCACAGTGCCACACTGGCCGCCCGGCACTATCGCAACAAGTGGATTCCGGAAAACCAGTGCTACGCCTGCCACACGACCTATGGCCTGCATGGTTCGTTTGAGGCCAAGCGGGACGGCCTCCGGCACTGGTTGCGCTATGTGACCCGGAGCTGGGACGAGCCGATTCAGTACAGCGGATCCTATCCTAATATTAACTGCCTGAACTGTCATGGCGAGACCGATGCGTTTCAGCGCGTGCCGTCGCACGGAGCGCTGATGGCCGATCTGCAGGCCGATCGGGTGGCCTGCACAAGCTGTCACGGTCCGCCCCATCCCACCCCACCTGAACGGACGCGCCTGCTGTCGGCTGCTCCCGTACACTCATCCCGTGAAATGCCATGAACGCTGCTGCTTCTGTCGATCGTCTGCTGCGCACGGCCGTCGTGCTGGCCATCGTCGGGCTGATTTGCCTGCTGATCTTCCTGCTCAGCGGGTTTGCCGCCTGGAGCGTGGGCCTCGGCATTTTCTTGGGCGTGCCGCTGCTGCTGGTGGCGCTGGTGCTCTACGTGCTCGTGGTGATTCGCGATCTGCGGCGGCGCGGGGCGCTCTGAGCCGACCGGATCAGCCGGGCCGACTCGGGCGTTCGAGACGGGCTGCTGCTGTGGACCGGTTGGCGTATGGGGACGCTCGCCCGGCTGAATCCGTACTTCTGGAAGTACCGGCGGCTGTTTAGCCCCGGCTTGCTCTGCGCCATCGCGTCGGCGCTGTTCGCGATGCTCGCGCCGGGCGTCGTCCGCCAGGCCGTCGATAGCCTTCCCCGCTTTGTGGCCTACTATCGGGCCGTCGAAGGTACCGAAGCCCAGCCGTTCTTCTACGCCTATGCGCTGAGGGGTCTGCTTTTCTATGGCGGGGTTATTCTGGGACTGAGCCTGCTCAGCGGGCTGTTCACGTTTCTGATGCGTCGGACGCTCGTGGTGGCTTCGCGCCACATTGAGTTCGACCTGCGCAACGCGCTTTACGAGCATCTGCAGCGGTTGCCGCCGAGCTTCTACCGGAAGTTTCCCACGGGCGACGTGCTTACGCGCGCCACCAGCGACATTGAGCAGGTGCGGCGCTACGTGGGGCCGGCCATCATGTACGCCACGCGGGCCGTGGTACTCATGGTGGCCGCCATTACCGCCATGCTGCTGATCTCGCCGGAGCTGACGCTCTACACGCTGCTGCCCATGCCGCTGCTGGCGGCGGGCGTCTTCTGGGTGGCGCATCTGGTGCACCGGCGGAGCGATGCATTGCAGGCTCAATATGCGCGCCTGACCAGCCGCGTGCAGGAAGCACTCAACGGCATCCGCGTGCTGAAGGCCTACACGCGCGAGGAGGCCGAAGCCCGCGCCTTCGACGCCGAAAGCGAAGCCTACCGCCGCCGGATGCTTGACCTGGCCCGCGTCGATGCCTTCTGGTCGCCGATCTTTCTGCTGCTGACCGGCCTTTCGACCATCCTGGTGGTCTGGAAAGGCGGGCAATTGGCCATGGCCGGCGCCATCACGATCGGTAACATCGCCGAGTTCATCATCTATGTGGCGCTCATGACCTGGCCGGTGGCGTCGGTGGGCTTCGTCCTGTCGATGATCCAACGGGCCTCGGCTTCGATGAGGCGGCTCGCCGAGATCTTCGACACGGAGCCGGAGATCCGGGACGATCCGGCCTGGACGGATTATTCGATCCGGCGAATCGAAGGGCACATCACCTTCAGAAACGTGTTCTTCCGCTATGAGGAAGACGGCCCCTGGGTGCTCGAAGACATCAGCTTCGACCTGCCGGCCGGCGGGGTGCTGGGCATCGTGGGACGCACCGGGGCGGGGAAGACCACGCTGGTGGAGCTCATTCCCCGGCTCATCGAGCCGGTGCGTGGCGTGGTGGAGAT
Source organism: Rhodothermus sp. (assembly GCA_015487635.1). Classification (GTDB taxonomy): domain Bacteria; phylum Bacteroidota; class Rhodothermia; order Rhodothermales; family Rhodothermaceae; genus Rhodothermus. The sequence continues at coordinate 19,234 of WFPM01000012.1, forward strand.
CGACGGGCACGACGTGCGGCGCATCCCACTGTCCGTCCTGCGCCGCGCCATCGGCTACGCGCCCCAGGATGTGTTTCTCTTCAGCGATACAGTGGCGGCCAACATCGCCTTCGGCGAGCTGGAGGCCGACCTGGCCCGCATCGAAGAAGCCGCCTACGAGGCCGATCTGCTGGAGAACGTGCGGCATTTCCCGCACGGCTTCGAGACGTTCGTCGGTGAGCGTGGCATCACGCTTTCGGGCGGACAGAAGCAGCGCACGGCGATCGCCCGGGCGCTCATCCGGCGGCCCCGTATTCTCATTCTGGACGATGCGCTCTCGGCCGTCGATACGGAGACGGAGCGGCGCATTTTGCGCCAACTGCGTCGGCACTACGGTAAGCGGACGGTGATCATCGTCAGCCATCGCATTTCGGCCGTGCAGGAGGCCGATCTGATCCTGGTGCTCGACGAAGGCCGGATCGTCGAGCGCGGGACGCACGCCGGGCTGCTCAAACGGGACGGTCTCTACGCCCGCCTGTACCGGCAGCAGTTGCTGGAAGAGGAGCTGAAACAACTGTAGCGCGATCGTGGAGCTGTTCGTCATTCCGCTGGGGACCGCTTCGGCCGTTCCTACCCGCACGCGGCATCTGTCGTCGGTGGCGCTCTGGCGGGCCGGCCGGCTGCTGCTGTTCGACTGCGGCGAGGGCACCCAGTACCGGCTGCTGGCGGCCAACCTCAAGGCTTCGCGGCTGGAGGCCATCTTCATCACGCATTTCCACGGGGACCACTTCTTTGGGCTCTTCGGCCTGCTGGCCACGCTGGCCATGCTGAACCGCACCGACCCGCTGGTGGTCGTGGGGCCGGAAGGCATCGGACGCCTGATCGAATCAATGCCCGGGCTGTCGGAGGCGGAGCGGGGTTTCCCGATCCGGTATGTGGAACTGACGGAGGGATTCGAGCACGCGGTGGTGTTCGAGACGCCCGACTACCTGGTGACGGCGCGGCCGGTGGAGCACCGGGTGTTCACGGTGGGGTATCGGTTCGAGGAGCACACGCGGCCAGGGCGCCTGAATGTGGAGCGGGCACGGGCACTCGGGGTGACCGAACCTGAGCAGTACCGGGCACTCAAGGAAGGGCATCCGGTGCAGGCGGGTGATCGGTGGGTGCGGCCCGAGGAAGTGCTCGGGCCGCCCATTCCGGGACGTACGTTTGCCTACCTGGCCGACACGCGCCCCTGCGAAAACGGCCGCCTTCTGGCTGAAGGGGTGGACCTGCTCTACCACGAGGCGACCTTCGGCGAAGTGCACCATGCGCTGGCCGTCGAACGCGGCCATGCCACCGCCCGCGAGGCGGCCGAACTGGCCCGGGCGGCCGGGGCGCGACGGCTGCTGCTCGGCCACTTCAGCGCCCGCTATGAAGATCCGGCGCCGCTGGTGGCCGAGGCCCGTGCCGTCTTCCCGAACACCGAGGCGGCCGAGGAATTGAAGCGCTACGTGCTGCCGCCGCACGCGCCGCGGCGAGCGGCCCTGCAGGCAACGGCCAACGTGGCAGACGACCGTGGACGATAAAACGACACGCGACGGGGCGCCGGGACTGGACCGACGGCTGCTGTGGCGACTGGCCGGCTACCTGTGGCCCTACCGGGGCTGGGTGGCGCTGGCCTTCTGCACGGTCATGGCCGAGGCGTTCCTGGGACCACTCCGGCCCAAGCTGGTCCAGGTGGCCATCGATCGCCATATCGTCGAAGGCGACTGGAACGGTCTGCAGCAGATCATCCTGCTGCTTGTGGGCGTGCTCGTCGTGGAAGCGGCCCTGTCGTTTGTGAACGACTACCTGACGCAATGGATCGGCCAGCGGGCGATCTACGACATTCGCACGAAGGTCTATCGTCACATTCAGCGCCAGTCGCTGCGGTTCTTCGACCGGACGCCTGTCGGGCGGCTCATCACGCGTGTCACCAACGACGTCGAGTCGCTCAGCGATATGCTCTCGGCCGGCGTGGTGCGTATCCTGGGCGACCTGTTCCGGATCGTCTTCATCGCCTCTTTCATGTTCATGCTGGAATGGCGGCTGGCGCTCGTGACGCTGGCGGTCATGCCGCTCATGATGGCGGCTGTGGCCTGGTTCCGCCGCAAGGTGCGGGAGCAATACCGTGAGACGCGGCGCCAGCTTGCCCGGCTGAACGCCTTTCTCCAGGAGCACATCAGCGGCATGAAGATCGTGCAGCTCTTCAACCGCGAGGCCGAGGAGCTGCGTCGCTTCCGTGAAATCAACGATGCGCATCGCCAGGCCCAGATCAAGACGGTTTTTTACTTTGCGCTGTTCTGGCCGGCCGTGCAACTGGTCTCCGACACGGCGCTGGGGCTGGTGCTCTGGGTGGGGGGCCTGCGGGCGCTTGACGGCACGTTGACGCTCGGCGTGCTCATCGCGTTCATTCAGTACGTGCGCCAGTTCTTCGAGCCGATCCGCAACCTGTCGGACCAGTACAACATGCTGCAGAGCGCCATGGCCGGGGCCGAGCGCATCTTCGGATTACTCGACCAGGACACGGCGCTGCCCGAGCCGGCCCGCCCTGTGCGCGTCGAACGCCTGCGCGGCCACATCGAATTCCGCAACGTCTGGTTCACCTACAACGAGCTGCCGACCGACGGCCAGGAGCCCAACTGGGTGCTGCGCGACGTGTCGTTCACCGTCGAGCCCGGCCAGCACCTGGCAATCGTGGGGGCGACCGGCGCCGGAAAGACCACGATCATCAACCTGCTGCTGCGCTTCTACGACGTGCAGCGCGGCCAGATTCTGGTGGACGGCCACGACGTGCGCGACTACGCCCTGCGCGACCTGCGCCGCCACATCGGGCTGGTGCTGCAGGACGTGTTTCTTTTCTCCGGAACGGTGCTCGACAACATCACGCTGGGCGATCCGTCCATTCCTTTCGAGAAGGTGCAGGAAGCGGCCCGCCTGATCGGGGCCGATCGCTTCATCGAACGTCTGCCGAACGGTTACTTCCAGGATGTACGGGAGCGCGGGTTGACGCTCTCGCACGGCCAGCGCCAGCTCCTGTCGTTCGTCCGGGCGCTCGTCTACGATCCCGAAGTGCTCGTGCTCGACGAGGCGACCTCCAGCGTCGATACCGAGACCGAGCAGCTCATCCAGCGGGCCATGGAGACGCTGCTGCGCGGGCGCACGGCCATCATCATCGCGCACCGGCTCTCGACCATCCAGCACGCCGATCAGATTCTGGTGATGCACCGAGGCGAAGTGCGCGAGCGCGGTACCCATCAGGAGCTGCTGGCCCGCGACGGCCTCTACCGAAAGCTCTACGAGCTACAGTTTCTGGAGCAGGCCCGCTCGGCCGCCTGAGCCCGGCTTGTATTTTCCGGCCGGAGGTCATATCATTGTTTATCGTCGAAAAACGATTTTTCTGGAAAAACATGGCACGAAGCAAAACGAAACGATTTCTGCCGCCGGAGGAGCGCATGGCGGCGCTCATGCGGGCGCTGGGGCATCCGGCGCGGATCGCGATCCTGAAGCTGCTGGCCGAGCGGGGTGCCATGCCGTGCTTCGAGCTGGTGGAGGAACTCCCGCTGGCTCAGGCGACCATCTCGCAACACCTGCGCACGCTGCGTGAGGTAGGGCTCATCACGTTCCAGACCGACGGCCCGCGTTCCTACTACCGCATC
>WFPM01000013.1 GCA_015487635.1 Rhodothermus sp.
GGGCGTCACTCGGGACGCCAGTCCATGCGCGGCAAAAGCGCCCAGGGCCACCGCCAGACCGGCCAGCACGGCACCCAGCACCAGAAACGTACGAGCCATCATTGTGCAGCTCTGGTTGATTGTGGATTGCTCCCGCTACGCCAGCACCCGATGGGCGTTTCCGGTTTGGCTACTCTTCAGGAACGCGAATCTCGAACGTAAAGACACGGCCGTTGAGTTTCAGCGTGTAGCTGCCGGGCCTCAGGCTGTCGGCCAGCATCAGGTAAAAACGAAAAGGGCGCACCACAGGCCGGCAGCGCCTGCGCTGCGGGCGGCGCATCCAGAGCTGGACGTGAAGCAGGTGGCCCGTTCGTTCCTGCGCGACGCTGTCCAATTCCGAACAGGCATCGGGCAGGCTGCCTTTGATGAGCAACTCCACGGGCACCGCCTGCCGCTCTGGCGGTAGATCCGGCCGGAACGGAGCCGGACGCACGTGGACGGTATCAATCGGCACCGGATAGCGCCTGTAGGCCACGGCAGCGTCCGGGGGCGTCAGTGAGAGCGTCACCCGGCCGTCCGGCGCCCGTCCCGCATAGCGGTGGCCGAACTGATCGTCCGGAGTCAACAGACGAGGGCCGGTGCAAGCGCTCCAGAGCGCCAGGATCAGCAGTCCATGCCCCCACCGCACCTGCACGTTCACAGGGGATTAGCCTGCGGCTGTGGCGATCGGCTCCTGCAGGAGCTGCACGTCGGCCCCGGAGCGATCCTCGGCCACCTGCTCCTGCGGCGCGTCTCCCCAGAGCCGCTCCAGCGCATAGAATGCCCGCTTTTCGGGCGTAAAGATGTGCACCACCACGTCCACATAATCGAGCACGACCCACTGCAGGTGCTCACGTCCTTCCACGTGCCAGGGACGTTCCTGGCAGTGCTGTTCGATTCGTTCTTCAATCGCTTCGGCAATCGCGCGAATCTGCAGGTCCGACTGTCCGGTGCAGAGCACGAAATAATCGGCCACGCCGCTGACCTGGCGCATGTCCATCACTACCAGGTCCTGCGCCTTCTTCTCCAGGGCGGCATCAACGGCGTGCCGGGCCAGCACCCGCGACGGATAGGGCACGCGATGCCGACGATCCGACTGCATCTCCGTGGTCTGAAGCTTTGTCATTCCTCCTCGTTTTCGCTCGACTTACTCTCGAAACGGTGCCAGTTGGGCATAATCCTTCCCAATTATGACGGAGGCATCCAGAAAGAGATCCGGCTGAATCTGCTGGCGCACTCGCTCTTCCGGAATGCCCAGGACGGCGGCTACCTTACGGGCAGCTTCCAGATCGCCCACACGATCGATCACCAGCGAATAGGGCACATCAAAAGACGTGTAGTCGCCCATCTCCACTACATCGAACCCGTGGCGACGCAGATAGCGCGTGGTGCGCGCCGCTACCCCGTCCACCCCACATCCGTTGCGCACCTCGAGCTGAATGATGTCGCCGACCAGATGCGCCGGATTTGCTTCCCGGCGTGGATCAACGCGCGGTGCCAGCAGGCGTACGCCCAGCGCATACAGCAAAATGCCGACGCTCCCGACCAGAAGGATGAGCAGCAGATTTTCGAGTCTTCTGGAACGCCTCGTTGCCCTGCGCCGCGTCGTTTTCGTCATAGCGCACGCTCAGTATGCGCGCAAGCATCCCTCAGCGGTCGTTCCAGAACGGATTCAAACGCCGCATCGGATAGTAGCCATAGGGTGCCATGAAGTAGCCATAGGGGCTCTGCCGCACGGTAAACTGGAACAGCATGTTTTCGCGCGGCCGGTAGGCGATCTCGGCATTGCGCAGGAAGATCTGCGGCCGCCGGTTCAGCCCCAGGCTACCCCCAAAGGGCGAATGCGCCACGCCGATATCTACCCGGGCCGCCAGCTTGTCGCTGAACTGCCAGCGCATCGAGTTCGTGTAGATGCCCAGCGAGTAGCTGTACCCCCCGAAGGTGCCCATGCTCATCTCGTAGGAGTGCTGCATGCGGAAATGTTCCGGGCTGAACAGATCGCTCAGCGAAAAGCCGGTGCCCGGATTGTAAAGCCGCATCGGTGCGCGCTGCACGGCCGACGGAACATCCGTGCGGAGCTGGGCCTGCGCCGGAACGGTCACGCCCAGCAGGACCACCAGGCCGATCAACAGGAAGGTCTTACGCATGGCTTTTTCTGCAGTTAGGAGCGTCGTGCTTATAGTGTACAGGATCCGACCGTCATTGTCAAGAACGGCACGTTCGCACAATTGTTGCCTTCTGGAAACCTTTCGCGTTCTGTTGCATGCCTTTCAACCCTGAATGCTCTGCAACCGATCGATCCGTGATCACCCAAGCCCGCACCATTCTCGGGATCGAAACATCGTGCGACGACACGGCCGCGGCCGTGGTCGTCGAGGGCAAACTGCGTTCCAACGTAGTCGCCTCCCAGCAGACTACGCACCTGCGCTATGGGGGCGTGGTGCCCGAGCTGGCCTCGCGCGATCATCAGCGACGAATCGTCCCGGTCGTGCGTCAGGCCTTGCAGGAAGCCGGCCTGACGCCCCGCGATCTCGATGCCATCGCCGTCACCTACGGGCCGGGGCTGGTCGGCTCGCTGCTGGTGGGTCTGAGCTTTGCCAAAGCCTTTGCGCTGGGGCTGGGACGTCCGCTGATCGGGGTCAACCATCTGGAAGGCCATATCTACTCGGTCTTCATCGAACCGCCCTCGCCGCCGTTTCCCTACCTGTGCCTGATTGTCTCCGGCGGCCACACCCAGCTCATGCGCGTCGAGGAAGGCTTCCGGCATACGCTGCTGGGACGTACGCGCGACGACGCAGCCGGCGAGGCCTTCGACAAGGTGGCCCGCCTGCTGGGACTGGGCTATCCGGGTGGACCGGAAATCGACCGGCTGGCCCGCCAGGGCAATCCGAACTTCGTAACCTTCCCACGCCCGCGCCTGGAAGGATACGATTTTTCGTTCAGCGGTCTGAAAACGGCCGTATTGTATTACCTCAACCAGTTTCCGGAGACCGAGCGAGCCCGCCTGCTTGCACAGCACCGGGCCGATCTCTGCGCTTCGTTCCAGCAGGCCGTCGTCGACGTCCTGATCGACGCGCTGCGGCGGGCCATTCAGGACACCGGCCTTCGGCATGTAGCCATCGTGGGCGGCGTCTCGGCCAACTCGGCATTGCGCGCCGCCGCACAGGCGCTGGCCGAGGAGCTGGACGTGCGGTTGTATATTCCACCGCTGGCCTACTGTATGGACAACGCGGCCATGATCGCCATCACCGGTTACTTCAAGGCGTGCGCCGGACTCGAAAGCCCGCTGACGCTGGCGGCCGCCCCGGCTCTGACTGTCTGAAACTCGGCCTTACCGATCGTCTATGTCGCTCGAACAGCTCCATAGCGCCATCGACCACGCCCAGAACCACCGTCCGGAGCTGCCGGAGTCGCCCACGGAGGCGGACATGATCCCCTGGCGCCGGCGTATCGACGAGATCGACCGGGCGATCCTTCGCCTGCTCAACGAGCGCGCCCGCTGCGCTAACATTATCGGCTACATCAAGAAGAAGTTAGGCCTGCCCGTCTACGTGCCCGAGCGTGAAGAGGAAGTGCTGCGCAACGTGCTGACGGCCAACGAAGGGCCGCTCTCCCACGAAGCCGTCCGCCGCCTGTTTGAGCGCGTGATCGATGAAACGCGCGCGCTGGAACGTCAGAAATATCAGGATCTTCCTCCGGAAGCTGAATGAAGCGCTGGATTGCTGGAGCCGTACTGGTCCTGTTGCTGCTGGCCGGTGGTATGGCCTGGATCGCACTGGCACCCAACACCCCGGCGTTTGAGGGCCCGCGCGGTGTGAAAATTCCCCGAGCGGCAACCTTCGAACAGGTGGTGGATTCGCTGCAGGCAGCCGGCATCCTGCGCCACCGCACATCGTTCATCTGGCTGGCCCGGTTGACCAGCTGGCATCGCCAGATCAAGGCGGGCTACTACACATTCGAGGCCGGTGCTTCCAACTACCATCTGCTCAACGTCCTGCGGCGAGGCCTGCAGACGCCCGTCCGGGTCACTATCCCGCCGGGCTCGCGTCCTGAAGTGGTGGCGGCCGTGATCTGCCGAGCGCTTGCCTGCGCACCCGACTCCCTGCTGACCGCGCTGCGCGACAGCAGCCTGGCCGCCGAACTGGGTACCGATACACTGCACCTGTTCGGCCGCCTGCTGCCCGACACCTACTTTTTCTACTGGCTCACCGACCCACGCACGGTGATCCGACGCGTACATCGGCACTTTCTCGACTTCTTCACACCTGAGCGCCGCGCCCGCGCCGACAGCCTGGGGCTGTCCATCGACGAAGTCGTCACGCTGGCTTCCATTGTCGAATGGGAAGCCGGACCGGAAGAGCGTCCCCGCATTGCGGGCGTCTATCTGAACCGCCTGCGTCGGGGCATGCCGCTGCAGGCCGACCCGACCGTCCAGTATGCCATCCTCCAACTGGAAGGCCGAAAGCGCCGCCTGCTCTTTGCTGATTACCAGATCGACCACCCCTACAACACGTATCGCTTTCGCGGCCTGCCACCCGGCCCGATCACCAATCCTTCGCCCGACGCGATCGACGCCGTGCTGCAGGCCGAACAGCACGACTACCTGTACTTCGTGGCCGACGGCAAAGGCGGGCACGTCTTCAGCCGCACCTTCCGGGAGCACGTGCGCGCCGCCAACCGCTACCGCCGCCTCATGGAACAGCGCCGACGCCAGACCCGCGATACTACCGACGACGGGGCTGACGGGTAGCCCGGGCACGCGGCGGCTGGAACGTGTAGGTCAGGCCAATCACGAACCGATTCCGCCGCACCTCTTCGCGCACGTAGGGTGGCCGCTCCACGTCGCCGTAGGGCTGGTAGTAGTCGTCGAACTGCTCCTGCATCCAGCCGATATGGAGCTGAAACGATTCAGCCAGTTGAATGGAAGCACCCAGCGAACCGAAGGTGCGCCGGCGGTCGGCCTCCGCCTCTCGAATCTCGGACTTATGCGGATCCGGGAAGACGGCCACGCCACCGTAAAGCGTGGTGCCACCCATCTGATAGGCCAGCCCCAGCCGCGCGTTGACCACCGGCTCCATCGTGTCCCGCACCTGACGGTTCAGGCGCTGGATGAAGCTCCGATCGGTGGACGCATCGAAACGCATCTGCGACCAGTCGATCAGCTCCAGGTCTAGCCCCACGTGAAGCTGCCGTGTCTGATAGGCGACCCCTGCCCTCAACCGCCAGGGCGTACGGATTTCGTAATCGAACGAGCCCGTGCCGGCATCACCGGGCTGCCCCCCGTACTGCAGCGAGCCGCCTTCGTCGAAGAAGGTCTCCAGCGTGGTGCTGTAGTCTTCCTGCACCGAGAAAAAAACCGGCGTCTCCACGCCGACCCCCAGCCGCCAGCTTGATGAAAGCCGTGCCGACAGCCCCGCCCGCACGCTGAAGCCCTGCAGGTCCGACTCGAAAAAGTCCTGGGCCCGCAGGTAATCAAAGCCGCGCAACGCTCCTCCCTCAACGGCCACGACATACAGGTCTGGCGTGTTCTCGTCGCGAAAATCGTCCTCCTCGTACTGGCGCTCGAAGCGATAGGAGCCGGTGACGATCCCGACCGAAAGCCCCAGAAACAGGTTGGGCGCCGCTTCGATCGCCCCGCCGAAGCTTAACTCGTGCAATCCGCCTTCCTCGGTTACCTCACCAGCCTGTCGAATCGTCGTACCCGGTGCCACGGCCTGATAGAATGGATAGCGCCCTGCTTCGTATTCCGACGGGAGAAATTCAATGGCACCGGCCTGGTAGGCGATAAAAGGTAGATCGTTGTTGAACTGCAGCTCGCCGTCAGCAGTCACCGTGTACTCATCCGGATAGGGCAGATAGGAATCGGTGATGGAATTGGCGTTGTTGTCGCCCTGGAAGTAGAGGCGGCGCGTAAAGTCGGCCACGCGGGCGTAGGCCATGCCCAGCACAAGCGAACCGCGCACGGTGGGCACCTTGTAGACGGCCGCCAGGTGATCCAGATTGGTGGTGCGCAACTCGCTTTCCCAGTCGAATCGGTTGCCGGGCACATAGTAGGTGGCCGCATCACGCGCATTCAGCCAGGTCAACCCACCGATCACTTCCGAGGTCCGGTAGTATCCCAGTCCGGCCGGATTGCTGAACAGCGCGCCGTAGTCGGCCAGTCCGGCCGCGCTGGCGCCACTCATGGCAGTCAGGCGTGCCCCGACGCCCGGAAGCCGCTGTGAAAAACGCCAGGCGTCATCCACGGTCTGTGCATGCGCCTGCATGACAAGCAGCATCAGCAGGCAAAGTCCCCCCGAAAGGGATCGAACGGCGTACTTCATGGTCCGCATTATGCCTGGTGAACAAGGTTACCCTGACCGGCCGCGCCGCCTCCATGCGAAAGCCCGCGCCCGAAAGTCCCGACGCGGGCTCTGCGGTGAAAAGCCTTCCGCCATAAGGATCCAGCAGCTCAATGACCACCCCGGGAATGGCCACGTCCTCCACTGCGCCAAGCCGGCGCCCGGCTATGCCCCGATGCGTGTCCTCCGGAGGCGCGCACGGCCGGGGCCGGGCGTGGGGCCGGTGCCGACCGCATGCGTGGGGCAGGCCGATGCGTGCGCGGCGCGTGCGTCCGCACCCGCGGCGCAGGCGGCGTGGCGCGAATTACCATCCGTGAACGTTTTGAAGCAGAGCTCCGGAACCGGGGCGAGCTCGGTGTTGCATGGATGAGCGTCCGCGAACGCCTGGGTGTTGAGGTTCGCACGGATGGCGCCCGATAGGTATGCCCCGTTTCCGGACGGTACTGCATCTCCTGTCGATCGTCATTGTTACCACCGCGCGGCCGCGTGCGCGTCGTGGAACGTGCAGGCCGGTCGCCCGAACGCGGAGCCGGCGCCCGCTGCGTACGTGGAGTCGTTCCCCGCGACCGGGGCTGACGCGTCACCGCCGGTCGGCGCCTTTCAGGGCGGACGACCGAGCGCCCGCTTTCGGTCCGACGGGTAGTCCCACGGCGCGTTACCGTTGAACGTTCACCGGAACGCCTTGTACTCCGCGTCACGGTCGATCGTCCGGTTGTGGCACGAGGCCGTTCGGTGCTACGCACCCGCGTGCTGCGCGTGCGCGTTACCGTGCGGGTACGCGTCCGCGTTGCCTCCTGCGTGGTGCGCCGTTCCACGCCGGTGGACGAACCCCGCGGCGTTACCACCGTGCTCCGTGTGGTGCGGACGATCGAGCGCGTGCGTGTTTCGTCGCGTCTGTAGCCACTCCGTCCCACACCACGCGGATTGCGGCCGATCCAGGCGCTACGCCCCAGCGACGAACCACGCGGCGCATAATTCCAGACAATACGTCCCCGATAGGGCCCATAGAAATGGTAGTAATAGCCCGGTACGTATGCCCACCAGTGGTGGGGACTGTAGTAGTAATAGCCGAAGCCGTAGAACCAGTAGTGTCCATGATAAACCGGTGGCCAGTAGAAGAACGGATCCCCGAAGTAGAAGCTCAACCGAAAGCGGAACGAGGGTCCGTAGTAGAACGGGTCACAGTAGAAAGGATCGTAATAAAACGGATCGAAGCAGTCGTAGTAGAAGAACGGATCGCCGTAGAAGCGGGCAAAATAGCGGCGGTAGTAGTAAGGCGAGCGGTTGTAGTAGTAATACTCCTTGATGACGGTGCTGTCGTCCTCGTAGCGTTCCACGATGACCCGATCCGGTGGACGCTCGTAGTCTGCCTCCTCCTCGTAGGAAACTGGCTCGGTAGCCGCCAACTGCGTATAGCAGCCCATCAGTCCCGGCAGGAGCAATCCGGCCAGCAGCAGGCTCCAGAAACTACCGCGGGCCGGTTTCGTTGTGCGAAGACGTGGCAGCAGGCGGTTCATGGCTCGGGCCCGGTCTGGTTCACGGGGTGTTCACAGTGTTAACGTCGGGGCGCGGCAAAAGGTTTGGCGGCTTGCCTGCAAACGCCCGCGCTCCTATATTCGCGGACGCTTTCCGGGTAAAAAAAGAACCAAATTGCAGGCCGCTTTCGACTTTTGCGGCACCTGAAGCGTTAGAGAGGCGCCGAAAGGTTGGCGTGTCCTGTTTTGCTTGCAACCCCTGTACAGTATGGCTGACGCAATCACACCGCGCTCGGTTGACTACGCCCAGTGGTACGTCGATGTCGTGCGGGCGGCCAAGCTGGCCGATTACTCGCCCGTGCGAGGCTGCATGATCATCCGCCCCAACGGCTACGCGCTCTGGGAGAACATGCGGGCCGTGCTCGACCGCATGTTCAAGGAAACCGGTCATGAAAACGCCTACTTCCCGCTGTTCATCCCGGAGTCGTTTCTGGCAAAAGAAGCCGAGCACGTCGAGGGGTTCGCCAAGGAGTGCGCCGTGGTGACGCACTCCCGCCTGAAGATCGACGAAAACGGCCGGCTCATCCCCGATCCGGAATCGAAGCTCGAAGAAAACCTGATCGTCCGCCCCACCAGCGAAACGATCATCTGGGACACGTTCAGCCGCTGGATTCAATCGTGGCGCGACCTGCCCATCCTGATCAATCAGTGGGCGAACGTGGTGCGCTGGGAAATGCGTACGCGTCTGTTCCTGCGCACCATGGAATTCCTCTGGCAGGAAGGCCACACGGCCCACGCCACCCGCGAAGAGGCCATCGAAGAGGCGCTGCGCATTCTGGACATCTACACGACGTTCGCCGAAGAATACATGGCCATGCCGGTTATCCAGGGGGTCAAGACCCCCAGCGAGCGTTTCGCCGGCGCGGTCGAAACCTATTGCATCGAGGCGCTCATGCAGGACGGCCGGGCGCTGCAGGCCGGGACCAGCCACTTCCTGGGCCAGAACTTTGCGAAAGCGTTTGACTGCAAATTTCAGAACCAGAACAACGAACTGGAATACGTCTGGGCCACCTCCTGGGGTGTTTCGACGCGTCTGATCGGCGCACTGGTCATGACGCACTCGGACGATCAGGGGCTGGTCCTGCCGCCCCGTCTGGCCCCCACCCAGGTGGTGATCATCCCCATCTTCCGCAACGACACCGAAAAGTCGACCGTGCTGGAGCAGGCCCATCGCATTGAGCGCGCGCTGAAAGACGCCGGCTTCACGGTCAAGCTCGACGCACGCGAGACGTACCGGCCCGGCTGGAAGTTCAACGAATACGAGGTGCAGGGCGTCCCGGTGCGCGTGGCCATCGGTCCCCGTGATGTCGCGCAGGGAACGGTCGAGCTGGCCCGCCGCGACACGCGCACCAAGGAGACGGTACCACAGGAGGGGCTGGCCGAGCATGTGCGGACGTTGCTCGAAGACATTCAGCAGAACCTGCTGGCGCGGGCACGCGCCTTTCGCGACGAGATGACCACGCGCGTCGACACCTACGAGGAGTTCAAAGAAGTGCTGGAAGAAAAAGGCGGCTTCATCCTGGCCCACTGGGACGGCACGCCGGAAACGGAAGCCCGAATCAAGGAGGAAACCAAGGCAACCATCCGGTGCATTCCGCTTGATCGCGACGCCGAGGCGCTCGGCACGCGCGAGGAAGGTCGCGACATGCTGACCGGCAAGCCCTCCAGGCAGCGCGTGGTTTTTGCCAAGGCCTATTGAAATCAGCGCGCGGCCGTCGATAACTTACCTTACATAAAACATACAACCAGCCATCCACCCGCCTGCCACCATCGCTACCACGATACCGGACTGCTGGCCTTGAAAACAAATGCCCTGAGCGGGCAGGCGTGGTATGGTTCGTCTGTTTGCCTTTCTTCTGCTGTTTTTTCCGGCAGCTGCGCTGGCGCAGGGCTGGGGACGTGTGGCCGGACGCGTCACCGATGCCGAGACGGGTGCCCCGCTGGCCGCCGTGACGGTGCTCGTCGATGGGACTAACTACGGCACGGCTACCGACGAAGCCGGCCGCTACCGGCTTCGCCTGCCGGCCGGACGCTACGTGCTCCGCTTTTCGGCCATCGGCTACGCCACCCGGCGCGACTCGGTAACGATCGTACGTGATGAGACGACCTGGCTCGATGTGGCGCTGGCCGTTGCCATTGTCGAACTGGAAGACGTGACCGTCGAGGCGCGGGCCGCCGAGACCGAAGCGGGCGTCTTCACCATCGATCCGGAAACCGCCCAGCGTATTCCGGCCCCGCTCAGCAGCGGCTTCCGGGCCCTGAAAGTGCTCCCCGGCGTTGTCTCTAACAATGAACTCTCCTACCAGTACTCGGTCCGGGGCGGCGGTTACAACGAAAACCTGGTCTTCATCGACGGTTTCGAGGTGTACCTGCCCTTCCGCGCGCAGAAAGGCGAGCAGGAAGGGCTGGGCCTGCTGAACCTGGCGCTGGCCGATCGGGTGACGCTCTACGCCGGAGGCTTCCCGGCCCGCTACGGAGGCAAGCTCTCCTCGGCGCTGGAAGTGCGCTACCGACGTCCCTATCAGGAGCCGCTGCGCGGCTCGGCCACGCTCTCGCTGCTCGATGCAGGTCTGGCGGCCGGCGCCTCGGCGCTCAACGGCAAAATCGGCTGGATGCTCGGCGTCCGGAAAGCACGTGCCCGCCGCTTTTTCAGCACCCAGGAGCTCAAGGGAAACTACCAGCCGGACTATACCGACCTTCAGGGCACGCTGACCTTCCGCCCTTCCGCCCGTCACACGGTCGAACTGCTCGGCATCGTGGCCCGGCACGACTTTCTGCTCGATCCCGGCACGCGCAAGACCTACTTCGGGACGGTCAGCCTCGACCCGACCCAGCCATCCAACCTGGAATCCATCTGGTTGGATTATGAAGGCGAAGAGCGGGCGGGCTTCCGGACGTATTTCGGCGGCGCGCGCCTGTCGAGCTGGCTGGGTCCGGGCCTGCGGCTCTCGCACGAAGCCGCTTACTTCGAAACCGTAGAGACCGAGTACCGCAACGTCAGCGCCGATGCGGTGCTCTACCAGGTGGATCCCGGAAGCGGCGAACACGTGCCTGAGGGAGCTGCACGCCAGCAGGATCGGGCCGACAACCAGGTACGCGTGCAGACCTGGACGGCCGCGCAACGCTGGCAGTTCTACCCCCGACGCCATGCTATCGAGGCGGGTGCCTACGTGCGCCAGCTCATCTTTACCGACCGGCTTAATGAGCTCTCGTCAGCCGTCGGGGCCGATCCCTCCGGCGAAGGACTGCTACGCGTGGTGCTCGACAGCCTGAACGCCCGTGCCCGGCTCGGCACCTGGCAGACCGGCGGCTACGTGCAGGATGCCATCGAACTACTGCCCGAAAACCGCCTGCTCGTTACGGTGGGCGCTCGTCTGGATTACTTCGACTTCAACGGCGAGTGGACCTTCTCCCCCCGTCTGTCGGTCCGCTACAAGGCCTCCGACGTGCTCACATTGACCGGCGCCTGGGGCATTTACTACCAGCCCCCCTCTTATCGGGAACTGCGCGGCCAGCCCAATCCGGAGCAGCCCCTGCGCAATCAGCTCAACCGAAACCTGAAAGCCCAGCGGGCGCACCTCGTGGTGGCCGGCGCCGAATACTTCCTGCCCCGTAAACGGCTCTACCTCCGCGCCGAAGCCTACTGGAAGGACCTGGATCGACTGATTTCCTACGAGGTCGAAAACGTGCTTTTGGAGTACAGCGGCTTCAACGACAGCTATGGCTACGCTTACGGACTCGATCTGCAGGTGCGCGGCGAGTTTGTGCCCGGCGTCGAAAGCTGGGTGAACTACGGTTTCCTCGTCACGCGCGAGCACTTCCTGCCGGCCTACGAGAACGACTACAACCGGGGCTGGCGGCCGCGCCCCACCGATCAGCGGCACACGCTGTCGCTGTTCGTGCAGGACTATGTGCCGGGCGATCCAACCTGGAAGCTGCACCTGCGCATTCTGTTCGGGAGCGGCCTGCCCTACACGCCACCGGTGCCGGGCCGTCGCGTGGGCACCTACGTGGCCCAGGTGCCCGGTCCCCGCATGTCGGCCCGCTTCCCGGAATACCGGCGCGTGGACATGGGTGCCACCAAAGAGCTGGAGCTGACCCGCCTGCCCGACGGACGGCCGGTTTACCTGGAGCTGAGCGGCGAGCTGCTCAACGTGTTCGACATGACGAACACGGTCGATTACACCTGGATTCCCGGACAGAACGGCATCTGGAAACGCATCCCCACCCGCCTCACGCCCCGCACCTTCAATCTCCGCCTCCGCGTGCGGTTTTAGCGCCTTCGGCTGAGCTGGTCGGCCAGGCGGGTGGGTTCCGGCAGGCGGTAGCGGGTCGTGCAGCGGAGGGTCAACGCCACGGCGGCCTCCAGCGTCATGCGGTGCCCTACGCTCACGTACACGGGCCGCACGTCCGTGCGCGTGCGCACCACCGCCCCGATCACCCTACCGTCGTCGTAAAGGGGTGTCCGGCTTCCCTTTTCCGGGCCGGGCTCCGCGTGGCGTCCGAACAGGCGCGACTTGGCCACGCCCACCGTCGGGTGGTCCAGCAACACGCCCAGATGCGTGGCCAGCCCGCACCGACGGGGATGGGCCAGTCCCTGTCCGTCCACCATGAGCACGTCCGGCGTGGTCCGGAGCTGCGCCAGCGCCTGTAGCAGCAACGGCACCTCCCGAAAGCTGAGCAGCCCGGGCACGTAAGGAAACGAAACCGTGCCCTCAATAGCGACGTGCTCCAGCACCTGCTGCCTGTCCACATGCCAGACGACGGCGGCCGCCCGTCCCTGCTCACCCCGTACGCTCACGTCCAGTCCGGCTACCGTCTCCATGCGCTCCGGTACTTCGAAGCGCACCAGCCGGGCCAGCTTTCGCTGCAGCGCCTGCGCCTCGGTCGGCGACAGATTCCAGGGGTGCGTAAAGCGCGGCGTCAGTCCCATGCGATCGGTCCGCTTGCTGCCGGCAAGATACGAACGCCTGCGCGTGGGCTTTCTGTAAAAGCAGCCGGTCCGGGAACCTCGCGGCCGACTTGTGGCTTGAAATGCCCGCACCGGGCATGCTATCTTTCCGGTGCGCCGTGGGTCCTTAGCTCAGTTGGTTAGAGCGCCACGTTGACATCGTGGAGGTCAGTGGTTCGAATCCACTAGGACCCACAAACGGCTTGAACATCTTCAGGCTCAAAACACAAGGAAGCCGTTACCTGGATTTCTGCGCACTTCGATTCCCTTCCTCACACGGAAGCATCCTCTGGGCGCATTCCCTGTCCCGGGACCTCATTCGACGTACGGTCATCCCGCCCCGGGCAGTGCCGGATGTGCAGCGCGGTCCGTTCAAAACACAACGCCGCGCCCGTTTTTCCAGGCGCGGCGTTGCATTCATTGCCAGGCGTTTAGCGAAGGTGCACCAGCAGCATCCGGCGTTCCACTCGATCGCCAAGCGACAACCGGAAGACGTACAGCCCCGGCGGTAGCGGCTGCCCATAGGCGTCGCGCGCCTTCCACACCAGCCGGTGCTCGCCCACCCCAAGCTGCGCCCACGTCCTACGCGCCACTTCCCGCCCCAGCACATCAAAAACCTGCAACCGCACCGTGGCCGGGGCCTTCAGCGTAATGGTAAAGGTCGTCTGCTCCCGGAACGGATTGGGATAGGCTGTAGCGGTGCTTTCAGAACCGGTTGGCATTTCCAAGGCCGTCGGGGTGCCTGTGTCAAGCAGAAACGCTTCATAGCGGCCCGTTGCGGCGTTGTAGCCATAACCCACGATGTAGCGGCCGTCGGGTGTGAGGTCGTTTGCTTCGTAGAGAATGGAGCCGTCGGTGAGCAATTCGGCAAAGGCCTGGTTGAGGTCCTGCATGCCGCTTTGCGGCGTCCAGCGAAACGCACACCAGTTGCCGGCGTCGTAGCTCTCTCCAACAACAACGCGGCCGTCGGCCGAAACGGCCGTGGCTTCACTCCGGTGACCGCCCAGCGTGCCCAGATCCTGCATGCCCCCCTCCGGCGTCCAGCGAAACGCACGCCGGTAGCCGTCGGCGTCGTAGCTCCCTCCAACAACAACGCGGCCATCGGCCGAAACGGCCGTGGCTTCACTCCGGTGACCGCCCAGCGTGCCCAGATCCTGCATGCCCCCCTCCGGCGTCCAACGAAACGCATGTTGGTCGCCGATGGCGTCGTAGCTCCATCCAACAACAACGCGGCCATCGGCCGAAACGGCCGTGGCATAACTCTTGGGCGGATTCCAGACCCCCAGCCAGGTCAATTGTTGCGCCAGGATTTCATTGAAAAGCGAAGTCATCAGCAACAGCATCAGCCCGCACAGGCTGCGCTGAAAAAGGGCTTGATGCTTCATGGCTTCGTCAGCTTGTTATTCCCGGGTTTGTGACCGAACTACTAAGACAATCATAGACCATCAGAAACAGTTTGATTTTCAGGGCAAAGCCACACGCCATACGTTGCAGACGTCAGATGCGCCAGTCTGGGGAACGCATGCGGGCAATCCAAGCTGGATGATGGCGCCAACGTCGAACTCGCCCAGTATTGCCGCCAAAATATCGGGTGGCTATCAGGGCCCTGGTAAGGACTTCGGCCTCGGGCATCCGAATCTGAGCACCTTCGCGATGGCCGCTTGTTTGACAAAGTTGTCGCCTCACAGTGGAGTGCAGTGATAGCGGTGTTCATGACGGATTTTTGGGTAGAGTTAGCGTCTTACTCCGAAAAAAAACCGTCGATGGCACTGCCTTTTTCAATACTCTCTGTAAGTCACAATTTGGGTGCTATTTTACAATCTTGACAACATCTAAAGACTCACCCTTAGAAAGGCTGATCAGCGGCTTCTTAAGTGTAGCATCAACCACTTCCACATTATCCAAATATGCACGACGGCATTGGTCATCAGTGAATGCTACAGCCTGAAGGATGGGCGTCTCCGAGAGATAATTTGAGATCCGACCACGTGCCACAAATGTAGCATCCTCATATATCAATTTATTATCAACATATATATCATGGCGATTGCTCAATTCATTCCACCTTTTAGCACTTCCAGCAGTTTCTCAAACAAATCCTCCTTCCGATGATTGTACCGAAACTCCAGCTCCTTCAAATACAACGGAAACCACTGGGCCGACAATCCATGATACTTCAGCAAACGCTCCTTCGCATAGCTCCAAAAACCCTCAATTCCATTGATGTACACCTTCCCGTTGGCAAAACGCTGCCCATGATCAATCCGCTCATGCCGAAACCCATAGCACACCAGCCCATCGTAGCTCCCAAACCGATCCGTATAGATCAAACTCCCTCGTTTGACCTTCGCAATGGCCTCCCTGAGCAACGTCTCAGCCCGCACGTCCGGCACCACTTCGACTTTCACCTTGCCGCCCCGCTCCAGAATCCCAAACACCGGCAGCTTACCCGCAGCCCCACGTCCCCGCTTGCCCTGACGACGACCCCCAACGTAGCGCTCGTCCATCTCGATTTCGCCCGAAAGCTGGGCTTCCTGGCTGCTGGCCCGATAGAAACAACCGATGCACCGTATTGTAGGCCAGGCCCAGTTCGCGCGCTGCACGCCGGGCCGACACTTCCAGTTCAAATAGCTTCAAAGCCAGCAGAAAATTGCTCAGCGGCAGGCGCAAACCCTCCAGGAGCGAACCCTTCCGTGGGCTCCATTCGCGGCGGCACTGATAGCATTTGTAAAAGCGTCGCCGCACGCGGCCAATGTGTTCGCTTTTGCAGTAGGGGCAGTGGGTGAAGCGCTGCAGCAGGCCGCGGCTTTGCAGGAAGGCTTCGGCTTTTTGCTCGTCGGCGGCCAGCGCGGCCAGTTCACTCAGCTTCATGATTCCACCTTTATGGATTGCTCAGGGAATTTAACAAGGTGGAACCTATTAAGCAATCACC
>WFPM01000014.1 GCA_015487635.1 Rhodothermus sp.
CCGTCGCATCCCGTCCCGAAGCCATAGATCAGATCGTCGTCAGCCAGATCGAAGGGAAGCAGGTGGGCGGGGGTGCCTTCTTCCAGAAGCTGGAGGGCCCGGCGCGTCACCTCGCCTTCCAGGCAACCGCCGCTGATCGTGCCGTGGTTGGTGCCGTCCGACTCCACGATCATGCGGGCGCCCGGCCGTCGGTAGGTAGAACCGCCAATGCGGACGACGGTGGCGACGACGTGCGATGTACCAGCGGCCATCAGCCGCTCGGCCTCCTGCAGTAGATCCCGTAGTTCACGCATGGCCCTTCCCGAAGCGCTTTTCCTTCACAAAAAAACAAAAAAGCCGCACGAACGCAAACGCCTGTTGTACTGGAGGTTTCCGAAGACCGCCGCTTTCGTGCTGTAACGGAAGCGTTTCTCTTTTCAGAATCTTTACAGATCCCCGATTTACACAAAAAAGGATTTTGATTATCATTTCCGATGTATTTAATGCTTAAAAGCAAATTTGACTAAAAAATTTAAACAAAAGTATTGTCTATAGAAATTTCTTTTTCCATAGAAGAGATCAATCCTGAGCCAACCTGTCGTTGTCATGCCGTCCATGCAGAAAGCCACACGTATCGATCTGTTCAACTTCCGAACGCCCCAGATGCGGGCGTTTCACATGGCCTGGTTCGCCTTTTTCGTCTGCTTTTTCGCCTGGTTCGGCATTGCACCGCTGATGAAGGTGGTGCGCGAGGAGCTGGCGTTGACGCCTGCTCAGGTGGGCAACACGATCATTGCTTCGGTGGCCGTCACGGTGCTGGCCCGCATGCTCATCGGGCGTCTCTGCGACCGCTTCGGTCCGCGCCGTACGTATGCCGGATTGCTCGTGCTGGGAAGCCTGCCCGTCATGGCCATCGGCCTGGCCAATTCCTACGAGGCCTTTCTGCTCTTCCGACTGGCCATCGGCGTCATCGGGGCCAGTTTCGTGATCACGCAATACCACACTTCGCTCATGTTCGCGCCGAACATTGTGGGCACGGCCAACGCTACCACGGCCGGCTGGGGCAACCTCGGCGGCGGCGTCACCCAGATGGTCATGCCCCTGGTCTTTGTCGGCTTCGTGGGACTGGGCTTTACCGAAGCAGTAAGCTGGCGGCTGGCCATGCTCGTGGCCGGCCTCGTATGCCTGGCCACCGGCATCGCCTACTACTTCCTGACGCAGGACACGCCCGAAGGCAACTTCGAAAACCTGCCGGAACACCCCCGGCTGACCAGCCGCGGAAGCTTTCGGCTGGCCGCCCGCGACTACCGCGTCTGGGTACTCTTTGTGCTCTACGCGGCCTGCTTCGGCATCGAGCTGACGATCAACAACGTGGCGGCGCTCTACTTTGCGGATTACTTCACGCTCGACCTGAAGACGGCCGGCACGGTAGCCGCTCTTTTTGGACTGATGAACATCTTTGCCCGCACGCTGGGCGGCGCCGTCGGCGATCTGTTCGGTCGTCGCTGGGGGCTGGCCGGCCGCGTCCGGTGGCTGTTTCTGGCAATCCTAGGCGAAGGACTCGCCCTGATCCTGTTTTCTCAGATGAAGCTGCTCGGGCTGGCCATTGCCACGCTGATCCTGTTCAGCCTGTTCGTGCAGATGTCGGAGGGGGCCACCTACGCCGTCGTGCCCTTCCTCAACCGGAAGGCGCTGGGTTCGGTGACTGGCATCATCGGGGCCGGCGGTAATACCGGAGCCGTGCTGGCTGGCTTTCTTTTCAAAGGAGCTCTGCCCTGGAACCAGGCGCTCTTCCTGCTGGGCCTGATCATCGTCGGAGTGGCTTTCCTGGCCTTTGCCGTGCGCTTTTCGGAGGCCGACGAGCGGGCCGTGCAGGACGAAACGGCCCGCCTACTGGCCGCCCAACCGGTAACCGCCTGAGCCAATGGAGGACGCCATGCAGCACATGCCGGACCTTCCGTTCAGCGAGGAGCAGAAGCAGTACCTGCAGGGCTTCATGGCCGGGGTACTGCAGCGGGGCGGCCTGTCCTTCGTGGGCCAGACTGCCGACGGCCGCCTCACGCACGAGCCCGAACAGGCTGTACGCGACCTGGCCACGCCCGCGCCGACTGAGACGCTTTACGGTACCCCGATCGACCGGCTCTGCAAGCAGGAACGGATCAAACTGGAGCTGCACCCGCTCGACATGTGGGATCGGGTGCTGGAAAACGCGGCGGCCGGCCGCTTTCCGGAAGGAGATGATGTGTTTCGCTACAAAGCGCTGGGGCTTTTCTACGTGGCGCCCGCGCAGAATGCCTTCATGCTGCGCTGCCGCATTGCCGGCGGCTTCCTCTCCAGCCGCCAGGCGCATGGACTGGCCGACCTGGCCGAACGCTACGGCGCGGGCTACTTGGACCTGACCACACGCGCCAACGTCCAGATCCGCGAGATCGGCGCCCGCGACGCGGCCAACGTGCTCATGGCATTGGCCGACCTGGGCCTGACCTCGCGCGGCGCCGGTGCCGACAACATCCGCAACATTACGGCCACCCCCACCACCGGCTTCGACCTGCAGGAGCTCTGCGATGTGCGGCCGCTCGTTCGTTCCCTTTACTACTACATCCTGAACAGCCGCGACCTGTACAACCTGCCGCGCAAGTTCAACGTGGCTTTCGACAGCGGCGGCGTCATCACGGCAGCTGCCGACACGAACGACCTAGGATTCGTAGCCGTGCGCGTGGAGGAGGGGCACGACGTGCCGCCGGGCGTCTACTTCCGGATCGAACTGGGGGGCATCACCGGTCATGGCGCCTTTGCGCAGGACACCGGCTTCATGGTACCACCCGAGGCCTGCATCGCCACGGCGGCCGCCATCATCCGGGTCTATCTGGAAAACGGAGACCGCACCAACCGCAAAAAGGCCCGACTCAAGTATCTGCTGGAGCGCTGGGGCGTGGAACGCTTCATGGAGGCCGTGCAGGAGCGGCTAGCCTTCCCGCTCCTTCGCTTTCCACGCGAAGCCTGTGCGCCTCGTCCACCGCTACGCCCCGGCGCCCACATCGGTATCCATCCGCAACGCCCCGAGGGCCATTACTACGTGGGCGTCGATGTACCGGTGGGTCGCCTGCAGGCCGCGCAACTCCATGGCCTGGCCGATCTGGCCGAACGCTATGGCGTGGGCGAGTTGCGGCTAACGGTCTTCCAGAACCTGCTGATCCCCGGAGTGGCCGAGGCCGATCTGGAGCCGCTGTGTGCGGCCCTGCGCGAACTGGGTCTCTCGCACGAAAGCACGCCGCTGCGCCAGGGACTGGTGGCCTGCACAGGCAACGCCGGCTGCCCCTATGCCCGCACCAACACGAAGGCGCACGCGCTGGCGCTGGCCCGGTACCTGGAGGAAGCCGGCATTTCGGTGGACCGTCCGCTCAACATTCATCTGACGGGCTGTCCGCATTCATGCGCCCAGCACTACTGTGGCGACATCGGGCTGCTCGGCGTCAAGGTAAAGACCGATAGCGGCGAAACGGTGGAGGGCTACGACATCGTGCTGGGCGGCGGACTGGAGGCCGAGCAGGGCCTGGCTCGCGAAGTAGCCCGCGGCATCCCCTTCGAGGCCGTTCCGCCGCTGCTGGCGCACCTGCTGCGCATCTACCTCCAGCAGCGCCAGGGGGACGAGTCGTTTGCCGCCTTCACCCGACGCCTCGACGCGGCCACGCTGGAAACGATCCTTGCCGAAAGCAAACCCGACGTAACGCCATGACACCCATGGTTCCGTATATCCCGGAAAATGCCCCCTTCACGCCGGCCCAGCGGGCCTGGCTCAACGGATTCCTGGCGGGGCTGTTTTCGACACAACCGGTCCGCTCATCAGCCACGGTGCCCGAAACTTCGCCAGACCGTCCGGCCGTGACCATTCTGTTCGGCTCCCAGACAGGCACGGCCGAAGGGCTGGCCCGTGAGGCTGGCCGCCGCCTGAACGAGCAGGGCTTCTCGGCTACCGTCACGGGCATGGAAGCCTACGATCCGTCCCGGCTGGCCCAGGAACGCTTCCTGCTCATCATTACCAGCACCTACGGCGACGGCGACATGCCGGACAACGCCCAGACCTTCTGGGACTTTCTGTCGAGCGACCGGGCACCGGCGCTCGGCCATGTTCAGTTCAGCGTGCTGGCCCTAGGCGACAGCAGCTATCCCCACTTCTGCGCGGCGGGCAAGGCCTTCGATGCCCGCCTGGAAGCCCTGGGCGCCCGGCGCCTGTACCCACGCGTCGATTGCGATGTGGACGTCGAAGCGCCCTTTGAACAGTGGTTTCGGGGCGTTTTACAGGCCCTCCAAACAGCAAGCGCAACCCAACCGCTTCGTCAGGCTGCCTGAAGTTTGCCATGTACGTCCCGTATCTTCCTGAAACCGCACCATTCACGCCCGAACAGCGGGCCTGGCTGAACAATTTCTTCCGGGAGCTGGCCCTGAGCGCGCTCAGGGTCGGCAGCGACGACCAGGCCACGGACACGCTGCCCTTCTTGAGCGGCGACGGCCAGGCCACCCCGGCACCGCCGGCACCGCCCCGTTACGACCGGAAGCATCCGTTCCCGGCGCACCTGCTCCAGCGCCGGCGTCTCACCGGCGAAGGCTCGAGCAAAGACATCCGTCACGTGATTTTCTCGCTCGAAGGTTCGGGCCTTTCCTATGAGGTGGGCGACGCGCTGGGCGTCTATCCGGAAAACGATCCAGAACTTGTCGAAGCGCTGCTTGCAACGCTCGGATACAGCGGCGACGAGCCGGTCCCGGGTCCCGACGGCACGGAGCTGCCAATCCGGGAAGCCCTGCTGCGACATTACGAGCTGGGCACGCTATCGCGGCCCTTGCTCGAAGCGGCTGCGCCCGCACACGAATGGCTCCCGAAGCTGCTCGACGACCGTGAAGCCCTCCAGCGCTACCTGGCCGGGCGCGACCTGCTCGACCTGCTGCGCGAGGCGCCGACTTTTCGGCCCGACCCGGCCCTGCTCGTCGGTCTGTTGCGGCCGCTGGCCCCCCGGCTCTATTCCATTTCGTCGAGCCCGCGCGTCCACCCTGAAGCCGTGCACCTGACCGTCGGCGTGGTGCGCTACAAGGCGCACGGCCGCCTGCGCAAGGGCGTCTGCTCCACGTTTCTGGCCGAACGCGCAGCTCTGGAGCACCCGGTACCCGTTTTCGTCCACACGAACCCCGGTTTTCGTCTGCCCGCCGATCCCGACACGCCGATCATCATGATCGGCGCCGGCACCGGCATTGCGCCATTTCGCGCCTTTCTGGAAGACCGCGAGGCCACAGGCGCCCGCGGCCCGAACTGGCTCTTCTTCGGGGAGCGCAACCGGGCCACCGATTTCCTCTACCAAGAGGAGCTGGAAGGCTGGCTGCAACGCGGCGTGCTGACGCGGCTCGACACAGCCTTTTCACGCGACCAAGCCCAGAAGTGCTACGTTCAGCATCGCATGCTGGAGCAGGCCCGCACGCTCTATGCCTGGCTGGAAAAAGGCGCCTGCGTGTACGTCTGCGGCGACGCCACGCACATGGCCCGCGACGTCGAGGCCGCGCTGCTAACCATCATCCAGCAGGAGGGCGGTCGCTCCGAAGAAGATGCCCGCGCCTACCTGGCCAACCTGAAGAAAACCCGCCGCTACCAGCGCGACGTGTACTGAAGCCCATGCCCGAACCGGCCACGATCAAAACCACCTGTTGCTACTGCGGCGTCGGATGTGGCATTGAAATCCGGCGCGACCGGTGGGGACAGCTGACGCTCACCGGTGATCCGGATCATCCGGCCAATCGCGGCCAGCTCTGCAGCAAGGGCCGCTACCTGCTGCAGGTGGCGCTCGATCGCGACGACCGGCTGCTTTACCCGATGTGGCGACCACGCCGTGACGCGCCGCTGACACGCACCGACTGGGACACGGCGCTCGACCATGTGGCCGCCACGTTTCGCCACCTGATCGACCGCCACGGCCCCGACGCCGTCGGGTTTTACGTGTCAGGTCAGCTCCTGACCGAGGAATACTACGTGGCGACGAAGCTGGTCAAGGGCTTTCTCGGCACGCACAACATCGACTCGAACTCCCGGCTGTGCATGAGTTCGGCTGTGGCCGGCTACAAGCTGGCGCTGGGCGACGATGCCCCGCCGATCTGTTACGACGACATCGAGCAGAGCCAGTGCATTCTGATCGCCGGGGCCAACCCTGCCTGGTGCCATCCGATCCTGTTTCGCCGCATCGAAGCGCACCGGACCGCCCATCCCGAGGTGCGCCTCATCGTCGTGGACCCCCGGCGCACGCAGACCGCCGCCATGGCCGACTTGCACCTGCAGATCCGGCCGGGCACCGACGTCGTGCTCTACAATGCACTGGCCGCCTATCTGATCGCCAACGGCTACATCGACCCCGACTTCATCGCCCATCACACGGAAGGCTTCGAAGCGCTCTGCGCCCATCTGCAGGGGGCCACGTTGGAACGCGCCGCCCGCCTCTGCGACGTGCCGCTGGCGGACCTGCAGCAGGCGGCCGAATGGATCGGCCAGAGTCCAGCCCTGCTGACGCTCTGGGCCATGGGCCTCAACCAGAGCACGGCCGGGGTGGCCAACAACCTGGCGCTGATCAACCTGTCGCTGCTTAAAGGCCAGATCGGCCGGCCGGGCATGGGGCCGTTTTCGCTGACGGGCCAGCCCAACGCTATGGGTGGTCGCGAAGTCGGCGCCCTAGCCAACCTGCTACCGGCCCATCGGGACCTGAACAACCCGGCGCATCGGGCCGAAGTGGCCGCCTTCTGGGGCGTTCCGGCCCTGCCGGATCGACCGGGCCTGACGGCTACCGAGATGATCGACGCGCTGGAAGACGGCCGCCTGAAAGCCATCTGGATCATCGGCACCAACCCGGCGCTCAGCCAGCCGGAGCTGACGCGGCTCGACCGTGCCTTCGCCCGCGCCGAACTCGTCGTCGTGCAGGACATCTCCAGTCGGGCCGCCACGCTCCGGTGGGCCGACGTGGTTCTCCCGGCCGCCGCCTGGCTCGAAAAGCAGGGGACCATGACGAATTCGGAGCGCCGCATCACCTACCTTCCGCGCCTGCTGGACCCTCCCGGTGAAGCGCGTCCGGACGTCTGGATCCTCTGCGACTTCGCCCGCCGCATGGGCTGGGGCCACGCCTTCGCCTACCGGGACGAATCGGAGATCTTCGACGAATACGTCCGCCTCACGCGCGGTACGCCTGTGGACATTTCGGGCCTCAGTTATGCCCGACTGCAGCGCGAGCGCTCCGTTCAGTGGCCCTGTCCGGCCCCCGACCATCCGGGCACGCCGCGTCTTTTCACGGACCACCGGTTTCCCACGCCTTCCGGACGGGCGCGCCTGCATCCCGTCCCGGAGCCAGAACCGCCCGAGCCACCTTCCTCCGCGTTTCCGTTTATCTTGACCACCGGCCGCATGCGTGACCAGTGGCACACGCGCACCAAGACCGGCAAGGTGGCCCGGCTCAACCGCCACACGCCCGAGCCTTTTCTCGAAATGCATCCGGACGACGCAGCCGCCTGCGGGCTTCAGGACGGATCCATCGCCGAAATCACAAGCCGCACCGGACGGCTTCAGGTGCGCGTGCGCCTGACACCCGACATCAAACGCGGCGTGGTCTTTCTGCCCATGCACTGGGGGCAAGAAACCGAAACGGCCGACGGCCGTGCCAACGTGCTCATCCCCTGCCGCGTCGATCCGATCTCGCGCCAGCCGGCACTCAAGTTTGCCCGGGTGCAGATCGGTCCGATCCGGCGCCGCCCGCAGCGCGTGGTGATCGTCGGCGCCGGAGCCGCCGCCCGCGCCTTTCTGGAAACCTACCGCCAGCACAACGACACCGACGAACTGCACCTGTTCGGCCGCGAACCGCACGGCTTCTACAACCGCGTGCAGCTGCCGGAATACCTCACAGGCCGCCGCAATCTGGAGCAGCTGCGCACAATGGCCGAAGCCCGGCTGGAAGCCCTGCGCGTGCATTTCCACCGGGGTATCGAAGTGGTCGCAATCGATCGCGTCGCTCGGCTGGTGCACACCGGCGACGGCACGCAACTACGTTACGACCGGCTGGTGCTGGCCACCGGAAGCCGCGCGTTCGTGCCGCCCGGCGTCCCGGTGGACTGGCCGAACGTGTTCACGCTGCGCACGCTGGCCGACGCCGACGCCATCCGTGCCTGGCTGGCCCGTAGCCAGCACGTGCTGATCCTGGGCGGTGGCCTGCTGGGACTGGAAGCGGCGGCCGCGTTGCACGAGGCCGGTTACGACTGCACGATCCTGGAGCTGGCCGACCGGCTCATGGCCCGTCAGCTCGACGAAACGGCCGCCACGCTGCTTCGCGAGGAGCTGGAAGCACGCGGTCTCCGGATTTACTGCGGCGACTTGGCCGAAACCTTCCTCGGCACCGACCGCTTCGAAGGCGTGCGCACCCGATCCGGGCGCGAGCTGGCGGCCGACCTGCTGCTCGTAGCCGTAGGCACGCGTCCGGAAACGTGGCTGGCCAAGCAGGCCGGACTCCACGTCCAGCGCGGCGTCTGCGTCAACGACCACCTGCAGACGAGCGACCCGGCCATTTATGCCATCGGCGAGGTGGCCGAACATCGAGGCCGGCTCTACGGCACCACGCCGGCCGCCGAAGACCAGGCGCGTGTGGCGGCCGCCCATATCGCCGGCGACGTCTGGGCCCGCTATCCGGGCTCCGTGCTGTTCAACATCCTGAAGATTCCGGACTTTGAGCTGTGCACGCTGGGCGAGTCGGTGCCCCCGCCGGAAGCAACCGATCGGGAATCGGTGGAGCTGCTGGACCGAACGCGCCGGATCTATCAGAAGATCATGGTGCGCAACAACCGCGTGGTGGGGGCCATCCTGCTGGGCGACCGGAGCCACTTCGCTCCGTTGCAGGCGCTGATTGCCGAAGGGCTGGAGCTGGACATGCCCCCGCACCGACTGTTGCAGCACGTGGAAGCGGCCGAGCCGCCCGAGGGACCGATCGTGTGCAGCTGCTATAACGTGGGGCGGGGCAATCTGGAGCGGGCGATGGCCGAGGGCTGCACCGAACTGAAGGCGCTGTGCCGGCGCACCCGGGCCGGTACCGGCTGTGGAAGCTGCCGTCCGGAGCTTCAGCGGCTACTCGAGGCGTGGCGGGACCGGACGGCGGTCCCAGCTTGAATCCCGACGTGCCCGGGCGCGGCGCATGCCTTTGCGCAGTCCCGTCGGACCATGGGCGCCCGGACGCCGGAATCCCCGGCCCCCACGGTTGGCCTGCCGGTTGGCGTAGCGAATGAGCCAGACGGCAATGACCAGCCCGATGGCCATCAGCAGCAGCGCCAGTCCGTAAATCCAGGGCATCGTGCGTGCAGGGTTCGTTTTCGGCCATGGAAAGTACAAAAAAAATTCATCAAAAGAAACCCGGCTGTTCCGAACCCAACAAAAAAGGCCCGATCCTTTCGGACCGGGCCTTTGCTGGCGACGGTGCTTCCTCAGCCGACGACCAAAGCGTCGAGGCCCAGTTCCGCTTCAATGGCGGCCGGATCGAAGCCCAGCGCCCGGGCAACCCGCCGGCCATAGTCCACATCGGCCCGGTAGAAGTGCCCGAGCTGGCGTTTCTGCACTTCCAGGCGCGCCTGGCCCAGGCTCGCGGCAATGGCCCGCGCCAGGCGATCCTTCTGGCCCTCGTCGAACAGGCGGTAGAGATTGCCCGCCTGCGTGTAGTCGTCGTGATCCTTCCGGCTGTCGTACCGATCAACGATCACTTCGCCCAGGTGCCAGGCCGGCTCCTTGTAAATCGGATCGTCCTGCGGCGAGCCGGGAATCGAGTTCGGGAAGTAGTTCGGGTGCCCCGAGCCCTCGATCTGCGCCATGAAACCGTCCCGCTGATAGTGGTGCACCGGGCAGCGCGGCCGGTTGACCTTCAACTGCTGGTAGTTGACCCCCAGCCGGTAACGGTGCGCATCGGCATAGCTCATCAGCCGGGCCTGGAGCATTTTGTCGGGGCTGGGCCCGATGCCCGGCACGAACGCGCTGGGCTTAAAGGCCGCCTGCTCCACCTCGGCGAAATAGTTCTCCGGGTTGCGATTCAGCTCCAGCACGCCGACCTCGATCAGCGGAAACTCGGCATGCGGCCAGACCTTCGTCAGATCGAACGGATTCCAGCGGAAGTTCTCGGCCTGCTCCGGCGTCATCACCTGGATGTAAAGCGTCCAGCGCGGATAGTCGCCACGCTCGATCGCCTCGTAGAGGTCCCGCTGGTGCGTTTCCCGATCTTCACCGATCAGGCGCGCGGCCTCTTCGTCGGTCAGGCACTTGATGCCCTGCTGCGTCTTGAAATGGAACTTGACCCAGAAAAGCTCGCCCCGATCGTTGTACATCGAATAGGTGTGGCTGCCGTAGCCATTCATGTGGCGGTACGAGGCCGGAATCCCGCGATCGGAAAAAAGAATCGTCACCTGGTGCAGCGACTCGGGGCAGAGCGACCAGAAGTCCCACTGCATGTCGGGATCCCGAAGGTTCGTCTTCGGGTGCCGCTTCTGCGAGTGGATGAACATCTGGAACTTGTAGGGATCGCGCACGAAGAAGACCGGCGTGTTGTTGCCGACCAGGTCGAAGTTGCCTTCTTCGGTGTAGAACTTCACGGCGAAGCCCCGCACGTCCCGTTCGGCATCGGCAGCGCCCCGCTCGCCCGCCACCGTCGAAAAGCGCACGAACACCTCGGTCTGCTTGCCTACCTCCGACAGGAAGGCCGCTTTCGTGTAGCGGGTCACGTCGTTCGTGACGGTGAAGGTGCCGTAGGCGCCGCTTCCCTTGGCGTGCACGACGCGCTCCGGGATGCGCTCCCGGTTGAAGTGCTGGATCTGCTCCAGCAGCTGCACATCCTGGATGAGCAGCGGACCCCGCGGTCCTGCCGTCAACGCGTTCTGGTTGTCGCCGATCGGCCGGCCGTCGGCCGTGGTCAGGCGCGGT
This sequence comes from Rhodothermus sp., assembly GCA_015487635.1. Lineage (GTDB taxonomy): Bacteria > Bacteroidota > Rhodothermia > Rhodothermales > Rhodothermaceae > Rhodothermus. The sequence goes on from WFPM01000014.1 coordinate 10,943, forward strand.
GCTTTCCGAGCTTCCATAAACACTGCGTAATTGTTGGTGAAACACAATGGCCTGCAGTATACGGGTCGGCATTTTATTTTGTCCAATCAATAATTTCTATCAAATCATAGGAATAAGCTATAGAGCCATGACGCTGACGCAACTGGCCTATGCGGTGGCTGTCGATACGTACCGGCACTTTAGCCGGGCGGCCGAACACTGCCACGTATCCCAGCCGACGCTGAGCATGCAACTGCAGAAGCTGGAAGAAGAGCTGGGCGTGCAGCTTTTCGACCGGAGCCGCAAGCCGATTCTGCCCACACCCATCGGGGAACGGATTCTGGCCCAGGCGCGCGTAATCCTGCGCGAGTGCGAGCGGCTTTACGAGTTGCTGAACGAAGACCTGGAGGCCGTCCGGGGCGCGTTGAGGCTGGGCGTGATTCCTACGCTGTCGCCCTATTTGCTCCCGCTGGTGACGCGTCCGTTGCAGGAGCGCTATCCGGAGCTCATTGTTCAGGTGGAAGAGCTGACCACCGAGCAGATTCTGGAGGCGCTGGCCACCGACCGGCTCGATGCCGGGCTGATCGCCACAGAAGAAGGCCGTCCGGGCCTGCGGCGACGCGCCCTGTTTCGGGAGCCCTTTGTGGCATACTTAGGCGCCGACCATCCCCTGCTAGCCGAAGCGCAGCTCGATCCGTCCCAGCTCCGGCTCGATGAACTCTGGCTGCTTCGGGAGGGGCACTGCTTCCGGGACCAGGTGCTCCAAGTATGCAGTCGCCGTGAGGAAGCGAGTCCGGCTCCCCAGCTACGCTTCGAGAGCGGCAATCTTGAAACGCTCCGGCTGCTGGTGGATCGGCTCGGCGGTGTGACGCTGCTGCCACTTCTGGCCACGCACTACCTGCCGCCCGAAGCGCGCGAGCGCGTGCGGCACTTCCGCGAGCCGGCGCCCCACCGCACGATCTATCTGATCTACGCCCGCGCCCACCTGAAGCGCACGCTGCTGGACGCCTACGTGGCCGTCCTGCAGGAAAGCATCCGGCCGCTCCTACCGCAACCGACCGCCGCGATCGATACGTTCGCCTCGATAAATTCGTAGGGGTACGTACTTGTCTGCGACGACGCACGGCCGATACAGAAAGCACCCGGAACCAACCGACTCTGCGCCGTGCGTCTCCTTTCCAGACTCCGTCGTCTCCTGCCCTGGCTGGGCGGGCTGCTCTGGCTCGGCCTGATCGGGGCTGGCTGGGTGCTCGTCACCGACTACAGCAGCCGACCGGCTCCGGTGGGCAACGTGCCGGAGGTCTGGCCTGCCGATGCCCCTTTCGGGCCCGACTCGACCCGCATGACGCTCGTCATGTTCGTGCATCCGCGTTGCTCCTGCAGCCGGGCCAGCCTCCGTGAGTTGGCCTATATCATGGCACGGGCCCGGCACAACCTCTCGGCCCACCTTTTCTTTTACCAGCCCACGAACAAACCGGACGCCTGGATCGAAACCGACCTCTGGCATTACGCTCAGTCGATTCCTTTCACCACCGTGCATCGCGACCCGGACGGCAGGCTGGCCGAACGCTTCGGTGCGCTGGCCTCCGGCCAGGTCGTGCTGTTTCGCCCCGACGGCCGCCGCGTGTTCTACGGGGGCATCACGGCCGGCCGCGGCCATGAAGGCCCCAACCCCGGCCGCAACCAAGTGCTCCACCTGGTGCGTGAAGGCACCGGCACCACCGAGCACACGGCCGTCTGGGGCTGTCTCATTCAGGAAACCCCAACCGAAACCCCTTAAAAAACCATGGTGAGTACACTTTTTCAGTTGGGCAAACTGGACCGCGCCGAAGATCTCTCGGCTCGCCCGCGTGAGCTGTACCAACAATTTCAGCATCAAACGTATGTGCAGACCGACCGGCTTTTCGGCTGGTTGATGGTCGCCCAGTATGTGGCGGGCATCGCCCTGGCGCTAATCGTTTCCCCTCGCACCTGGATCGGCGACACCGGCAAGGTGCACCTGCACGTGTACGCGGCCGTCATTCTGGGGGCGCTGGTTACCCTCGTACCGGCTTTTCTGGCCTTCCGGCGACCGGGCCGCGCTTCCACACGCTATGCCATCGCCATCGGTCAGATGCTCGCCTCGGCCCTGCTCATCCATCTGACAGGCGGCCGGATCGAAACGCACTTTCACGTATTCGCCTCGCTGGGCATCCTCGCCGGCTACCGCGATTGGAAAGTTCTTCTCATTGCTACCCTGGTCATAGCTGTTGATCACCTGTTCCGGGGCATTTACTATCCCCAGTCGGTCTTTGGCATTCTGACCTCCGACCTGTGGCGCGTGGCCGAGCACGCCTGGTGGGTGGTGTTCATGGTAGCTTTCCTGCTGAAAAACTATGCGAACACCATTGCTGAGGTAAAACGTATGGCCCAGCAGCAGGCCGAAATCGAAGCAATGAACGCTTCCAACCAGGCGCTGCTGGAACAATCGCAAAGGCAAGAAACCCTGCTGAATCAGCAGCAGAGCGAGCTGGAGCAGGCCATGGCCGCGCTGGAGACCGAACGCACCGCGCTGCGCAACGGCGTGGAAACCATGCTGGACGCCATGAACCGCTTTGCCGATGGCGACTTGCGCGTGCGGTTGCCCGAAGATCGGGAAGGAGACCTGGGTCGGCTGTTCCAGGGCTTCAATCAGGCGCTGGATCGCGTGGAGCAGATGATTCGAGGAGCCCGCGAGATCGCCTCGGAAACCGCCGCCCTCTCGGCCCAGATCAGCAACGCCACCGAAGAGCTGGCTGCCGGCTCCCAGCAGCAGTCGGTGCAGACGCACGACGTGGCCGCTGCCATTGAGGAAATGACGCGCACCATCATTGAAAGCGCCCGCCACGCTTCCAAGACCGCCGAGGTGGCCGAGAATGCCGGACAACTGGCGCAGGAAGGCCGCAACATCGTCGATCAGACCGTACACAAGATCCGCGAGCTGGCCGACGTGGTGCGCAACTCCAGCGAAACGATCCAGAAGCTGGGCGCCTCCAGCGAAGAGATCGGCGAGATCGTCTCGGTCATCAATGAAATTGCCGACCAGACGAACCTGCTGGCGTTGAACGCCGCCATCGAAGCGGCGCGCGCGGGCGAGCAGGGCCGCGGCTTTGCCGTGGTGGCCGACGAAGTGCGCAAACTGGCCGAACGCACCTCCCAGGCTACGCGCCAGATCGCCGACATGATCGCCACAATCCAGGCCGACACGCGCGCAGCCGTTGCCGCCATGGAGCGCGGCACGCACGAAGTCGAGGAAAGCATCCGGCTGGCCGACCAGGCCGGACAGGCGCTCGCCCGCATCGTCGAAGGCGTGCAGCAAGCCATCGACACGGTCACCCAGATTGCGGCGGCCACCGAAGAGCAATCGACCACCAGCGAAGAAATTTCCCGCAATGTCGAAACCATTTCGTCGCTGGCGGCCGAAGCAGCCCGTAACGTAGCCACCATCGCACAGACGACCGAGGAACTGGCCCACCTGACGCAGCGCCTGCAGGCGCTCATGGAGCAGTTCCGTACCGGCGAGACGACCGAATCGGCGCACACCAACGCTCACCCCTCTACCCCTGGCTTTACCTGGCTGGATTGAAAGAGAGGGGGCGCCCACATGGGCGCTCCCTCTCTTTCGGCCACCCCCGTCCCTGTCACCAAACGGGCATTACAGTTCCTTCAGCAGCCGCTGCGCGATCTCGTGCAACTCCTCCAGTGCAAAGCCCGGAATGGAGGCTTCCGGCGCTTCGTCCAGATCCAGCTGCGGTCCTCCCGGCGGGGTGCCATCCACCACTTCCAGCGGCTGCCCGTCCTGCGGATGGGCACCTTTCCAGATCCGGACAATGTCCCGGTAGTCTTCGAGGCTGAAGCGGTAGAGTTTGCGGTGCTGCCCGGACTCCTCGTACTTCCGGGCTTCCGGGAAGCTGCTGTTTTCGATCTTGGGAATGGGGAGCATCTTCGTGACGTTGACGCCGGTCAGGATCTCCAGCGCCTTGGCATAAGCCGTCGCGTGCACCCCACCCCGGACCAGCAGGTATCCGATCATCTCCCGAGCGACCGGATTGCTGGTCATCTCATAGACCCGAATTTTGTGCAGGCGCGCCCCGCACTCTAGGAAGAAGTTGTGGAGCAGGTCCAGCACCAGATCGCCACTGTTGAACACGTAGTCTCCCTGCCAGGGTGTGTTCATGGAGTTGGCGACCAAGGCTCCCTGTCCCGTCACGATGAAGTGGTGCGTGTTGCGCGCTTTGAGTCCCAGAGCCAGCGGCGTCTGACTCGGGTTCTCCTTGCGCGAGGCACCGTTGAGCAGCGCGTTTACCGTGGCGGCCACCAGCTCTACGTGGCCGTACTCCTCCGCGCCGATGTTGGCGATCAGGTCATAGAACGGTTTTAGCTCCTTCTTCCCGCGAAAGTTGAAGGACTGGAAGGTGTAGTTCATCAGGGTGGACATTTCCCCGAACCGTCCACCCAGCAGCTCCTGCACCACGGCGGCCGCATCGGGATCGGCCTCCTTGGGCATGGGGAGTTCGATCTGCAGCTTGTCGATCCGGAGAATCATGGCACACCTCCTTGGGTTTGGGTCCCGGGTTTCGAACCGCTCGCAATATATCTTTATCCTATTGATATGTCCAATCGATAATTTTTATCTATGAAATAGATGCTGTCGATACCGATGCCATTTTGCGCGGCCGCTTGCTTTTGCGGCGTTTATGCCACCAGATCAAAAAGCCGGTGATGGGAAAGGTGCCGCCCAGCAGACTTGCCACAAACCAGATCAGACGCACCGGCCACCCTCCAAAAAGCGCATAAAACCAGGAGCGTACCTGATCCCCGCGGTTGTGCGCCGCAAAGGGCTGGGTCTGTAGCACGGTACCACATCCGGGATCCACAAAGAGCGTGGTAAAAGCCCGGCTATGCGGCGCATCGGCCTCGGCCCGCACAGCGACCGCCTGTCCGGGCCGAGGCCGTGATACGCTGTAGAAGACGGCCGTGGAATCATAGTGCATGGCCGCCTGCAGCGCACGCTCAAGCGGATAGGCTTGCGAGGTGTCGGCCATCATCTCGGGTGGAGTAAGGCGCTCGGGACGGGTGCCGGGAAACCGGTAGATCGCGTCGTTGACTCATTCGAACGACCAAGCCAGCCCAGTCAACCCCATGATGAACAGCAGAGCACTAAACTGATTGATACAAACCGCCTCATAGGTGTCTCCGGAATGGTTTAAAGGGGTGTCGAAAAGATTCAATAGAGATTAAATAAGTTGTCGTCTCGTCTTCGTACAACTTTCAAGTCGACCAACCTGCATCTTTTTCTGCTCGCCCGGTGGAAACTTACGAGCGGTCCCTGTACTTTGCGGACTAACGCCGACCACTCCTGACAACCGATGCGCATGCTGGCCCAGTTGCTGCAGCCCGAGGTGCAGGAACTCATCCGCACGCGCAATCTGCGTGCGCTGCGCGACGTGCTCGTCGAATGGGAGCCTCCCGAAATCGCCGGCCTGATCGACCAGCTCCCCTCGCCCGACGACGTGGCCGTCTTTCGTCTGCTTCCGCGCGAGCTGGCCACCGAAGTTTTCGAATACCTGAGCACCGAAAAGCAGGAAGAGTTGATCGAAGCGCTGGCCCGCGAAAAAGAGTGGCTGGCTCAGCTCCTGAACGAACTCTCCGACGACGACCGTACGGCACTGCTCGAAGAGCTGCCCGGTCCCGTGGCCCAGCGTCTGCTGAACATGCTCGCTCCCGACGAGCGCGAGGTGGCCATCAAGCTGCTGGGCTATCCCGAAGACAGCGTCGGGCGGCTCATGACCACCGAATATGTGGCCGTCCGCCCGCACTGGACTGTCCAGCAGGCGCTCGACCACATTCGCCGCTTTGGCAAAGACAGCGAAACGCTCAACGTCATCTACGTCGTCGACGACAACTGGCGGCTGCTCGACGACCTGCGCATCCGTGAACTGCTGCTGGCCGATCCGAACACAAAGATCGAAGAGCTCATGGACGGCCGTTTCGTGGCGCTCAAGGCTACCGACGATCAGGAAACGGCCGTTCAGGTCTTTCGCGACTACGACCGCGTGGCATTGCCCGTAACCGATTCGGAGGGCGTGCTGCTGGGCATCGTCACGATCGACGACGTGCTCGACGTGGCCGAGGAGGAAGCCACCGAGGACATCCAGAAGATCGGTGGGATGGAGGCTCTCGAAGAGCCCTACATCTCGGCCTCGCTGGGCACGCTTGTCAAAAAACGCGCCCGCTGGCTTACCATACTCTTCCTAGGCGAGATGTTTACTACGACGGCCATGGGCCACTTCGAAGAAGAAATCGCCCGGGCCGTTGTGCTGGCGCTGTTCGTGCCGCTGATCATCTCCAGCGGTGGCAACAGCGGCTCTCAGGCCGCCACGCTGATCATCCGTGCCATGGCCGTGGGGGAGATCACGCTGCGCGACTGGTGGCAGGTCATCCGCCGCGAATTCCTCTCTGGACTGGCACTGGGGGGAATTCTGGGTGTTATCGGCGTCCTGCGGGTGGCGCTGGGTCAGCACCTGGGCGGATCGTACGGAGAGCACTGGCTGCCCATCGCGCTGACCGTCGGGCTGGCGCTGGTAGGCGTGGTGCTCTGGGGCACGATCGTGGGCTCCATGCTACCGTTCCTGCTTCGGCGCCTGGGGCTGGACCCGGCCGTCTCCTCGGCCCCCTTCGTGGCGACGCTGGTGGACGTGACGGGCCTGCTGATCTACTTCGGCACGGCGCGGCTGCTGCTGACCGGCTCGTTGCTTTAGAAACGTGCGAAAAAGACCGGCACGCGTCGCTTGCCGTCGGCACCGGGACCCGGCCGAAAGGACGTGTTTTGCGGGACGGCCTCCTGTCGACATTTCGCGCTCGACTCCGACAGGAAGCCACAAGGTCACCGGCCGGAATGTTTTTTCAGTCAGGAGGGCTCCAGCGCATCCATCGTCCGGAGCAGTCGTTCCAGCGCCGGACTTTCGGGTTGCAGGGCCCGGGCGGCTTCGACGGCTTGGCGCGTCTGCGTGGCATAGCCTTTCTGCAACAGCCGTCGCGCCAGCTTGAGCAGGGCCAGGGCGTCGGCATGGCGGGCGATTTCCACTTCGGCCTGCGTCAGCAGCGGCTCCAGTCGGCGGAGCTGTTCGGCGCGGTCCAGATGTCGGCGACCGGCGACCGTATCGCCCCGGGCCAGCAGCGCCCGCCCCAGATGGTAGTGAGCGACAGCGTGCCAGGGACGCACCGTCAGCACACCTGCCAGCCAGGTGACCGCTTCGTCCGGATGCCCCATCCGCACCAGCAGCGTCCCCAGCGCCAGCCGGTAGTCGGGATCGTCGGGGGCCCGCTGGTGTGCCTTTCGGGCAGCGGCCAGTGCCTCCGACAGCCTTCCTTCCAGTTCGTGCACTTGGCGGAGCCCGTCCCAGGCCTCGGCCAGCGTGCTGTCGAGCCGCAGCGCCTCCCGGAAGCCGAGCGCCGCGCTGTCGAGCCGTCCCAACTCCCGATAGGCGTGGCCGAGTTGCAGCCAGGCGGCCGCCCGCAGGGTGCCTGTGGCCCGGTGTAGCGCCTGCCGGTACTGGTCGAGCGCTTCCCGGAGCTGACCCTGCTGCTGCAGCACCCGCGCCAGCAACAGACGGGCTTCTACGTGCTCCGGTTGGAGCCGCAACGCTTCGCGGAGCGCCACGGTTGCTGCGCGGAGCTGCCCCAGCTCGCGCAGCAGCACGGCTTTCCACACGTAGCCATCCGGCCACGAAGGCGCCCGAAGAATCACACTGTCGGCCAGCGCCAGGGCCGTCGCCCGCTCGCCGGCCCGATAGGCCCGCTGCAACTGCACCACCAGCGTCGCTGTGCTTGCGTCGGGCACAGGCACCGGTCGCTCCGTCCGACAGCCAGACGCAAGCACCAGCAGCGTTACGCCTGCGCCCCACAGCTGCGCCGCACGACAAGCTCGGCCTGCAGATTGGCGTGGACGGCCAGGCGCTTGCGGCCTTCGATCTGGTCGATGAGAATGTTGGCGGCCCACCGGCCCTTCTCGTAAATCGGCTGATGAATGGTGGTCAGTGGCGGACAGGTGTACTGCGACACGGGCAGGTCGTCGAAGCCCACGACGGCCATCTGATCGGGCACGCGCGCGCCCGCTTCGTAGAGGGCCAACAACGCGCCGATCGCCATCGTGTCGCTGGCGCAGAAGACGGCCGAAAAGTCCGGCCCCCGTTCCAGCCAGCCCCGCATGATTTCGTAGCCTGAGCGCTGCGAGTAGTCGCCGATCTCGATGAGCGCTTCCTGGACCTCGGCCCCGGCGTCTTGGAGCGCCTGCAGGTAGCCCGCACGGCGATCGCGCGTCTCCTGCAGCTCCGGATGGCCCAGGATGGCCGCCACGCGCCGGTGCCTCAGGCGGCACAGGTGCCGGACGGCCCGGTAGGCCCCGCCGAAGTTGTCCACGTCCACCGAGCTGACATCCGGGTAGGCCGGATCGTGCCCGACCAACACGGCCGGAATCTGTCGTTCGCGCAACGGCTCGATCACGCGCTCGGCCACTTCCGAGGTGAGCAGCACAAATCCATCGAAGCTGTGTTCGTGCAGCAGCCGATCCTCCAGCTCCTCTTCGGCATCGCTTGAGAGCATCGAAAGCGACACATAGTAGCCGCGCTGGATGCACTGCTCGAAAATCCCCAGGTGCAGCAGCGTCCAGAAGCCGTTCGCCAGCGCCTCATTGCCCCGGCGCGGCGTCAGAATGCAGATCTCGTAGGTGCGGCGCGTGGCCAGACTGCGGGCGACCGAACTGGGCCGGTAGTTGTACTTTTTGATCACCGCCAGCACGCGCCGCCGCGCCTCTTCGCTCACGTTCGGGTGGTTGTTGAGCACGCGCGAAACCACCGAACGCGACACGCAGGCCAGGCTCGCCACCTGATCGATCGTCAGCTTCTCCATGCACCTCTCCTCCGGACACGGTCCGGGTCATTTCAGGCCTAGATGTTTAAGCACTTCATCCGGGCATCCCTGCCATTCGGTTACGGCCGTATTGCCCATGTACTGCAGGTCTTCCACGCCCATCTTGCTCGACCAGAAGCCCGAAGCCACCAGATCCCGCAAGCTGTTGAAAAAGGCCACGCCCGACGCCATCTCGGGTGGCGCCACCTCGGGATAGGCAATCAGGTCGAGCATTTCCTGCTGCTGGCGCCGGCTGCATTCGACGAACGGTGCTCCGTAGCGCCGCAGGCACTGGTAGTCGAGCCAGGCCAGCCCGCCCCGGATGGCCGTCTGCCGCCGCTCCCGCCCCGGAATGAGCGGATCGCTCATGATGAAGTCGATAAAAGCCGGCACGCCGGCCTCGCTGGCGCTACCCGAACGCTCGTCGGCCGGAATGATCCAGTCGGCCAGCACCGTTATGGTTCGGTATTCGTGCTCGGTGAAAAACTGCGGCCGGTAGTCCGGGCCCGGCTGTGTTTGCCCCCGCCGCTGCTGCGCCTGCCGGACCTCTTCGGGGCGGCATCCGAAGCTGAAGGTCGGCGCCGCCGCCATCAACGCCAGCAGCTTGAGCGCATCGCGCCGATTCAGCTCGCTCATAGGTTGCCCTGTTTGCGCTGTTCGACAATGTATTCCGCCGTGCGCCAGGCCAGCGCCAGGATCGTCCATGTCGGGTTTTTGTGCGGCATCGACACGAACGGTCCGGCATCCACCACGAACAGGTTCGGCACGTCGTGCGCCTGGCAGAATGGGTTCAGCACCGAGGTCTTCGGATCGCGCCCCATGCGCGTGGTGCCCGCCTCGTGGATGATCTCGCCCGGCTTCGTGATGCCGTAGCCCCGCTCTGGTCCCGGCATCTCGTCGAGCGGCTCGCCGCCCATCGCCCGGATGATCTCCCGGGCCGTCTCCTGCATGTGCCGCACCTGCCGGATTTCCTCTTCGCTCCACTTCACGTGGAAGCGCAGCACCGGAATCCCGTAGCGGTCCACCACGTTCGGATCGACCGTGCAGTAGTTCTCGTAGCGGGCGATCATCTCACCGCGCCCCGAAAAGCCCACGATGGCCCCGTAGAGCTGGCGGTAGTCCTCCTTGAGCTGGCGGCCGTAGCCCCCGCCGCCTTTCGGGCGGGGCCGTCCATCGGGACCGGGCAGCCATCCGTTGAGCCGATGAATGCCCGCCCCGAAGCCATAGCCCGGCATGCGGCGCCCGCCCCACACCTCCAGATGATACCCGCGCGGAAAGTCCAGCTTCTGGTTGTAGGCCCACCATGGAATGTAGATATGCATGCCGCCCACGCCGTCCTCGTTGTGCGGCAGGTTCTTGACCAGGGCCGGAATGAAGCCCGCCACGCTCGTGCCCGTCGAGTCCATCAGGTAGCGGCCCACCAGCCCGCTCGTGTTGGCCAGGCCGTTCTCGTAGCGCGGGCCGCGCGAGTTGAGCAGCAGCCGTGCCGTCTCGCAGGCGCTGGCCCCCAGCACCACGATCCGCGCCCGCACCTGCCGTTCCTGCATCGTCTCCTTGTCGATGTAGGAGACGCCCCGCGCCCGCAGGTTCTCGTCCACCAGAATCTCCCGCGCCATGGCGTTCGGGATGATCGTCAGCCGGCCCGTCTCCAGCGCAGGCGGTATCAGCACATAGCTCGAGGCAAAGTTGGCCCGCACCGTGCAGCCCCGGTTGCACTGCGAGCAGTAGTGGCAGGCCGGGCGTCCGTTGAGCGGCCGGGTCAGGATCGACAGCCGCGAGGCCAGCACCGGAATGCCCAGCTTCTCACAGGCCTTCGCCACTAGCAACTCGTAGCAGCGCGGCTTCGGAGGAGGTAGAAAGATTCCGTCCGGTTCGTTGTAGAAGTTGTCCTTCGACCCGAAGACACCAATCAGACGATCGACTTTGTCGTAGTAGGGTGCCAGGTCTTCGTAGCTGATCGGCCAGTCGTCGCCGTAGCCGTCGCGGCTTTTGCCCTTGAAGTCATCGGGCCCGAAGCGCAGCGAGATACGGCCCCAGTGGTTCGTGCGTCCGCCCAGCATCCGCGCCCGGAACCACATCCAGTCGGTCCCCTCATCTTTCAGATAGGGCTCCCCGGGGATCTCCCAGCCGCCGTAGCAGGCATCAAACTCTCCGAAGGGGCGCTCCACCGTCGAGGCGCCACGCCGGGGCGACTCGTAGTTCCAGGTGAACATGGCGCCGTCGCGGGCGACGTCCCACATCGGTCCCGCTTCGAGCATCACCACGTTGGCTCCGGCCTGCGTAAGCACGTAGGCGGCCATGCCGCCGCCGGCCCCGGAACCGATAATACACACGTCGTACGCCGGGGCCTGTTCAAGCACCTGAGGCATCGGCAAACTCCGGCTGCTTCGACCGACGGTTAACGTACGATGAAGTATAGGCGAGAGCGGTTACAGACTCAAGCCCGGGCGCCGTCTCCCTGCATTTTGGAACCGGTCCCGAAATGCCAAACCCCTTGCGCACGGCGGCTTTAGCGCCGGATCATTGGAAGGGCAATGAAGCGAAACGCCAGAACGATGTCGGTGAACGCTACGATGAGCACGCCTGTCCTTGCCGTAAGTCCGACCGCCGAAGGGACGCAGCGCGAACGGGTACCGGTGCGGATCTTCGACAATCCGGCGCAGCTCGCCCGCGAGGTGGCCCGGCGCATTGCCGAGCTGATCCGGGAGCGTCAGGCCGAAGGCCGTACGGTGGTGCTGGGGCTACCCACGGGGTCCACCCCCATCGGCGTCTACCAGGAGCTCGTCCGCCTGCACCGGGAGGAAGGGCTCGACTTCTCCAACGTGATCACCTTCAACCTCGACGAATACTACCCCATGCAGCCGGACAGCCTCCAGAGCTACCACCGGTTCATGCGGGAAAACCTGTTTGATCACATCAACATTCCGCCCGAAAACATCCACATTCCGCGCGGCGACATTCCTCCAGAAGAAGTCGAGGCCCACTGTCAGGCTTACGAGGAAGCAATCCGGAAGGCCGGCGGGCTGGACCTGGTGCTGCTGGGGATCGGACGCAGCGGCCATATCGGCTTCAACGAGCCGGGTTCGGGTCCCGAGACCCGCACGCGGCTGGTGGTGCTCGACGAAATCACGCGCAAAGACGCCGCCAGTGACTTTTTCGGTGAAGAAAACGTGCCGCGCCACGCCATCACGATGGGCATCGGCACGATCCTCGAAGCCCGCGAGATCATCCTGATGGCTACCGGTGAGCACAAAGCCCCCATCGTCCGCCGGGCCGTCGAGGAACCGCCCGACCGCCAGGTGCCAGCCAGCTTCCTGCAGACGCACCCGAACGCCACCTTCTACCTGGACCGCGCGGCCGCCAGCGAGCTGACCCGCGAAAAGACCCCCTGGCTCGTGCGCGAGGTGGTCTGGGACAAGCCGATGGCCAGGCGGGCCATCATCTGGCTTTCGGAAAAGCTCGGCAAGGCGATCCTCAAGCTCGAGGCGGCCGACTTCTACCGGAATCACCTGCACAGCCTCGTGCACGCCTACCCCGATGTCGATGCGCTCTGCCTGGAGATCTTCGAAGATCTGCGCCAGCGCGTCGTCTATCCCCACCAACTCTTCAAGCGTCAGCGCGTGATCGTCTTCAGTCCGCACCCGGACGACGACGTGATCTCAATGGGCGGCATGCTCGACAAGCTGGTGGCCAATCAGAACGAGGTGATCGTCGCCTACATGACGAACGGCTCGGTGGCCGTCTTCGACGCCGACGTGCGACGCTACCTGCGCTTTGTCGAGCTGAGCCACGACATTCTGGGCCTGGAAGGTGCGGCGCTCGAACGCTTCCGGGCGCGCCAGCAGGAAATCCTGGACTTCTTCGCCCGCAAAAAGCCGGGCGAAGTGGATCTGGAGGTGATCCAGAAGCTCAAGGCGCACATTCGCTACGCCGAGGCGGTGGCCGCCATCGAAGTGATGGGCCTGACGGCCGAGCACGCCCGCTTTCTGGACATGCCTTTCTACAGGACGGGCACCGTCCGCAAAGACCCCATCGGGGAAGCCGACATTCGCATCGTGCACGACCTGCTCGAAGAAATCCGGCCGCATCATATCTTTGTGGCGGGCGACCTGTCGGACCCGCACGGTACGCACCGCATGTGCTACACAGCCATCCAGCAGGCACTCCAGCGCTACCACCGGGCGCACCCGCGCGAGGAGTGGCCGCTGGTGTGGCTCTACCGGGGTGCCTGGCAGGAATGGGAAGTGCATCAGGCCGACGTCTTTCTGCCCATGTCGAAGGCGGACCTCGACCGAAAGATTGAGGCCATCTTCAAGCACGAGAGCCAGAAGGACCGGGCCATGTTTCCAGGCGCCTACGACGACCGGGAGTTCTGGCAGCGTGCCCGCGACCGCAACCGGGGCACGGCCGAAACGCTCAACCGCCTCGGCCTGCCCGAATTCTATGCTGCCGAAGCCTTCGTTACCTGCTATGAGATGCCCTGAGCTCTGGAGCCGGGCCGGCTGTCTGGCCGTCTGTTTCGGCTTCCTCCGGCTGCTTCTGGACGCTTCGACGGTGGCCGGGCAGCCGGTCATGGCTCCGGATTCGCTGCTGCCCTTTGCCCCCCGCACCTACGTCTGCTACCGAAGCGATCGGCTGCTTCATATCGACGGCCGTCTCGACGAACCCGCCTGGCAGGCCGCTCCGTGGAGCGCGCCGTTTGTGGACATCGAAGGACCGCGCCGGCCACCCCCACCCTACCGCACCCGCGTCAAACTGCTCTGGGATGACACCTACCTCTACATCGGCGCCGAACTGGAAGAACCCCACCTGTGGGCCACACTGACCCGGCGCGATACAGTCATCTTCTATGACAACGACTTCGAGGTCTTCATCGACCCCGACGGCGACACACACGCCTACTACGAACTGGAGATCAACGCGCTGGGAACCGTCTGGGACCTGCTGCTGCTCAAACCCTACCGCGACGGCGGGCCGGCCCTCGACGCCTGGGACATCCGGGAGCTGAAGGCGGCCGTGGCGCTCGACGGCACACTGAACGATCCCTCCGACACGGACCGCGGCTGGACTGTCGAACTGGCGCTGCCCTGGACGGTGCTCGAAGAAGCGGCGCCCGAAGGGCGCCCGCCCCGTCCCGGCGAGCAGTGGCGGATGAACTTCTCCCGCGTGCAGTGGCCCCTGGAAGTGGTCGCCGGCCGCTACCGCAAGCGCCGCGATCCGACGACTGGCCGCCCGCTTCCTGAATCGAACTGGGTCTGGTCGCCCCAGGGCGTCGTCAATATGCACCTGCCCGAACGCTGGGGCTACGTGCAGTTTTCGGCACGGGTGGCCGGCACCGGGACCGAGCCTTTCCGTCCCGACCCGGACGAGCCGGTGCGCTGGCTACTCCGCCAGCTCTACTACCGCCAGCGTCTGTTCCGGGAGCGACACGGCCGCTACGCCCGCACCCTCGACGAACTGGAGGTCCCCGCCGACTGGCGCACGCGCTATCGCCTCACGCTCCAGACCACCGAAAGCCTCTACGAAATCACGGCCACGTTGCCCGACGGCGCACGCCTGCACATTCGCAAAGACGGACGGATCTGGAAAACCCGACCCGATGCCCCATGACCCGCAGGGAGTTGCTGCAACGCCTCGGGGCCGGCCTTGCCGCGCTGGCCCTCGGCTGTCGCTCAGAGTCTGCCACGCCTCGTCGCCTCAAGCACTGGGCCTGGATGGGTGCCAATGTGGGCAATGCAGACGATGCCCGCCGCACCTTCGCCCGTCTGAAAGCCAGTGGGATCGATGCGCTCCTGCTGCACGAAAACCGCGAAGAAGGGCCGGCCTTCTACGAGCGCCTGATTCCGCTCGCGCAGGCCGAAGGGCTCGAGCTGCACGCCTGGATCCCTACCATGATGCGGGCCGAACTGCTCGAAGCCCATCCCGACTGGTACGCCGTCAACCGGGAGGGCGTCTCGACGGCCGAAAAGCCTCCCTATGTGGACTACTACCGCTTCCTGTCGCCCTGCGTGCCCGGCGTGCGGGCCTACCTGGCCGACTACTACGACCGCATGGCGCAGCTCGAAGGGCTGGCCGGCCTGCATCTCGACTACATCCGCTTCCCCGATGTAATCCTGCCCATCACACTCCAGCCGAAGTACGGGCTCGTGCAGGACCGGGAGTATCCGCCCTTCGATTACGGCTACCACCCTGAATGCCGGGCGCAGTTCAGGGCGCAGACCGGCCTTGATCCACTCGAACTGGAAGACCCGTCGGCCAACGAAGCCTGGCGACGGTTCCGCTACGATCAGATCACGGCCGTAGTGCAGCAGATTGCCGAACGCGTGCATGCGCGGGGCAAGCTGCTGACGGCCGCCGTCTTCCCCACGCCAGCGATCGCCCGCACGCTGGTGCGCCAGGACTGGCCCCGCTGGCCGCTCGACGCCGTCATGCCCATGATCTACCACAACTTCTATGACAAACCGGTGGCCTGGATCGAAACGGCCACCCGCGAGGGCATCGAAGCGCTGGGTGGCCGCATCCCGCTCTACAGCGGGCTGTTCGTGCCGGCACTCACGCCCAAGGAACTGGCGCAGGCCATCGACTACGCGCTGGCGGGAGGCGGCTCGGGCATTTCGCTCTTCAACGTAGAATCGCTGACCGAAGGACACTGGCAGGTGCTGCAGGCCCGGCTGACACGGTGAGCCCTTCATTCCGAGCCGACGTCGGCCGCCAGCAGCCGTCGGGCCAGCCGCAACGCGCCTTCGACCGGCCGCCGTTGCTGCACCTTGATGGCCCAGTTTGGCCAGCGCCGGGCGAGCTGCTCACGTAACCGGGCCACGTAGAACGGTTCGTTCATCAACCCACCGGCCAGGGCCATCCGGGGCGCCACGTCGTCTCCGAGTCGCTGCAAAAGCCATCCGACCTGTTCGACCAGCCGAGCTACCTGATCGTCCACGATGTGCTGTGCCACCGGGTCCCCCTCGCGCGCGGCCTCCAGCACGACCGGCGCGAACTGCTGCAGCGGCCAGCGCTCCTGGTAGACGCGGTGAATGATGGCGTCGCGTTCGCTGAGCTGAAAGCGCTCGGCCAGCAGTGCCTGCAGGCGCGTGGGTGGCCCGCCGTCGATGGCGTGTGTCACGGCCTGCAGCCCAGCCCGCGCAAGGGCAAAGCCGCTCCCTTCGTCGCCCAGCAGATAGCCCCAACCACCGGCCACTTCGATCCGTCCCTGCAGCGTGCGGGCCAGAATGACCGAGCCCGTGCCTGCCACCACAACCACCCCGCTGGCCCCTTCGAAGGCCGCTTCCAGCGCGATCTCGGCATCGTGCACCACCTGCACCTGCACGGTGCGTCCGCCATCGCCCAACACCTGCTGAAGCCGTCGCGCCAGTAGCTCCTGGTCTTTCAGGCGGCCGCATCCGGCAATGCCCGCACATACCGAAAGCACCGACACCCCGGAAAAATGGCGCAGCGCCTGCTCGATAAGCTCCTGCAAAACGGCTACCGTCTGCTCAAAGCCGACCCGCTGCAGGTTGGCGCCCGGCCCGACCAGCCGGAAAGGCGCGTCTTGTGCGTTCGTTTGGGTGGCCAGCAGCTCGGTCGACGAGCCGCCTACATCCAGACCGATCAGCAAGGACTGCACGGAATGGTCCATGTTTCAAACGCTTCGCATCGGCCGACGCCTTTTACCTCCAAGCCTTCCCCACACTTCCGAGTCGACGCCCGGCAGTTCGTGAATTCATCAAAAAGGAAGATCGGAAAGCACGCTCGCGCAAGTAACACGCGGGCTTCCCTTCGACGCAACGTGGGAACGGTCCCAAAATGCAGGGTCGCCTCGATGGGAGCGATTCCAAAATGAAAAGCTGCCTTGCCGTACGATAAACCCCGCTCTATCATGAAGACCACATCAAGGCGAAAGCAGAAATAAGTCCGCTTTTATCAACAATCGGTCAGAAGCCATGAAGAACCGCTACCAGGGACTCCGCCGACGTCTGTGGTTGCTGAGCGTGCTGTTGCTGAGCGCCTCGGCAGCCTACGCCCAGTTTCAGGTGCGTGGCGTCGTGCGCTCGGCCGACGACAACAGCCCCCTGCCGGGCGTCAACATCGTGGAGGTGGGCACCATGAACGGCACCACCACCGACGCCGACGGCAACTTTGTGCTCACCGTCAGCAGCCCCCAGGCCACGCTTCGGTTTTCATTTGTAGGCTACGAAACACTGGACGTGCCGCTGAACGGCCGTAACTACCTGGAGGTGTTGCTGCAGCCGACCGTAGCCCAGTTGGGCGAAGTCGTGGTCACGGCGCTGGGCATCGAGCGAGAAGCGCGGGCCGTGGGCTACGCCGTCAGCCAGGTGAACGCACAGGATCTGGTGGTCGGCACCGAAACCAACTTCGGTAACCTGCTACAGGGTAAAGTGGCCGGCCTGCAGATCAGCCCGACGGCCGGGGGGCCGGGCTCCTCGACGCGGATCGTAATCCGTGGCGTCTCGTCGCTCACCGGCGACAATCAGCCGCTGATCGTGGTCGACGGCGTGCCGATCGACAACTCGACGATCGGCTCGGCCGGCATGTGGGGCGGTTTCGACGGCGGCGACGGAATCTCCAGCCTGAACCCCGAAGACATCGAAAGCATCTCGGTGTTGAAAGGCGCCGCGGCCGCCGCCCTCTACGGCACCCGCGCCCGTAACGGCGTAATCATGATCACCACACGTTCAGGCAAAGGCCGACGCGGCCTGAACGTCGAGTTCAGCACCACGCTCACGGCCGAAGAGGCGCTGGTCGGCTTTGCCGACTATCAGAACGTGTACGGCCAGGGCCAGCGCGGCCAGAAGCCGGCCACGCAGGAAGAGGCGCTGCAGACAGGGTTGTCGAGCTGGGGTGCCAAGCTGGACGGTACGCCCGTCATCCAGTTTGACGGAGTGGCCCGGCCCTACAGGGCCGTCAATCGCCGGCTGGAAGATTTCTACCGGACCGGCCTCTCCGCCCGGAACACGCTGACGCTAACCGGTGGGAGCGAAAATGCCGCCATCTACTTTTCTGTCACCCAGTTTAACGCGCAGAGCATCGTGCCCGGCTCGGGCCTGCAGCGCACCTCGCTGACGCTACGCGGCACGGCCACCTTCGGCCGCCTGACGGCCGACGTGAAGGCCAACTACATCAACGAACTGGCCGACGACCGCACCAACCTCTCCGACCGGCCGGGCAACCCCAATTTCTCCATCGCCTTCCTGCCGCCCAACGTCGATCCCAACACGCTCAAACCAGGCTACACGGAAGATGGACGTGAGCTGCAACTTGTAAGCGACGTCTACACAACCAATCCCTGGTGGGTCGTTAACCGCTTTCAGGCCGATGACGATAAAGATCGCCTGATTGGCACCATCGATTTGCAATTCCGCCTCAACGACTGGCTGACCGCAGAAGCCCGGACCGGATTAGACTGGTATACGCTGCGTCGACGGACGGTTACTCCCTGGGGCACAGCCTATCGGCCGGACGGTGACATGTCGGACAACGAGTGGCGTGTGCTGGAAAGCAACACCGACCTGCTCCTCAAAGCGCAATATCCCCTTACACCGTCTCTAAGCGTAAATGCATACGCAGGGGGCACCATACGCTGGCGCCAGGTAGAACAAGTAGGCGTCTACGGCGCCCGCTTCAAACTACCCGGCCTGGTTACCATTGCCAATACGAAAGACCTGGCGCCGCGCTACGACTTTGCCGAAAAACAGATCAATTCGCTCTACGCGGCGGCCGAGTTCTCCTACAACGACTACCTGTTCCTGAACCTGACCGCCCGTAACGACTGGTCCTCGACGCTGCCGCCGGACAACAACAGCTACTTCTACCCGTCGGTCAGCGCCAGCTTCATCTTCAGTGACGTGCTGCCGGTACCCTCGTGGCTGAGCTTCGGTAAGCTCCGGGCCGCCTGGGCGCAGGTGGGGAGCGACACGGATCCCTACATGCTCAACCTGACTTATCGGATTGCCGACGCAACCCATCAGGGCCAGCCGCTGGGCTTCATCGCACAGAACTCGATTCCGCTTTCCAACCTGAAGCCCACCACCACCACCGAAACGGAACTGGGCGTTAATCTGGAATTCTTCGATCGGCGGCTGGGACTGGATCTGACCTGGTACCGGCGCAAAACCACGGACCAGATCCTCTCGACCACGATTTCAGAAGCCTCGGGCTTCGGAGAACGCGTCATCAATGCCGGTGCGCTCCAGAATCAGGGCATCGAGCTGTTACTCACCGGATCGCCCATCCGGACGCCTGATCTGTTCTGGAATCTCAGCTTTAACTTCGCCAAAAACATCAGCAAGGTGCTCGCCCTGGCGGGGGACCAGACCGTGCTGGTGCTCGACCAGAGCCGGCTGCAGACGGCCTGGATCACCGCCGAGGTGGGCAAGCCCTACGGCACGATCTGGGGCTATCGCTACCTCCGCGACGACCAGGGACGCATCGTACATGACGACAGCGGGCTGCCCATGCGCGATCCGGAACGCGTCGTGCTGGGCCGCGGCACACCCGACTGGACGGCCGCCCTCTCCTCCGAAGTGGGCTACAAGAACCTGTCGGTCAGCGTGCTGCTCGATGCCAAGTGGGGCGGCCAGCTCTTCTCGGGAACCAACGCCTACGCCTACATCTTCGGCCTGCACAAGAACACGCTCAAGGGGCGGGCCGAATGCGACGCGGCCGGCTACCCGGTCACCGGCTGCATGATCGGCGAGGGCGTCAACCAGAACGGCCAGCCCAACAATGTGCAGGTGCTGCCCGAGGCCTACTACGGCCGCATCGGCAGCCAGATCGCCGAAGAGTTCGTCTACGATGCCAACTTCATCAAACTGCGCGAGTTGCGCATCGCTTACCGGATTCCCGATCGCTGGCTGCTGCGCACGCCGTTGCGGTCGCTGACCGTCGCGCTCGTGGGCCGCAATCTGGCCTACCTCTACAATACGGTTCCCAACGTGGACCCCGAGTCCAGCTACAACAACGGCAACGCCCAGGGGCTGGAGTTGGCCGGCGTGCCGCAGACGCGCAGCCTGGGTCTCAGCATCAACGCCCGTTTCTAAGTCCACCAACCGGTAGAGCCAACCATGTATCGCAATAAAGCCATGAACCGCACGCGCCTGTTAAGATGGCCGGAACGCCTGCTCTACTTGCTCGTCGCCGTGCTCTTTGCCTCGTGCGACGCGCTGAGCGACTTCGGCGACATGAACATCGATCCGACGCAGGCCTCCACCATCGATCCCGGCATGCAGTTTACTACGATCGAGCTTTCCGCAGCCGGAACGCGCTATGAGACCTGGCGGGTCAACCTGATTTATGCCTCCGGCATCGTCCAGCACCTGACGCAGACCTGGTGGGCCGGAGATAAGTACACCTTCAACGAGGACTGGGCTACCTCCTTCTGGCGCAAGACCTATGGAGGCGCGCTGGGGGTAACCTGGCGGGCTGACGTAAAGAACATCGAAGACCTGCTGGCCCGCCTGCGGAAAATGAAAGAGGAAGGCGAGCCGGTCGACAACAAGCTGGCCGCCACACGCATCATGCGGGTCTACGTCTACCATCGCGTCACCGACACCTACGGCGACACGCCCTACTTCGAGGCCGGCAAAGGCTTCCTGGAGGGCAACTACACGCCTCGCTACGATTCGCAGCAGGAGATCTACATGGACATGCTGAAGGAGCTGGAAGAGGCCGTGGCCCAGTTCGATCCCAACCAGCCCACCTACGGAAGCGCCGATCTGCTCTACGGGGGCGACATCGCGAAGTGGAAGAAGTTCGCCCACTCGCTCATGCTGCGATTGGCCATGCGGCTGGTGAAGGTCGACCCGGCCACCGCTCAGCAATGGGCCATCAAAGCCATCAACGGCGGCGTGATGGAAAGCAACGACGACATCGCTTACATCCAGCACCAGACCGGCCCCTGGGGCGGCCCGGCAGGGCTCAACACCAACGCCAACAGTGAGGTCCTGGCCGTCGACGACGCCAAGCTGGCCCAGACGTTCGTCGACTGGATGAAAAGCCACAACGACCCGCGCCTGCCCATCATCGGGGCCGTCATCAAGGACGGTCAGGTCATCACCGATCCGGCCGTGCAAAAGGGCATGCCCAGTGGCTACGACGCCAACACGATCCAGAACCATCCGAGCTGGACGGGCAACCTGGCCGACTACTCGCGGGTCAACCCGCTGCTGACCGGCCTGGACGATCCCGTCTTCTTCGTCACCTATGCCCAGACGGCCTTGCTGCGGGCCGAGGCGGCCGTGCGCGGCTGGACAAGCGAAGACCCGGCCACGCTCTACGCCGAGGGCGTCCGGGCCGCCATGAAACAACTGTCGCTCTACGATGCGGGCGGTGCGGCCGACATCGACGACGAAGCCATCGACGCCTACCTGGCCGCCAATCCGCTCAGCAGCGACCCCGACGAAGCCCTGCGGCAAATCAACGAGCAGTACTGGGCCGCCACGTTCCTCGACGGCATCGAAGCCTGGGCCAACTGGCGCCGCAGCGGCTATCCCATGCTGGAACCGGCCCCGGTCGATGATCCCAATCCCTACCCAGGCAACGTGACCAACGGCCAGATTCCCCGGCGGCTGACCTATCCCGTCGTCGAAGGTGTGCTGAACGCCGAAAACTACCAGGAGGCCCTCAGCCGCCAGGGGCTGCGCGGCGATCCCAGCGACATGGCCGTGCCCGTCTGGTGGGACGTGCAGTAAACCTCCCCCGGCCGGTTCCAAAAAAGGCCCGCACGCCCTCCGGCGGCGGGCCTTTTTTGCTCCTTGGACCACATTGCTGGTTTCTTCGCCGGAATGTCTTTTCTTTCCAGAAGGAAACCTTAAACCGCTGAGCGCACCATGCGAACCGTTCGGATTCTGCTCCTGACCGGCCTGCTGCCCGCCCTGGTGCTAGCCCAGCACCCCGAGCGCCTGACCGTGTACTGGGGCGTGCTGGCCAACCAGGACAACGGCCGGGCACGCTGGGAACTGACCCTGGTCAATCAGGACACCGTGGCGCTGCCCGCTTCGGGCTGGACGCTCTACTTCAACTTCATGCGCCCGATTCTGCCGGAAAGCGCCCCGCCCTCGGTGCGGCTCACGCACATCAACGGTGACTTCTACCGCCTCGACCCTACCGAGACGTTCGCCCCGCTGCCGCCGGGCGCACGCCGCACCCTGGCGTTCGAGTCGCCGAGACCGCTTATCAAAGCCATCGATGCGCCTTCGGGGCTCTACCTCGTCTTCCATGAAGCGCCGGACCGTCCGATCCCGATCCGCGACGTACGTGTACTGTCCTTCGCGTCGGAATTTCAAACGCGGCGGCATCCAGCCGATCGCCTGCCCGTACCCACGCCAGCCCTGCGCTACTACCGGAACGCATCACTCCGGCTGCTGCCGGCCGACAGTCTGATTCCGGTGGTTCCAACGCCCCGCCTTTTGTTGCGGCGGGAAGGGCACTGGACGCTCGACCGCACGGCCACCATCGCCTGCGAACCGGCGCTGGCCCGCGAGGCGGCCTTCCTGGCCGATGCCCTGACATCGGTACTGGGTACGCGGCCCCGTCTGCTGGAAAGCGCCGATCGAAAAGCCGCGATTCGTCTGCGCCTTGGGACAGTACACCTGCCCGACGGGACGGCCGGTGCGGAAGCCTACCACCTGGTCGTGGATCCAAAGGCGGGCATCACGCTCACCGGCACCGACGCGGCCGGAGTCTTCTACGGCATCCAGACGCTTCTCCAGCTCATCGACCCGGCTTTCTACCGCCGGCCTTCGGCGGCCATCCCGATCCCGGCCCTCGAAGTGCGCGACGCGCCCCGCTTCGGCTACCGGGGGCTGCACCTCGATGTGGCCCGCAACTTCCAGCCTAAGGAAGTGGTGCTCCGGCTGCTCGACCTGATGGCGCGCTACAAGTTCAACCGCTTTCATTTTCACCTGACCGATGACGAAGGCTGGCGCCTGGAGATCGACGGCCTGCCCGAGCTGACCGAGGTGGGCGGCTGCCGCGGCCACACCGAAACGGAGCAGGACTGCCTGGTACCGTCGCACGGCTCGGGCCCGATCCCCGGCCGGCCGCCCGGAAGCGGCTACTACACGCGCAAAGACTTTATCGAAATCCTGCGCTACGCCACGACCCGCCACATTGAGGTGATCCCTGAGATCGACGTGCCCGGCCACGCCCGCGCGGCCATCAAAGCCATGGAAGCCCGCTATGCCCGCCTGAAGGCGGCCGGCCGCCCCGAAGCCGAAGCGGCCGCCTACCGACTCATCGATCCGGCCGACACGTCCTCTTACCGCTCCGTGCAGGGCTGGAACGACAACGTGATCAACGTCTGCCTGCCCTCGACCTACCGCTTTCTGGAAAAGGTGGTGGATGCGCTCCGGCGGCTCTATGAGGAGGCGGATGCGCCGCTGCGCGTGGTGCACACGGGCGGCGACGAGGTACCGCACGGCGCCTGGGCCGGTTCGCCCGCCTGCCGGGCGGTCATGCAGGCCGAAGGCATCGACGACCCGGCCGCACTGCAGCAGTACTTTCTGGACCGGTTCGATCAACTCCTGCGACGGCGCGGGCTTCGCACGGCGGGCTGGGAAGAGATCGGGCTGATCGCCACCGAGGAAAACGGCCGGCGCGTGCACCGTCCCAACCCGCGCTTCCGCGATCGGGGCTTCCTAGTCTACGCCTGGAACAACATCTGGGGCAGCGGTGCCGAGGATCACGCCTACCGGCTCGCCAATGCGGGCTACGACGTGGTGCTCTCGCTGGCCTCGAACCTGTACTTCGACCTGGCCTATACGAAGCATCCCGACGAGGCCGGGCTCTACTGGGCGGGTTTCGTGGACAACGACGCGCCCTACCGCCTGGAACCGTTCGATCTGGTTCTGGGCCCGATCCAGGACTGGCTGGGTCGTCCGCTCCCGCCCGACACCTTTGCCCACCACGAGCGCCTGACGGCCGAAGGCCAGCGCCGTATTGTGGGCCTGCAGGGCCAACTCTGGGGCGAAACGCTCCGCTCGCCGGATCGCGTCTTCTACATGGCCGTGCCCCGGATGCTGGCGCTGGCCGAACGTGCCTGGGCCGCACGGCCAGCCTGGAGCCGGATGGCCGATCCGGAAGCACGGCAACGCGCCCTGCAGACGGCCTGGAACGCGTTTGCCAACCGACTAGGCCAGCGTGAATTGCCCCGGATCGACGCGCTCTACGGCGAGACCGTGCCCTACCGGCTGCCACCGCCCGGCGCCGTCGTCGAAGACGGCTACCTGAAGGCCAACGTGGCCCTGCCGGGCCTGACGATCCGCTACACGCTGGACGGAAGCGAACCCACGGCCGACGCCTCCCGGTACACCGGGCCGGTAGCTCTGCAGGGACACGGTGAAGTGCGCCTGCGCACGTTCGACACGAACGGGCGCGGCAGCCGCACCGTGCGCGTGGTTTACTGAGCGCCCAGCACCCGGCCGAGCAACCGCTCCAGCACCTCGTGCAGCGGGCGGTAGGCCTCGGCCGGGTGCGCCATGAGCGCCTCCGCCGGCTGCACATAGGCCGAGCGTGTACGGGCGGCCTCCAGCTCTGTTCGGCCGGCCTGCACAAGTGCCTCCACGCTCGCAGGCGTCATCTCCAGATGAAACTGCAACCCCAGCGCCCGGTCTTCCCAGACGAAGGCCTGATGGGCACAGGCTGCACTTTCCATGAGGTGCACGGCCCCGGGCGGCAGCTCGAACGTATCGCCGTGCCAGTGGAAGACGGTCAGTTCGTCAGGTACGTCGACCAGCAATGGATGCGTGCGGCCCTGCGGCGTGCGTCGCACCGGAAACCAGCCGATCTCAGGCTGGGGTCCCGGGTAAACACGCCCGCCCAACACCTCGGCCAGGAGCTGCGCCCCCAGACACACCCCCACCACCGGTCGACCTGCTTCGAGCACGGCCCGCAGGAACGCCTTCTCATCCCGGAGCCACGGGTAACGATCCTCGTCGTAGACGCCCATCGGGCCGCCCATCACCACCACGCCCTCAACGGCTTCCGGCTCGGGCAACGTCTCATCTGCATAGAAGCGCGTAAACGACAACCGATGCCCGCGCCGCTGCGCCCACGTGGCAATGTGCGCGGGTCCTTCGAAGGGGACATGCTGCAACACGTGCAGGTGCATCTTTCAGCCCTCCTGCATCAATGGCGGAAATTACACGGTTTCCGGAACATCATGGTGCATGCGTGCGGCATCCCCTGACCCCCTCAGGCCCTTCGGGCCAGCTCCCCCTGCAAGGGGGAGCGTGTTCTGGAGGCTACAGATGGCGGGGGATGCAGGCGCCTGCGCGTGTTGCAGCGTCGAGGCTTTCCTCCATGTGCTTTCCCCCTCCCTGCCAGGGAGGGGGCCAGGGGGAGGGTGGCTCCTGCTGGTTGCTGGCGCCGACGTTCGGGAAGCTGGCGTTGGTGGTTGGCGCCACTTATTCTGGGCTGCAAGCCCGGTCGCACAAAGCTGACCCGCGCCAGCCCTCCCGAAGCAAAATCAGAATCGGCCAGCATAATGGCTCGCGAATCGGCGTATGGCTTGCTGGTAATCTGACAGCACAGGAAATCACCATGCGCCACGGCTGCAAGTACCAACGCCGGACGGAGCTTGGCACGAGATAGATCAGAAAAAGGAAACCGCACAAGCACTACGGCTCGCGCTGCAGGTGCTTCCATGCTTCGTCTTCCTCTGGCCGATTCCAGTCCTCCAGAGCAGCCTCGCTCAAAAGCGCGCTGGACACCTCAGAAGGCTCCTCTTCCAGGAAGGTGATAAGCACGCGCATAGGTTTTTCCACAGAGACGGGCTCCAGGAATTGCACCCGTCCTTCTTTATCCAGTACCGCCTGTACCGTCTTCAACATAGCTTTTTCCAGTATTTTTTCCAGAGACGAGCTCACCGACCGTTCGTTCCCCGGGATTCCGGTGTCAGCCAGACGAAGTCGCCCAGGCCCATGTGCTGCGCCGGATCGAAGCGAAGCGGATCGGCCGACGGACGGAGCACCACCACCAGCATACGCGTGCCGGGCCGATAGCGGAGCAGCATTTCGGGTGTACCCAGGCGCCCCGCTACATGAAAGGCGCCGGTCACATGCACGATGAGCGCATCGGGCTGGCGCATCAGGTGCTCGGCCAGCGTGTAGGCCATCGTGGCATCCCAGAGCGCCTGCGCCTGCAGCAGCCGCTCCGGATCGACGTGCATGGGTCCCTGTCCGGCTCCGCGCATCAGCTTCAGGAAACGGCGTCGGTACAGGTCCGAAGGCTCGGGATAGGGCAACGGTGGCAGGTAGGCTCGGGCCTGCGGTGAGAGCGCCGCCAGCGCTTCTCGTCCCAGACGGCTGACCCGGTTCACGTAGCGCCGGGGTGCGTTGGCCGCCAGGATCGTCCAGCCGTGCGCCCGGGCAAACTCCACCAGCGGGCGGTAGTCTCGCGCGTAATTCTGCCAGGGTCGGGCGGCCTCCAGGAATTGTGCTTCGGTGATCAGCCCTGCTCGGTACTCGTCGAGTACGAGCTGCACGTCGCGTTCGAACATCTCCAGCGAGAGCACCAGCGGCCGCTCGTCGCCGTAGCGCTCCTGCAGCGCCTCCAGCACACGGAGCTGTCGCCGGTGCGCCACCGTGTCGTCGTGCTGCTCGCCCAGAAACACCACCTCAACGGCCCCGGCCACTTCCAGCAGTTGCGCCCACGAAGCCGGCCGCCCGTCGGCCGTGAACAGGCCGGGCTCGGGCGTCTGCGCCCGCGCTGCCAGCGCCACGAGCAGGCTTCCGATCAGGAGGATGCGGCGATTCATGACTTCTTCCGGCGACTGCGGCGGCGTTTCTTCCTGGGCGGGGTGCTCTGCTCGGAGGCAGGCGCCTCGGCTTCCGGCTCGGGACGAATGCCCGTGCGGTGCCCTTCCTGCACGTACAGCGCGTCCACCAGCATGGCCAGCAGCTCGGGCTCCTCCTGCGCCAGTTGCTCCACCAGCGGTACGAAGCGCGCAATCCGCTCCCGATCCAGACTGGTCGTTTCGCGGTAGCGGTCTTCGAGGAGCGCGACGGCGCGTTCGGCCACCCGGGCGGCCACGGCTTCGGATGTGGGCAGCGTGCCCTTTTCCAGCGGAATGTCGTACTGACGCGCAATCGTCCGAAGCCGCGCCTCTTCGAGCGGCGTCACCAGCACGATCGTAGTGCCTTCCTTCCCCACACGCCCGGTGCGTCCGGAGCGGTGCACATAGTACTCGGGGTCCTGGGGCACATCGTACATGAACACGTGGGTCAGGTCCGAAATGTCGATGCCCCGCGCGGCCACATCGGTGGCCACCAGAAGCCGGAGCTGGCCCTTCCGGAGCCGGTCCATGACCCGTTCCCGCTGCTTCTGCGGCAGATCGCCGGTGATCGCATCGGCATGGTAGCCGTAGTTTTTGAGAAATTGCCCCAGGTACTCGACGTCGCGTTTCGTGTTGGCGAAGATGATGGCCGACTCCGGGTTTTCCAGTTCGATGAGCTGCACAAGCGCCCGGTCTTTCTCCATAGGCGGCACGATAAAGTAGCGGTGCTCGATGGTCTCGGCGGCGATCCGATCTGTGCTCAGCGACACGAAGGCCGGATCTTTCAGAAACTCACGGGCGAGCGCCTGCACGCGCGCCGGGATCGTGGCGCTGAACATGGCCGTGTTGCGCTCGCGGGGCAGGTAGCGCTTGAGCTGGCGCATGGCCGGATAAAAGCCCATGGAGAGCATCTCGTCGGCCTCGTCGAAGATAAGCACCTGAAGCGCGCCCAGCCGGAGCGCTCCGCGCTCGATCAGGTCCAGAATGCGTCCGGGCGTGCCAATCACCACCTGGGCGCCCTGTTCCAGCGCCCTGAGCTGGGGACCGTAGCGCACACCACCGTAGACCGGCACGGCCCGAAGCGACTGCGCCCCGGCCACCCCGGTTTTCATCTGCTCGAACGCCTCGAAGATCTGCCGGGCCAGCTCGCGCGTGGGCGTCAGCACGAGCGCCTGCACCTGTCCACGCGCAGGATCCAGCCGTTCGAACAGCGGCAGCAAAAAGGCACCGGTTTTGCCCGAACCGGTCTGCGACTGGACGATCACGTCGCGCCCTTCCAGCAGATAGGGTAATGTGCGGCGCTGCACCGGCATCAGCTCGGTCCAGCCGATCGCCCGGGCGGCCTGCTGCATGCGTTCAGGCAGCTCCGCCAGGGATACCTCCGGCAACGGCTCGCCGGTGGCCTGAACGGCCGCCGCCTCCTGCTTTTTCTGTTGCGCCCGTCGGGTCAGATCGATGACGGTGGTGTAGGGCGAGCGAACCGGTTCTTCGGCCATTGTTTTCCCGGGGTTTTGAACAAAAACAGATGCGGCGGCCTCTGGCCGCCGTATTTTTTTCCCAACGCCAAAGCCTGCCGGTTCGATCCAAGGCGCCTTACATGGCCATGCCGCCGTCGACGTGCAGCACATGTCCGGTAATGTAGCTGGCGGCAGGCGACGCCAGAAACAGCACAGCTTGCGCCACATCCTCGGGCGTGCCCGGCCGACCCAGCGGAATGCTGTGCAGCATGGCCTGGCGCGCCTGTTCGGGCAGCGCAGCCGTCATGTCGGTTTCGATGTAGCCGGGTGCCACCACGTTCACCGTGATGCCCCGGCTGCCCAGCTCCCGGGCCAGGCTCTTCGAGAAGCCGATGATGCCAGCCTTCGAGGCCGCATAGTTCGTCTGCCCGGCATTGCCCACCACACCTACCACCGACGAGATGTTGATGATGCGGCCGCTGCGCTGGCGCATCATGGGCCGGTAGACCTGCTTGCAGAAGTTGAACACGCCTTTCAGATTGGCCGCCAGCACGGCATCCCAGTCCGCCTCGCTCATGCGGAGCAGCAGGTTGTCCCGCGTGATCCCGGCATTGTTCACAAGCACGTCGATCTTCCCCCAGGCCTCCAACACGGCTTCCACGACGCGTCCGGCCGCTTCGAAGTCGGCCGCATCGGCCTGAAAGGCCAGCACCTCGGAGCCCTGCTCGGTGAGTTGCGCTTTGAGCGCCTCGGCCTCCTGCACGGAGCTGCGGTAGGTGAAGGCGACGCGGGCGCTGGCCTGTGCGAAAGCCTCCACGATGGCGCGGCCGATGCCGCGCGTGCCGCCGGTAACCAGTACAGATTGCCCGGAGAAATCAAACGTCATGGCTCAGGAGGTTTGCTGCAGGAGGGATTCCAGTTCGTCGGCCGTTCCGGCCGTAGCCACTGCCACGTCACGGCCCAGCGTGCGCCGCACCAGGCCGGTCAGTACGTTGCCCGGCCCCACCTCCAGAAACGACGTGAAGCCGTCGGCCTGCATGCGGTGCAGGATCTGCGTGAAACGCACCGGGGCGAGCATCTGCTCGACGAGCCGGGTCCGGATCTCTTCGGGATCGGTGGTCGGGGCCGCCGTCACGTTCAGATAGACGGGGCAGCGGGGCGTCTTGAGCGGTACCTCGGCGATGGCCTCGGCCAGCTTCCGGCTGGCCTCCTCCATGAGCGGCGAATGAAACGCACCGCTGACAGGCAGCATCACCACGCGCCGAGCCCCGCGCGCTTTCGCCTTTTCGGCGGCCCGCTCCACGGCCGCCACCTCGCCCGAGATGACCACCTGGCCCGGGGCGTTGTAGTTGGCCGGCTGCACAAAGCCGCCGCCTTCATCCACCACCTCGCGGCAGAGCGCCTCGACGGCCTCGTCGTCCAGTCCCAGAATGGCCGCCATCGTGCCGGGCCGCGTGCGGCCGGCTTCGGCCATGAGCTGACCGCGAAGTCGCACCAACCGAAGCCCGTCCTCGAAAGAAAGCGCGCCAGCGGCCGCCAGCGCACTGTACTCGCCCAGGCTATGGCCGGCCACCGCGTCGGGGCGCCGCCCGGCCGCTTCGAGTACGGCCACCACGGCCAGACTGTGCACATAAAGCGCCGGCTGCGTGATGTCGGTCTGCGCCAGCGCCACCGCAGCTGCCTCGGCCTCATCGGTGTGCGTGCCGAACATGTAGGCGGTCAGCGGAAAACCCAGCAACCGATCGGCCGCTTCCAGGCGCGCACGGGCCTCCGGGAAACGAGCCATCAGGTCCCGGGCCATACCCACCCGCTGCGACCCCTGTCCGGGAAACAACCAGACCTGCGCCATTGCATTCAAGTGTTTGCGGTGGACGCCTCGGCAGTAGCCTCCGCGGTGGCCACCACCTTATCCCCGTCGTAGGCCCACTTCAGATAGATGGCCCCCCAGGTGAAGCCGCCCCCGAAGGCGGCCAGGATCAGGTTGTCCCCCCGCCGGAGTTGCCGTTCCCAGTCGTACAGACAGAGCGGGATGGTGGCCGCCGTCGTATTGCCGTAGCGATCGATGTTGACCATGACCTTGTCGGGCGAAAGCCCCATGCGACGCGCCGTGGCGTCGATGATCCGAAGGTTGGCCTGGTGGGGCACCAGGTAGCGCACGTCGTCGGCCGTCAGGTTGTTGCGTTCCATGATCTCGACAGCCACCTGCGCCATCCCCTCGACGGCCAGCTTGAAAACCGAACGCCCTTCCTGGTGGATATAGTGCATCTTGCGATCGACCGTCTCATGCGACGGTGGATTCAGGCTGCCGCCGCCCAGCATGCAGAGCAGCTCCCAGTTCCGGCCGTCGCAGTACTCGACCGAGTCGATCAGCCCGCATTCCGGATCCGGCTCCAGCAGCACGGCCGCCGCCGCATCGCCAAACAGAATACAGTTGTTGCGGTCTGTGTAGTCGGTGATCGTGCTCATCTTGTCGGCCCCGATCACCATCACCCGCTCGTGCTTGCCGCTTTCGACGAAGCGGGCGGCCGTCGAGAGCGCAAACAGAAAGCCGCTGCAGGCAGCCGAAAAATCGAATCCCCAGGCGTTACGGGCCCCCAGATTGGCCTGGACCAGACAGGCCGTGGCCGGGAAGAACATGTCGGGAGTGACCGTGGCCACGATGATCAGCTCGACGTCCTCGGGATCCATGCCGCGCTTTCGGAGGCACTCCCGGGCCGCCTCGGTGGCCATATACGAGGTGGCCTTGTCCGGTTCCCGGAGAACGCGGCGTTCCCGAATGCCGGTGCGCGTGCGGATCCACTCGTCGCTGGTGTCGACCATCTGCTCCAGATCGGCATTTGTGAGCCGATCTTCTGGTAGAAAATGGCCGACGGCGGTAATGGCTGCGTAGGGCATTGCTCCCGTTTGCAGTTACGTGCAGTTCAGGCTGGATGAAAGGCTGCGGCAATGGAGCGAACCACGCCCTGTTCGACCAGCTCGGCCGCGGCCTGGATCATACGGGCAATGGCGCGGGCCGAAGAGCTGCCGTGTCCGATCACGACGGCGCCGTTGACGCCCAGCAGCGGTGCGCCCCCGTATTCTTCATAGTCGAAGCGGCGCAACACCCCGCGGAGCAATCCCAGCACCTGCCGTTGCTGTGCGGTGTCGAGCCCCTGCGCCTGCATTTCCTGGCGAAGCATCTCGACGAAGGCCGTCACCATGCTCTCGCCCAGTTTGAGCATCACGTTGCCCACGAAGCCGTCGCACACGACCACGTCGGCCGCATGGTGCATCAGATCCCGGCCCTCGACGTTGCCGCGGAAGTTCAGGTCCGGCGCGGCCTGCAACAGCTCGTAGGCCGCCTTCGTGAGCGCATTACCCTTGCCGGGCTCTTCCCCGACGTTCAGCAGGCCCACGACCGGCCGCTCGACACGCCAGACGCGCTCGACGAAGATCGATCCCATTCGAGCGAACTGAAGCAGGTGCTCGGGCTTGCAATCGACGTTTGTGCCAATGTCGAGCACCAGGCAACGACCCTTCGTCGTGGGGAAAAAGCCCACCACCGATGGGCGCGAGACCTCGGGCAACCGCCCCAAAATGAACAGCGCGGCAGCCATGATGGCCCCGGTGTTTCCGGCACTGGCGAACGCGTCGGCCTCGCCCCGGGCGACGGCCTGCAAGCCCAGATGGATCGAGGAGCACAGCTTGGTCTTGACAGCCACGGCGGGCGACTCGGCCATGCCGATCACATCCGGCGCATCGACGAGCCGAAGGCCTTCACGCCCCAGCGCCTGGCGAGCCGCAAGCTCGGCCTCCACCACCGAGCGGGGGCCGTAGAGCTGGATCTCCAGGCGCCCGGGGGCCGCCTCAAGCGCCTGCAATACACCTTCGACGACGACCGCGGGCGCGGCGTCGCCTCCCATGGCATCGACGGCAACACGCAGGGCCATGTGTGCAATCTACGGGCTTGGTCAGGACAGTGCTGAAAGTCTACGCTTCGACCAAGTAAAAAACAAGGGCCGCCCGCAAACATTCGGACGGCCTTCGGCATCAGGCAAACTCTTCCACATCGACCACCTTGCGCCCGCGGTAGTAACCGCACGAGGGACAGGCATGGTGTCGTAGCTTCATGTTGCCACAGTTGGGGCATTCCATCAAGGGTAACGGCTTCTCCACCAGCCGCCGGTAGTAAACGGCCCGACGCTTCCGCGTGCGCGACTTCGAGTGTCTCCGTTTCGGGTTGGCCATGGCTGTATGCGAATGGTTTATGGTGTCAGAGATTTCGAAGTTTTTTCAGGGCTTCCCAACGCGGATCGATCGGGGGCTCCTCGGGCTCCGGCTCCTCCGGCGCGCCAAATTGCGTCGGAATCGGGATCGACTCGGCGCCCGGTTTCACCTTGCGCATGGGGATCGCCAGCAGCAGCGTATCCCGCACCACATCCGTCAGGTCCACAAACCGATCCGCCGCACGCAGCTCACGAACCTCCTCCACGTCATCCCGACTTACGGCCACCCCCGGAGGCGCATAAAACAGCGAATAGGTCCCCTCCACGGGCTGCTTGAACAGCTCCAGCGTGCGGTCGCATTCCAGCGTCGCCGTAGCGCCGGCCCAGAGCTGCACCAGCAGCCGCCCTTCCTCGTAGGTAAGTTCCAGTTCCACGCGAATGTCTTCAAACATCCCGGGATCCAGTTCCAGCGCCTCCGCCGAGGGGGTCAGCTCCATCCGCTGAAATCCTTCGCGCAGGGCGGCCAGCTCAATCCGCACCATGATCCATTCCGCTCCGGTTCATCCCGATAAACAGCCGCAAATCAACGAGACGAGCCTGTGGGAGTTCCGCTTCAGCGCAGCAGCCAGGCCCACAGCGCATAGAGTCCCGAGCCCAGCAACAACAGGATCATCAGCCAGGCAACCGCCCGGTGCATCGGCGAACCGACCGGAAACTCATAGCCGCAGTAGGGGCAGACCTCAGCTTTTTCCTCAACCGGCAGGGCGCACGACGGACACTCCCGCATCGGTACGTTCATTCGGTTTCAGCCAATCTTCTTCTCCAGGGGTCAACCCGAAAGGTGACTGTCAGGTTCAAGCGCCCTCGCCTGCTAAACACCAGGGTTCAGCATCGTGAAAATGTCTGAGACGTCTTGAAGTTCAGCCCGACATGCCGTAGCATTTGAGCGGAGTTTACACCGGGGTAATATGCATCCCCGCCCGCCATCCAGTATTGTGGATAACCTGTGGAAAAATTGCGGATCTGACCTGATTATCGGCCACACTCTGCACCGCCGTCCTCTCCCTGTGGACGGCGTGTGCATTTTAATCAGAAAATAACATAATAACTTCCAAAAACAAAAGACTTATGCAAAAATCCTATTGTGGATAACCTGTGGAAAACCCGGGGATTCTGAGAACGAACCCCGCCGTCCAACCGACGTGAAATGCACAGGATGTGCATAACGTGTGCATAATTCCGGGGGTGTCGTCCACAGACGCCCGCTCACCCGGCCACCGAACCGCCGCACAACCCGTTATGGAGCGAACACCGGAGGCGATCTGGCATGCCTGTCTGGAAATCATCCGGGATAACGTCAGCCGGCAGAGCTTCAAGACCTGGTTTGAGCCGATCAAGCCGGTCAGCCTAACCGAAGAAGACGACCAGATCAAGCTGACGGTCGAGCTGCCGAGCCGCTTCTATTACGAGTGGCTGGAAGAGCATTACTACAGCCTGCTGCGGAAAACCATCACCAAGGTGCTGGGCCCCAGAGGGCGTCTGTTCTACAAGATCGTAATCGAGAAAGAGGACCCGCAGAGCGGCTTCGAGGGCATTTCGGTCAACATGCCGGCCCATCCTCCGGAGACGACGGCACCTCCCCCGCCGCCACGAACACGCCCGGTTTCACCGACCGCACCGCCCAGTACACCGGAATCACCGGTAGATATCGCCGAGCAGGAGCCGCCCGTTCCCGCCAACCCGTTTGCGATACCCGGCATCATCCGCAAGATTCAGGTCGACAGCCAGTTAGATCCTAAGTACACCTTCGAACGCTTCATCGAAGGGGACTGCAACCGGCTGGCCCGCAGCGCCGCGCTGGCCATTGCGCAGCAGCCGGGCGCGACCAGCTTCAATCCCTTTCTGGTTTACGGCGGCGTGGGGCTGGGCAAAACGCACCTGATCCAGGCGATCGGCAACTATGCCCGCCAGCACAGCACGGCCGAAACGATCCGCTACGTCTCCAGCGAACAATTCACGAACGAGTTTGTGCAGGCCATCCAGCACAACCGGATCAACGAGTTTTCGCTGTTCTACCGACACATCGACCTGCTGATCGTCGACGATATTCAGTTTTTCGGCGGTAAGGAGAAGACGC
The DNA here is from genome assembly GCA_015487635.1 of Rhodothermus sp. Classification (GTDB taxonomy): domain Bacteria; phylum Bacteroidota; class Rhodothermia; order Rhodothermales; family Rhodothermaceae; genus Rhodothermus. The sequence continues at coordinate 45,437 of WFPM01000014.1, forward strand.
AGGAAGAGTTCTTTCACATTTTCAATGCGCTGCACCAGACGGGCAAGCAGATTGTTCTTTCGGCCGACCGGCCGCCCAAAGACATTCCCGGCATCGAAGAGCGGTTGCTGTCGCGCTTTCAGTGGGGACTGATGGCCGACGTGCAGCCGCCGGATCTGGAAACGCGCATTGCCATTCTGCGCCGCAAGGCCGAAGACGAGGGCATCGAACTGGGCGACGACGTGATCGAGTTCATCGCGCATCACGTCAAGAGCAATTTCCGGGAGCTGGAAGGAGCGCTGCTCCGGCTGGTGGCACACGCGGCCTATCAGCGCCGGGACATCGACCTGACACTGGCCCGCGAAGCCCTGCGCGACCTGATCAAGGAAAGCCGTGTTACGCTGACTATCGACCAGATTCAGCAGCTCGTCTGCGAGTACTTCGACGTTGCGCCCGACCTGATCCGCTCCAAGACGCGCAAGCGCGAAATCGTCCAGGCCCGCCAAGTAGCCATGTACTTCTGCAAGCAGTTCACGCAGCACTCGCTGAAGTCGATCGGACTCCACTTCGGCGGCCGCGATCACTCGACGGTGATTCACGCCTGCCAGAGCGTGGAAAACCTCATGGAAACCGATCCGAAGTTCCGGGAAATAATCGAAGAGCTGCGGCACAAAATCTCGCTTTACAGCCGCTGACATCCCGCGATTTTTCCCTATATTCCAGCATTCCCTGGCCAGCTTTTATAAGAAAGCCATGCGTTTTACCGTATCCAGCAACGACCTGCTGAAGGCCCTGACGGCGGTGGCCGGTGTGGTCCCCTCGAAGGCCACCATGCCCATTCTGGAGTGCATCCTGTTCGAGGCGGAAGACGGTGCGCTCCGGCTGAGTGCGACGGATCTGGAGATCTCGATTGTGGAGCGACTCCCGATTCAGCTGGAGCTTCAGAACGGCACGGAAGGGGCGCGCCGGGTGGCCGTCCCGGCCCGTCGGCTACTGGAGACGCTCCGGGCACTTCCGGACCTGCCGGTGCAGTTCAGCGCCGACGAGTCGTTCAACGTGACGCTGACCACCGATCAGGGGCATTACAAGATGGTGGGCTTCGACGGCGCCGACTATCCGGCGCTACCCGAACTTGACGAAGCCCACAGCCTGAGCGTCGATGCCGCACTGCTGCGCCGGGCCATCCAGAAGACGGCTTTTGCCGTCAGCAAAGACACGCTGCGCCCGGCCATGATGGGCATCTTCTTCCAGGTGCAGCCCGAAGAAGGGCGCGTGGTGGCCACCGACGGCCATCGGCTGGTACGCCTCCGACTGCGCGAGCTGGTCAGCGAAACGCCTCTGGAATTTATCGTCCCGGAAAAGGCCACCTCGCTGGTGGCCAAGCTGGCCGCCCAGCTCGACGGCACCTGCACAATCCGCGTGGACGAACGCCACGTGGCCTTCGAGATGGGGCCGGTGCGCATCATCAGCCGCCTGATCGACGAGGTCTATCCCAACTACGAAGCGGTGATTCCCGTCGAAAACGACCGGCGACTGGTGGTGGACCGGGACGCATTTCTGTCGGCCGTCAAGCGCGTGGGCCTGTATGCCTCCAGTACGACCAACCAGGTACGGCTAACGCTCGCACCGGACCATGTGGAAATTGCGGCCGAGGACATCGAGCGGGCCAGCGAAGCCTACGAGCGTGTGCCCTGCGCCTACGACGGCGAGCCCATGGTTATCGGATTCAATGCAGGCTACCTGACCGAAGTGCTGGGGAACGTGGACTCCGACGAGGTCGTGCTAGAATTCAGCTCGCCCAACCGGGCCGGCGTAGTCATGCCGCACGAGCAGGCCGAAGGCGAGGACCTGCTCATGCTTATCATGCCGGTCATGCTGAACACCTACGCCTGATTCAGCACAGCTCCGGCGTCTCCAGGCATCGAAACTGCGCCAGGAGCTGCCGGGCTGCTTCGGTGTAGGGTCCTTCCTGCGCGGCCAAGTCCTGGAGGACCTGGCGTGCGCCGTCCACGTCGTGACGCAACAGCCGGACCTTCCCCAGCAGCCACTGCGCCTCCTGGCGCAGCGCCTCCTGGCGCAGCGGGGACGACTTGGGCGCAGTCGTCACCACGGCAACCAGAAGCGACTCGGCTCGGGCCAGACGCTCAGCGTCGTAGTGTGGGAAAAGTCCCAGATATGACCGATAGGCCGCCCGGATCTCTTGAAGCGCCTCCTGATAGGTGCGTTCGGCCTCGGAAGTGCCCGGCGCCGCTTCGCCCCGGTATTGCTCGACTTCAAGCTGCGCTGGCGCGATAAAGCCCAGCCGCTCCAGTTCGGATTGCGCGGCCCGGCTCCACCAGAACAGTCCCCCGTAAATCACCGACAGGACCACCACCATAAAGGCGCCCCGCTCCACCCAGCGCCAGGCGGACCTGCGGGCTGGCCTCCGGGCCGGTCGGTCCGGCGCACCTGCTATTTCGGGACGCCGCGCAGGCACCTCGTAGAAAGCGGACTCTTCGGCAACCGCCGGAACCGGTTCGGTCTCACGCTCCAGGCTGCGTCCTGTAAGGCGCTCGAAGTGCGCCGGGGCATCGAACTTCCGGACCAACGCGTCCAGTTGCCGGGCCATTTCCTCGCAGCGGCGACGCAGCGTCGGATCGGCTTCCAGTTGCGCCTCCAGACGGGCAAAAAGCGTAGCCAGCGACGGCGGAAGCGGACGATCAGACAGGCGCCGGGTAACCAGATAAAAGGCTAGCATTTCTTCGGACATGGGATCCTCCGGCGTAAGGTGCAACGATTGCAGTAGCGGCGTGAGCGACTGAATGGCCTCCAGCAACTCCCGCCATGCGGGATCACGAAGGGCTTCCTGTTCCACTTCCCGTTGTGCTTCCCGGCTAAGCCAGGGATAATGCAGAATCTTATTACCCAACGTCTCTTTCATTATAAACTTTGCCTGTCGTATTCTGAACCGGTCTGTTAAATAAGAACCCGAAAAGTTCTTTTTGTTACCTCTATCGTCAAAATACCAGACTTTACGTATCGCGCATCAATTCTGTCTAAAGAAATTCCTGCAATGCCGAGTCCTGGCGCAGGCGACGAAAGGCCCGGCTCAGGTAGACACGGATCGTGCCGGGAGGCTTTTCCAGTCGACGGCTGATCTCATGATAGGTGAGTCCTTCCAGCAGAGCCAGGCGGGCTGCCTCACGGAGAAAGTCCGGAAGGCGCTCGACGGCGGCCGCAAGGACCGGAAGCAGCCGGGTAAGATCCTCCCGCGCCAGCTGAGCTTCGGCCTCCGGCCCTTCGAAAGGAGGATCGTCCGGCTCAGGGATGGGCCGCCGCCGCAGGTTACGCAGATAGTTCAGAAAGGCATTACGACAGGCCGTGCCCACCCAGCTCACAAAACGGTCCCGCTCGCGCACCGAGTCGAGCTGGCAGCGCAGCCGGAGAAACGTGTCGCCGATAAGCTGCTCCAGTTCCACCTCCGACAGGTGCGGCTCCCGAAGCATCCGGACCATGAAGTACCGCCCCACAAAGCAGTAAAGCCAGAGCTCCAGCAGTTCAAGATCTGTCGGATGCCGGGAGGTGCACCAGCGTTCGTAGAGGGCCACCACCGCCTCCTGATCGTCCGGGTGGAACGGCAAGCGCGCCGCCAGGGCCTCCAGCCCGCCCAGTTCGTCGTGAACGGCCATTGCTCGTCAGACTCCGCGTTACCCGAAAGCTAAGCACCGTTGCGTCAAGAATAAAGGAAGAATCACGCCCCCGGAAAACCATTTGCCCGAAACGGCGTGAGAAGGCCTGCTTTTGCCCGAAGCGTGTGCATCTTGACACACGTACACGGAAACCCTAAATTTGGCGGCTACGTTTCCTGAGAACGACGTCCGGCCAGACCGGACGTTTTTATTGGCTTTCGACGAAGCGCCATGGATGTCAACAGCTACAAGACCTATAGCGCCAAGCCCGGAGAGGTTACGCGCAACTGGTACGTGATCGACGCCGAGGGTCAGGTGCTGGGCCGGCTGGCCTCGCGGATTGCCACGATCCTGCGGGGCAAGCACAAGCCCACCTACACGCCCCATGTGGACATGGGCGACTTTGTGATCGTAATTAACGCGGACAAGGTGCGCCTGACCGGCAAGAAAGAGCTGCAGAAGCAGTACTTCAAACACTCTGGCTATCCGGGCGGTGTGCGGCTGCGCACACCCGCTTACATGCGTAAGCACCGTCCGGAGTTTTTGATTGAGCACGCGGTCAAGGGCATGCTGCCCAAGGGACCGCTTGGACGGCGCATGCTGCGCAAGCTGAAGGTGTACGCGGGACCCTCGCATCCGCACGGGGCCCAGAAACCCATTGAACTCACGTTGTAACGAAGGCCTGCAGGCACGTTATGGCTACAGCAACCCTGACCCAGTGGATTGCGGTTGGCCGCCGGAAGACGGCCACGGCGCGCGTTTACCTGCGGCCGGGAAACGGTCAGATTACGGTGAACCGCCGCCCCTTTGAAGAATACTTCCCGCTGGAATGGCGGCGCAAAGTGATTCTGGCACCCTTCGAGGTGACGGGTACGATGGGCCAGTTCGACGTACTCGTCAACGTCAAAGGCGGTGGTCTGACCGGCCAGGCCGAGGCCATCCGCCACGGCATTGCCCGGGCGCTGGTCGCCTACAACCCGGAATTCCGAAAGCCGCTGCGCGATGCCGGCTTCCTGACGCGCGACCCGCGCATGGTCGAGCGCAAGAAGTACGGCCAGCCCAAGGCGCGCAAACGGTTCCAGTTCTCGAAGCGGTAATTTTTCAATCACCCATACCTCCCGATGTCCGGTCGGGTGGTCGCCTGCAGGCGGCTGAGCCGGACAGATGACGGAGGTAGCGGCCTAACCCGAAACCAGCCATGAGCGAACACGAAACGCAACCCGTTCCCGAAACGGAAGCTTCGGCTTCCGAAGAGGCGACAGCCGAAGTGGCCGAAGCCACGACCGAAACGTCGGCCACTGAAGCCCAGCCCACCCATCGCGTCTCCATCGAGGAGTTGCTCAAAGCGGGCGCCCACTTCGGGCACCTGACCAGCCGGTGGAATCCCAAAATGCGCCCCTTCATCTTCATGGAGCGCAACGGGATCCACATCATCGATCTGGTGCAGACGCAGCAGCTCCTCGATCGCGCGGCCGAAGCGGCCGCCCGCTTTGCCCGTCAGGGCAAGAAGATCCTGTTCGTCGGCACCAAGAAGCAGGCCCGCGACATCGTTCGCAAATACGCGGAAGCCTGCGGCCAGCCCTACGTCGTCGAACGCTGGCTGGGCGGCACGCTGACCAACTTCCAGACGATCCGCCAGAGCATCCGCCGCATGGAAGAGCTGGCCCGGATGGAAGAAGAAGGCATCCTGGACCAGCTCAAGAAAAAAGAACGGCTGATGAAGCGCCGCGAACGCGAAAAGCTGGAGCGGACGCTCGGCGGCATCGCCCAGATGGCCAAACTCCCGGGCGCGCTGTTCATCGTCGACGTGGTGCGTGAGCACATCGCCGTCAGCGAAGCGCGCAAGCTCGGCATTCCCATCATCGCCATCGTCGATACGAACGCCGACCCGGAGCTGATCGACTACCCGATCCCGGCCAACGACGACGCCGTACGCTCCATCGAATTGATCACCTCGGTGATCGCCAACGCGATCATCGAAGGCGCCAAGCAGCGCGAGCAGGAAGAAGCCTCGCGCAAAGCGGCGCGGGAAAAGCGCGCAGCCGAAGCCGAAGCCGCCAAAGAAGCACGCCGACGTCGCAAGAAAGGCTCCTGATTTCTCCCAGAACATAAACGACCGACATAAACAATGGGCATTTCTGCTCAGGACGTAAAGCGACTCCGGGAGATGACCGGAGTCGGCATGATGGACTGCAAACGGGCGCTGGAAGAAGCGGGCGGCGACTTTGAGGCCGCCATCGAGATCCTGCGCAAAAAGGGCCAGAAGGTCGCGGCCAAGCGGGCCGACCGCGAGGCCAAAGAAGGCCTGGTCGTTACGGCCGTAAGCGAAGACGGCCGGGCCGGTGCCATCGTCGAGGTCAACTGCGAGACCGACTTCGTGGCCCGCAACGAAGAGTTCGCCGCGTTTGCCCGGCAGGTAGCGCAGTTGATCCTCGAACAACGCCCGGCCGACCTGGAGGCGCTGCTGAAGCTCCAACTCCCCGACGGCCGCACCGTCGAAGAGGCGCTGCTCGACCTGACCGGTAAAATCGGTGAAAAGATCGCCATCCGGCGCTTCGACGTGCTGACCACCGACAGCGGCCGAATCATCTCCTACGTGCATCCCGGCTCGCGCCTGGCCGTGCTGGTCGAAGTCGTCGGCGATGGCCAGCTCGAGGAGGCCGGACGCGACGTGGCCATGCAGGTGGCCGCCATGAATCCTGTGGCGGTACGCCGCGAGGAGGTGCCGGAGGAGGTGCGCCAGAAGGAGCTGGAGATCGCCCGCGAAGCCGCCCGCAACGAGGGCAAGCCCGAGCACATTATCGACCGCATTGCGCAGGGCAAACTGGAGCGCTTCTACAAGGACCACGTGCTGCTGGAGCAGGCCTTCATCAAAGACGCCGCCATCACGGTCCAGGAGCGACTCCAGCAGGCCGGCATCGACGTGCGCCGGTTCGTCCGCTACGCCCTGGGCGAGTAACCCGCAAGACGCCACAAGCCCGAACCGCTGGGTTCGGGCTTTTTTGTAGCCGATCGGCTCCTGGCCCCGACTGGGGCGTTGAATCCCTGCCCGAAAGGGCCTACTTTTCGGAAGCAAGACCCTCCGAGTCATGGCTGGCGAATCGGACACGTCGAACAACCGACCGCGCCCCCGCTACCGCCGCATCCTGCTCAAACTGAGCGGCGAGGCCCTCATGGGCCAGAAGCCCTACGGCATCGACTGGCACGTACTGGAAACCTACGCCCGGGAAATCCGCCAGGTGGTCGAGCTGGGCGTGGCCGTGGGCATCGTCATCGGCGGCGGCAACATCTTTCGGGGCGTGCAGAACGCCTCGCGCGGCATGAAGCGGGCCCATGCCGACTACATGGGCATGCTGGCCACCATGATCAATGCGATGGCCCTGCAGGACGCGCTCGAACAGGCCGGGCTCGACACGCGCCTGCAGTCGAGCATCAAAATGGAACAGATTGCCGAGCCGTTCATCCGCCGCCGGGCCATTCGCCATCTGGAAAAAGGACGGGTGGTGATCTTCGGCGCCGGGACGGGCAACCCGTACTTCACCACCGACACGGCCGCCGCGCTGCGCGCGCTGGAAATCGAGGCCGAGGTGCTGCTCAAGGGCACGCGCGTCGACGGCGTCTATTCGGCCGATCCGGAGCGCGATCCCAACGCCCGGCTGTTTACCACCATCCACGGACGCGAAGTGATTCAGCGGGATCTGCGCGTGATGGACATGACCGCCTTCACGCTATGCCGGGAAGCCGGCCTGCCCATCATTGTGTTCAACATGAACAAACCCGGCAACCTGTTGCGCGTGGTCTGCGGCGAGCCGGTCGGGACGCTGGTCTACTGGACCGAAACGCCTCCGTCGTTTGCCGAAACCGCTCAGGCCTGATCACGAACCCAACCCAACGGGACTATGGTGGCCATACCGAACGAACACCTGCAATTGATTCTGGACGACGCGCGCGAGCATATGGAAAAGTCGCTTGCGCACCTGCGCACCGAGCTGGCCACGCTCCGGGCCGGACGCGCCACGCCGGCCATGCTCGAAGACGTGCGCGTCGAATACTACGGCACGATGACGCCGCTCATGCAGTTGGCCAGCATCACGGCACCCCAGCCGGACCTGCTCATCGTACAACCCTGGGACCGCTCGGCACTGGGTGCCATCGAACGGGCCATCATCAACGCCAACCTGGGACTCAATCCTTCCAACGACGGCAACCTCATCCGCATTCCGATTCCGCCGCTTTCCGAAGAGCGACGCAAGGAACTGGTCCGCGCCGCCCGCATCCGGGCCGAAGAAGCCCGCGTGGCCATCCGCAACATCCGGCGGCACGCCAAAGACCACATCAAAAAAGCCAAGGAGGAAGAGCACCTGCCGGAAGATCTCTGCCACGCGGCCGAGGAAGAGCTGCAGAAGCTGACCGATACCTATATCGAAAAGGTCAACCAGCTCCTGGAGCGCAAAGAGGCCGAAATCATGGAAGTCTGACGGGAGGCCCGGAACTCCCGGCCGACCGATGCCATAAAGTAAGGCGCTTGCGGAGAGGTGCCCGAGCGGTCGAAGGGGCACGCCTGGAGAGCGTGTGTACCGTTCACCGGTACCGTGGGTTCGAATCCCACCCTCTCCGCCAGGCCGGGTTGCCGTCAATCGAAGGGCAACCCGGCTTTTCGTTTGGACCAACCCGACGTTGCGGCCCATGATCGCCAGCATGACCGGCTTCGGGCGCGGCCAGGCCGAACGCGACGGTTTCACGGCCACCGTCGAGCTGCGCTCGGTCAACAACCGCTATCTGGACGTTTCGGTGCGGCTGCCCCGCATCGCGTCGCTCTACGAACCGGACGTCCTGGCGGCCATCCGTCAGGCTTTCAGCCGCGGCCGCATCACCGCCCAGATTGACCTGAAGCTGCCGCCGGAAGCAGGGCTCCTGCCGCGCCTTAACCTCGACGTGGCCCGCCAGTACCTGACCCAGCTCGAAGCGCTGCGCGCGGAAACCGGCCTGTCCGACCCGATCCGGCTCGAGCACCTGCTGGCGCTGCCCGAGCTTTTCGAGCGTCCGGAAGTGCCCGAAGAAGACGAGCGCATCCGCCAGGTACTGATGGAGGCGCTCGCCCAGGCCATCAGGACGCTGCAGGCCACCCGCCGTCAGGAAGGGGCCCTGCTGCAGGCCGACCTAGAAGCCCGCCTGGAGGCCATCGCCCGCCGCGTCGAAGCCATCGAAGCCCGCGCGCCCGAACGCCTCGTCGAAGCCCGGGAAAAACTGCGCGCCCGCGTGCAGGAACTGCTGCGGGACGAACAGATCGACCCCGACCGACTCGAGCTTGAAATTGTGCTACTGGCCGATCGGCTCGACATCACCGAGGAGTGCGTCCGGCTGCGTGCCCACCTGCAGCACTTCCGCGAGGCGCTGCAGGCCGAGGAACCCAGCGGCCGCCGCTTGAACTTCCTGACCCAGGAGCTGCACCGCGAAGCCAACACGATCAACGCCAAGGCCAACGACGCCACGATCGCCCTGCTGGCCGTCGAAATCAAAGAAGAAGTCGAAAAAATCCGCGAGCAGATTCAGAACATCGAGTAGCCCATGCCGGAGCCCCGGATCGTCATTCTGACCGCACCCAGCGGGGCCGGAAAAACCACGCTGGCCCGTCGCCTTCAGGAGGCGCTGCCCCGGCTCCGGTTTTCCGTATCGGCCACCACGCGCCCGCCTCGCCCCGGCGAGCGCCATGGCGTGGATTACTATTTTCTAACTGAAGACGAATTCCGGCGACTGATCGAACAGGGCGAGCTGATCGAGTACGAAGAGGTCTATCCAGGCCGTTTCTACGGCACGCTGCGCCGGGAAATCGAACAGGCCAGCCGCGAACATCCCGTGCTGCTCGACATCGACGTTAAAGGCGCCCTGCGGGTCAAAGAATTGTTCGGCGACGACGCTTTTGCCCTCTTCGTCCGGCCGCCCTCACTGGAAGCGCTGGCCGAACGCCTGCGCAACCGGGGCACCGAAGACGAAACCACGCTGCGCCAGCGTCTGGAGCGCGCCCGAATGGAACTGGCCATGGCCGATCGTTTCGACGCCGTGGTGGTCAACGACGATCTGGAGCGGGCCGCGGCCGAAACCCTTCGTCTGGTGCGCTCGTTTCTGGAGCGGCCTTAACCTCCGATCCCCATGGCCGCACAACCGCTCGCCGCGCTCGAAGGCCGCCATCTGTTGCTGGGCGTCACCGGGAGCATTGCCGCCTACAAGGCGGCCGAGCTGGTCCGGCTGTTCAAAAAAGCCGGCGCCGAGGTGCAGGTCATCATGACGCCCGACGCCACGCGCTTCATCACGCCGCTGACACTCGGCACGCTTTCCGAGCGCGAGGTGCTCGTCGATCTCTTTCCGGAGAACGAACCCGGCTCCTGGACGAAGCACGTCCATCTCGGACGCTGGGCCGATCTGGCCGTCGTGGCGCCCGCCACAGCTCAGACGCTGGCCCGTCTGGCGCATGGCTTTTGCGACACAATGCTGGCCGCTACGCTTCTTTCGGCCCGCTGCCCGGTGCTGCTCTGCCCGGCCATGGACCACGACATGTACCACCATCCGGCCACGCAGCGAAATCTGGAGCTGTTGCGCCGGTACGGCTACGAGATCCTGCCACCGGAGTTCGGCGAGCTGGCCAGCGGGCTCGTGGGCGACGGCCGCCTACCCGATCCGGAGCGCATCGCGGCGCAGGTGGCCGCCCTGCTCGCACGACGGCATTCCCTGGCCGGCAAGCACGTGCTGGTGACGGCCGGCCCCACCCGGGAGATGATCGATCCGGTGCGCTGCCTGACGAACCCTTCCACCGGCACCATGGGCTTTGCGCTGGCCCGCGCGGCCTCCCGACGCGGCGCTCGCGTGACGCTCATCACCGGTCCCACGCTGCTGCCCACCCCGCCCGGCGTCACCCGCATCGACGTCACCTCGGCCCGTGAGATGTACGAGGCCGTGCTCCGGCATGCCGACACGGCCGACTTTGTCTTCATGGCGGCCGCCGTGGCCGACTACGCGCCCGTCGAAACCGCACCCTCCAAGCTCAAAAAAGAAGCGGACGAACTGGTGCTCCGCCTGCGCCGCACCCCCGACATTCTGGCCGAACTGGGCCGTCGCCGCCGATCGGATCAGGTGCTCGTGGGTTTTGCCATGGAAACCGACAATGCGCTTGAAAACGCCCGCGATAAGCTACGCCGCAAGAACCTCGACTGGATCGCACTCAACCGCCTGAACGAACCGGGCGCCGGCTTCGGCACCGGCACCAACCGTCTGACGCTGCTGCACCGGAGCGGCCACCTCGAAGAACTGCCCCTCCTTCCCAAAGACGAAGCGGCCGAAGCACTGCTCGACCGCGTGCTGGCGTCTCTTGAGAACGCCTGATATGAGATTTTAGTGCAGTTGCAGGAGCGTCCTGAAGGCGGAAAGCCACGACCTCTGCTCCGCCGGCTGGTGGGAGTGGACGGCGCTGAAATTGGCAAACGTGTTTGAATGCAGCGGCTCCCGCGCCATTGTGTTCGGCTCCCCCTTGAGGGGGAGCTGTCGCGAAGCGGCTGAAGGGGTGATCATTGTTCAATCGCCGATGAGATTTTCGCTTGTCTCTCGCGCCAAAAGCCTGTAGCTTTGGGGAAGTGTCGTCAACGTCCCGGGAGGGCCCATGCAGGAGCTGCTACACGCCGTCCGTGACGCCCTGCTGCAGGAGTACGTCCTGCTGGGCCCGCTGGGCTTCTGGAAAAACCCGGTCACCATGTCCACCCCAGAACACGCCCCGAGCAACCAGGACCTGTTCGGCCAGCCACAACCACCGCCGGAATCGGCCTCGGCGGATCCCTATGCCCGCATCGAGGCGCAGATTCCGCCCGACTCGCCGCTGCGAGCCATGCGCACGCTGGACGAAGTGGCCCGCTACGTGGCCGAAACGGTCCTGATCCCGATCGACGCCCGACGCACGAACCCGGTCTTCGGCGTCGGTAACCCCGAGGCGGATCTCATGGTGATCGGCGAGGCGCCCGGGGCCGAAGAAGATCGCCAGGGCGAGCCGTTCGTGGGTCCGGCCGGCCAGTTGCTCAACAAAATGCTCAAAGCCATCGGCTTCGAGCGCGAAGAAGTCTACATCACGAACGTGCTGAAAAGCCGCCCGCCCCACAACCGGGATCCCCAGCCGGATGAAATCGAAGCGCACCTGCCCATTCTGTACAAACAGATCGCGCTCGTGAAGCCCCGGATCATCCTGTGCGTGGGGCGCATTGCCGGCAACGCGTTGCTGGGCCGGAACGATTCGCTGCGTGCCCTTCGGGGCAAGGTGCACGACTTTCATGGGCTGCCGGTGGTCGTTACCTTCCACCCGGCCGCCCTGCTGCGCAATCCCCAGTGGAAGCGGCTGGCCTGGGAAGATCTCCAGCTACTGCGCGCCCACTACGACCGCCTGATGGGCACGGCAACGCGCTGAAACCTGCAGGAAAACCATGGCCGAGTTTGAGGAACGTCCCCGGTTGAGCATTGGCGAAGAGGAAGCGCCACCCTACCCGCTGGAAAAACTGACCGGCGGGCGCCGGCGCTCGCGTGCCCAGATTCATGCGCTACACCAGCAGGCCGGGCGCGTGCCACCTCAGGCCGTCGAGCTGGAACAGGCCGTGCTCGGCGCCATGCTCATCGAGCCGGAGGCGATCCCCCGGGCGCTGGAGATTCTGACGCCCGAGTCGTTCTATGACGGCCGCCACCAGCGCATCTTTCGAGCCATTATCCGGCTGTTCGAACAGAACCGCGGCGTCGACCTGCTGACGGTCACCGAAGAGCTGCGTCGCACGGGCGAGCTGGAGCAGGCCGGCGACACCGTCTACCTGAGCGAGCTGACTACGCGGGTGGCCTCGGCGGCCAACGTCGAATACCACGCCCGAATCATCGCCGAGAAGGCGCTGCTGCGCCGTATGATCGAGGTGATGACGCTGCTCATCGGTCGCGCCTACGATCCGGCCGCCGACGCCTTCGAGCTGCTCGACGAGGTGGAGGCCGAGATCTTCCGGCTGTCAGACGTGCACCTGCGCAAGGCCGCCCGCTCCATGAATGAAATCGTCAAAGAGACGCTGGAGCGGCTGGAAGCCATCCACGGCCGGCCGGGCGGCATCACGGGCGTGCCCAGCGGCTTTCACCAGCTCGATGCGCTCACGGGCGGCTGGCAACGAGGCGACCTGGTGATCATCGCTGCCCGTCCGTCCATGGGCAAGACGGCTTTTGCGCTGAGCTGTGCCCGCAACGCGGCCCTGCATCCGCACTACGGTACGGGCGTGGCCATCTTCTCGCTGGAGATGGGCGCCGAGCAACTGGCCCAGCGCCTGCTGACGGCCGAAGCCCGCGTCGATGCCCAGGCGGCCCGCACCGGACGACTGCGCGACGAGGACTGGCGCAAGCTGGCCCGTGCGGCCGGCCGCCTTTCGGATGCCCCGATCTTTATCGACGACACCCCTTCGCTCAGCGTGCTCGAACTCCGCGCCAAATGCCGCCGCCTGAAGGCCGAGCACGACATCGGGCTGGTGATCGTCGACTACTTGCAGCTCATGCAGGCCTCCCACATGCCCCGCAACGCCAACCGCGAGCAGGAAATCGCCCAGATCTCCCGCTCGCTCAAAGCACTGGCCAAGGAGCTGAACGTGCCCGTTGTGGCCCTCTCCCAGCTCAGCCGCGCCGTCGAAACCCGCGGCGGCGACAAACGCCCCCAGCTCTCCGATCTACGCGAAAGCGGCAGCATCGAGCAAGACGCCGACGTCGTGCTGTTTATCTATCGACCCGAGCGCTACGGGATTACGGTGGATGAAAACGGTAACTCCACCGAGGGTATCGCCGAGATCATTATCGGCAAGCAGCGCAACGGCCCGACCGGCACCGTGCGCCTGGCCTTCATCAACCAGTACGCCCGTTTCGAGAACCTGACGATGTACCAACCGGAGCCGGAGGCTCCCCTCCCTGAGACGCCGGATGAGACCATCCTGCCTTCCGGGCCTCCCGACGAAGCGCCTTTCTGAATGGAAAAAAGCCCCGGCGCCTTGCGCACCAGGGCTCTCGGAGGTGACGGGCGGATTCGAACCGCCGTACGGGGCTTTGCAGGCCCCTGCCTAACCACTCGGCCACGTCACCCTCTCCGCGTGGTCTTACGACCAAAGGAAGCCGCCGGATCCATCGGGCGCACGGCTAACGAGCTTTTCGTCGGCGGGTTCCATACATAGACAACGAGCTTGATAACCAGCATTGAATCTCTGTCAGGAAATCCTTTGCGCCTGCACTGGACTTTAACGCCTTATATTTCAAGAGGCAATCAACACCCTGTTTCCCATGTGGCCCCTGCTGCTGTGGCTGATGCTGCTGCCGATGCCGGCTCAGACGCCCACGCCGGTGGTTTACCGACTGGCGCTGGAGGACGAGCCGATCACGCCGGCGACCGTTCGGTTCATCCGGCGCGGGTTACGCGAGGCCACGGAAAACGGGGCGGTCTGCCTCGTCATCGAAATGGACACGCCGGGCGGGCTCGTCGAGGCCACGCGTGACATTGTGCAACTTTTCCTGCGGAGTCCGATCCCGGTCGTCGTCTACGTGACGCCGCCGGGCGCGCGGGCGGCCTCGGCCGGGGTGTTCATCACGCTGGCCGCACACGTGGCGGCCATGGCCCCGGGCACGCACATTGGCGCAGCCCACCCTGTGCAGCTCGGAGGGGGCCCGACGGCACCGCCCGACACGGCCCGCGTCGATCCCATGTCGGAGAAGATCCTGAACGATGCAGTGGCCTGGGCGCGGGCGCTGGCCCAGTACCGGGGACGCAACGCCGACTGGGCGGCACGGGCCGTGTCGGAAAGCCAGACGCTGACGGCGCAGGAGGCCGTGGCACAGCACGTCGTCGATCTGCTGGCGCCCTCGCTGGACTCGCTGCTGGTGCTGCTGGACGGCCGGAAGGTGGCGCCCGACGGCCAGACCGTGACGCTGCAGACGGCCGGGGCCACCGTGCGCACGATCGAGCGCTGGTGGGGCGAGCGCATCCTGGCAGCGCTCTCCAACCCGAACATCGCCTTCCTGCTGCTGATGCTGGGCTTCTACGGGCTGCTGTTCGAGCTCTACACGCCTGGCTGGGGCATTCCCGGCACGCTGGGCGCTATCTTTTTGATGCTGGGCTTCTACGGCCTTTCCATCCTGCCGGTCAACTACGTCGGGCTGGCCCTGCTGGCGCTGGGCCTGGGCATGCTCGTGGCCGAAGCCTTTGTGCCCAGTTTCGGCCTGCTGACCGTAGGGGGCGTCGTGTGCCTGATTTTGGGCGGGTTGATGCTTGTGGAAAGTCCGATGGGCTTTCCGAAGGTTTCGGCTGCCCTGGTGGTGCCGGTCGCACTGGCCACGGCACTGATCGCGTTGTTTCTGCTGGGCAACATGCTGCGCATACAACGCCGGCCAGCCCGCATGGGCGATGCAACGCTGATCGGCCAGCAGGCCGTGGCGCGCGAAGACTTCACGTCGGAAGGCGACCACTTTCAAGGGTATGTTTTTATCCATGGCGAGTGGTGGCGGGCCTGCAGTGCGGTGCCGGTGCGGGCCGGCCAGCCCGTCCGCATCGAGCGCCGGGAAGGCCTCTGTCTCTGGGTTTCACCGATTGCGTCCACCTGAAAACCAACCAGCGGAGGTGCGGCCATGCTTTCGTCGACAGGCATCGTCATCGGGCTGATTGTGCTGTATTTCATCAGCTGCATTCGCATTCTGTACGAGTATCAGCGCGGGGTCATCTTCCGCATGGGCCGGGTCCTCCCCGAGCCGAAGGGCCCGGGCATCGTGCTGGTGTTCTGGCCGATCGATCGTATGGTGCGCGTCAGTCTGCGCACGTTCGTACACGACGTGCCCGAGCAGGACGTGATCACGCGCGACAACGTGTCGGTACGCGTGAACGCCGTCGTCTACTTTCGCGTGATCGACCCCATGAGGGCCGTGCTGGAGGTGGAAGATTACCGCTATGCCACCACCCAACTCTCGCAGACTTCACTGCGCAGCATCGTGGGCCAAGTAGAACTGGACGAGCTGCTGGCCGAGCGCGAAAAGATCAATCGCCGGTTGCAGGAAGTTATCGACCAGCAGTCGGATCCCTGGGGCATCAAGGTGTCGCTGGTGGAAGTCAAGCACGTGGACCTGCCTGAGCACATGAAGCGGGCCATGGCCAAGCAGGCCGAAAGCGAGCGGGAACGTCGGGCCAAGGTGATTCACGCGCAGGGCGAATTGCAGGCGGCCGAGCAACTGGCCCAGGCAGCCGCCATGCTTGAGGCGCACCCCATGGCCATGCAGATGCGCTTTCTGCAGACGCTGGTAGAAGTGGGCTCGGAGAACAACACGACGATCGTCTTCCCGATCCCGCTGGAGCTGATTCGCCCGCTACTGGAGCCGGAACAACGACGTAAACAGAGCTGAACACAAAAAAGTCCGGACCGATGCCGGGCCGGCGCCGCTCGTGTGAGGCTTTGCGAACCTTCAAGGACGAACTGGAGATAGAAGTGATAAGGGGCAAGGGGCACCCTCAAGAAATTAAAGTCGTTGCCTCGTGAGATTATTCTTTTGAAGATAAACCTCCTCTGAGCTTGACTTTTAATGTATTTCTGTGTATTATATTGTATAATATTGGACACACGAAGGAGGCAATATAGATGAGTGGTCGTAAATGGAAATTAAACCAAGAAGAGGAAGAGAAGATAAAAGAATATTTGTTGCACCAAGGAGGAGAAGAAAAGGAAGCAAAAAATATCTCCGAAAAATGGAGAATAAAGTTTTCCGATAGCACATTTACTTTTTATACAAGCGGTACCCTTTACAGTACTCCATCAAATTCTCAAGATCCGGCTGTGGAAGAGGTATGGGATTATATTGACTCTCTGGTTGGTTCTGTCTTTGTTCAGCCTACAAGAGAATTTTTAATAGGATTAGATGAGACTGGAAAAGGTGAACTTGTTGGACACACTCATCTTGTGGGTGTAATTATTCCCAGCCATCTTTTTTCACAGTTAGAGAAGATAGTTTCTACGGCAGATACAAAGAAAGCACACTCTTTTGAGTATTGGGATAATATTTTCAAAAAAATTTCGCAATTCATCGGCGACGGTTTAGAGTACATAGAAGAAAAAATACCCCCTTGGCATGTGGACAGGTACAACCTTAATAAAATCATGGATGTTGTTTATCAGCGTATCTTGGCTTCATTTTTCAGAAGAGCTGGTGTTGGAAAGTGCAGAATAGTGATTGATGATTACGGCATAGGACCTACCCTTAAGCGCTTCCTTAACTTTTTAGAAAGACAGAGAGCTGAAGTTGTTATCGCCCAAAAATCAGATGATACATATTTAGAAGCAAGAGTCGCTTCTATAATTGCGAAGAGAAACAGAGAAGCGGTAATAAAAGCTATAAATGAAAACGAGGATTACAAAATAGATGGAATTTCGATAGGTTCTGGAAATGCAGGGAATAAACAAACCTTAGAATGGCTTGAAAAATGGCATAGTTCAGGGAAAGAATGGCCATGGTTTATAAAACGGTCTTTCTCAACAATTAGAAAAATTGAGAGACTCAGGGGGAAAGCGAAAAAAATTATTCCTCCAATTAGAGATAATCTTCTGTCAGAAGACTTTAAAAGAGAGTTAGATTTAGGAAAGTTGAATATAAGAGCTCTATCAGTAGTTTGTCCTTCATGTGGGACAACCTCTAAAGCAGTTCTTTTCACATCTGGAGAAAGGGGATTTACAGCGAGATGCCCGAGTTGCAGAAAACCTATTGAAGATTTGAATTTCACTTTGAGGTACTATTGTGGCTTTATTGTGCCAGACAGCAATGTGATTAATAGAGGCTTGCTGGGAAGGGATTTAGAAAAAAGTAAATTCTTTGAAGATTTTACCATTCTAATCCCTGCTGTTGTTAGATATGAATGTGACACCAAAGGTGGTAAAAAGGAGTTTGAAAGACTGGGAAGGTTTGCATCCATTAGCAGAATTAAACTTAAAGAAGTTGAAGAGTTTAATCCTTCTAAATTTCAAGAAATGACTTCGCAAGAGCGAGATGAGTTAATTATGAAGACATGTATTGAAGAAAATGCCGTCCTTCTTTCGGCTGACAATCAGGTTAAAGGGGTTGCTGTGGCAAAAAATATTTTTACTATTTTTGTACCATAGCTAACATAAGATGGTGAGAAAAAAAGAAAATGGAGGAATTTAGAAAATGTGGACTTTACATAAGGGTTTCCACTGAAAGGCAAGCTGTAGAAGGGGAATCCCTTGACGAGGAGGAAGAAAGGCTAAGGAGGTTTTGCAGGGTTAGAAACTGGAGGGTAATAAAAGTCTATAGAGAGGAAGGAAAATCCGCTAAGGATACAAACAGACCAGCATTTAAGGAGCTTTTAAGGGGTGTAGAAAATGGCTTAATAGACACTCTCGTTGTTAAAAAGCTTGATAGACTCTCCCGCTCAATCGTTGACTTTGAGAAGATTTACAACTTCCTGCAAAACCATCATGTTGATCTTGTTTCTCTGCACGAAAACTTTGATACCACGACTGCTATCGGCAGAGCTGTAGTCAGGATAGTTATGGTGTTCGCTCAGCTTGAAAGGGAGCAGACGGCGGAGAGAACCCTTGATGTGATGGAGCACAGGGCAAGGGAAGGTTTGTGGAACGGTGGCTACCCTCCGTTAGGCTACGATTTAAAAGATGGAAAACTGATTGTTAACCCAGAAGAGGCCAGAGTCGTTAAACTTATTTTTGAGAAATACCTCGAGTTTGCCTCATATACCAGAGTTGCCAAGTGGTTGAATGAACACGGTTACAAAACAAAAGAGTTTATCAGCCGTAGAGGTAAAAAGCAGGGTGGAAGCGATTTTACTGATACCTATATAGCAAGAGTCTTAAAACATCCGGTTTACATAGGCAAAATCAAGTACAAGGGGAAGTTATACGAGGGACAGCATACCCCGATAATTGACGAAGAAACCTTCAACTTGGTTCAGGAAATCATCAAATGTAATTACAAAAGAACCAGTAGCGTCAAAAGGCAAATTAAACACAACTTCTTGCTTGAGGGACTTTTAAAGTGTGGTGTTTGTGGTGCTTTTATGACGCCGACATGGGCCAAATCGAAGGGGAGAAGGTATTTCTATTACGAGTGCACTACCAATCAGCACAAAGGAAGGGGAACCTGTGAAGGCGGAAGCGTCAGAGCTGACCTTATAGAAAATTTAGTTTGGTGATTGCTCAATTCATTCCACCTTTTAGCACTTCCAGCAGTTTCTCAAACAAATCCTCCTTCCGATGATTGTACCGAAACTCCAGCTCCTTCAAATACAACGGAAACCACTGGGCCGACAATCCATGATACTTCAGCAAACGCTCCTTCGC
>WFPM01000015.1 GCA_015487635.1 Rhodothermus sp.
CGCTCGCGCAGGCGACGGGCGTTCAGTTCGCTGTGAAACTGGGTGCCGTAGATCGGGCGATCGGCCAGCCGGAAGGCCTGAAAGGGCTGGGCGTTGCGGGCCAGTTCGATCCCACCGGGTGGCAGGGACACGACGCGGTCGCGGTGGCCCATGTTGACGTGGAAGCGGGCGGGCAGGTATTGAAAGACAGGATCGTGGCGGCCGGCTTTGGTCAGGGCCACCTCACCGGAGCCGAACTCGGCGTGGTCCGGGTCGCGCCGTACTTTGCCGCCGAAGATGACGGCCAGCGTCTGATGGCCCCAGCAGGAGCCAAACATCGGCAGCGCCCGCTCGGCCGCTTCCAGAAGGAGCGTCTGAAGCGATTCGGTCCAGGGATAGCGCTCAGTGGCGGAAAACTCGCCGGAGCCACCGAGCAGCACCGCGTCGATGCCGTCAAGCAGGTCGGGGCGAAGCGCATCACGCGTGACGTTCACACAGCGGAGTTGGTCGGGGCGCAGGCGGCCGCATTCTAGAAAGCATTGCTGTTCCTGCCGCTCGATTTCCGGAAGGCGGCGGGCCTGAATCAGAAGCACCCGGATCGTCGAAGGCATGCGTCAGTCCTCGATCAGGTCGGCGAAATGGTTGCGGAGCATGCGGTAGAGGCGGTGCAGCGGCAGCCCTACCACGTTGTAGTAGTCACCTTCGATGCGACGGATGAAGACAGCGCCGTAGTCGTCCTGGATGCCGTAAGCGCCGGCCTTGTCGAGCGGCGAGCCGGTGGCCACGTAGGCGTCGATTTCGGCGTCGGTCAATGGGGCGAAGGTGACCTGCGTGGCCTCGTAGTCGACGACCTCGCGACGGCTGGCCGGATGCACCAGTGCCACGCCGGTGTAGACCGTGTGCGTGCGGCCGCTCAGGCGGCGCAGCATGGCGCGGGCTTCGGCTTCGTCGGCGGGTTTGTTGAGCACGTCGCCGTCGAGCACGACGATCGTATCGGCGCCCAGCGTGAGCGCCTCGGGAAAGCGGGTGGCTACGGCGCGTGCCTTTTCCAGCGCCAGTTGCTCGACCAGTTGCTCCGGCAACCGATGGTTCATAGCGTTTTCGTCGAGATCGCTCGGATGCACCTCGAAGTCCAGCCCGAGCTGTGCCAGCAGCTTGCGACGCCGGGGCGAGCGGGAGGCCAGAATCAACGGTACGCGCAGTTTCATCGTTTCAGGAAGGTCCAGCCCAGAAGCAGGAGAAGACCCAGTAGGACGGTAGGCGTCAGGAGGTCGCCGAGCTGTACGGCGGGCGTAGGCGCTTCCTGCAATGGTGCCATGAATAGGCGCACCGCGGCCCGCCGAGGCGGCAGCTCCTGAGCGATTCGTCCGGAGGGCAACACCAGGGCCGTCAGTCCGTCGGCGCCTACCTGCACGACGGCGCGACCCGTTTCGATGGCCCGCAGACGCGCCGCCTGCAGGTGCTGTCGATAGACCGAACCGCGGCCCCACCAGCCGTCCTGCGTGAGCACCACCAGCAGGTTCGCCCCTTCTTCGGCCGAGCGCCGGGCCAGGTTCCCGAAAAAGCTCTCAAAGCAGATAAGCACACCCGGGCGAAGCGAACCGACCTGAAAGCGGGCGGGCGCCTGGCCGGGGCGGTAGCCGGCCACCCCGCCGGCCGGTATGGCCAGCGCCTGCAGCACCGGAAAGGTCTCGACGAGCGGGACCTGTTCGGCAAAGGGCACCAGCCGCTGCTTGTCGTATCGGCCAAGGGGACGGTCCGGTTGCAGCAGCAATGCACTGTTCGTGTAGGCAAAGCGTGCCGGTCCCGGACCATCGGCAGGCACGACGACTCCCGTCAGCAGGGGAATCCGCCGGTGAGTGACCCATGCGCGGAGGCGAAAAAGCACCGAGGTGTCGGGCAGGGCCGTTTCGGGCCAGAGGATCAGCATGGGGCGCAGGCGGGCCGTGTCCAGCGCCGCCTCGGTCAACGTCAGCAGACGTGCCAGGCGTTCCGGGCCGCTCATCCGGTCCCACACGGGAGCCGGAAGGCCGGGCTGTACGGCCAGCACGGGCACGTGCCGGGGTGCGGGGGACGGTGTCGGTGCGGGGAAGCCGAGCGGCAACAGCAACCAGCTTGCCAGCAGTAGGCCCGCTATGCGTCGGCCTCGGGTAAGCAGTGCATAGAGCAACGCATTGGTTCCCAGCACCCAGAGCGAGAGGGCCGGCACACCCAGTGTGGCGATCAGTCCCTGGAAGAACGACAGCGGCAGCGTGGCATAGCCGAGCTGTAGCCAGGGAAAAGGAAGCGGGCCGTAGGTGAGCAGGGCTTCGAGCGCCATCCAGCTCAGCACAAAAGTGACCAGGGCGGCTGTCCGCCCCCGGCGAAGCTGCACGGCCTTTGCGACGGCCGCCGGCAGTGCCATGAGCAGCGCCAGGCACAGCAGGCCCACCGCCGAAGCAAAAGCTGCCACCGGCACCGCATGGCGCAGCGCCCAGTGCAGCGTCAGTCCGACCCAGAGCAGCGTGGCCGTCGCTCCGGCCAGCAGGGCCTGCAGCGGCGTGCGTGTCTGCTCCAGGGCAAACAGCAGCGGCCCCAGCGCAATCAGCACCAGCCCCGGAATCGGCCCAGGGGGAAAGCTCAGCCCCAGCAGCAGACCGCTCAGCGCGGCCGGCCACCGGAAATGGTGGCGCAGGATTTGACAGGGGCGGGCCTGCAAACTAACTTGCATCCTTCAAATGAAGTCAGCGAACCGGTTGCACATGATCACCCTGACCGTCTGCAACCACAAGGGAGGCACCGGTAAAACCACCACGGCGATTCATATCGCAGCGGCACTCGGACTCAGCGGGCGTCGGGTGTTGGTCATCGACCTGGATCCACAGGGTTTCCTGACCCGCGTCATGGGCGTGCCGGAGCCCCCCGAGGAGCATTCGGCGCTGGCCCTGTTCGACCCAGCGCGTTCACTGCGCGAAGTACGCTGCCATACGGTGGGGGGATTCGATCTGCTGCCTTCCTCGACGGCGATGACGCGTGTGATGCGCCAGCTCAATCGCCCCACGGACGTACTCTGGGCCAAGGAAGCCCTCGAGCAGGGCGGGCTGGACTACGACGTGGTCATCTTCGATACGGCCGCCGCCATTACCGTCTACAGTCTGAATGCGCTGGTGGCCAGCCAGCATGTGCTCGTGCCCGTGACGCCCGAGTATCAACCGGTACTCGGCGCCGAACAGACGGCTCAGACGGTGCAACTGGTACGCGGAAAGCTCAATCCCACGCTTTTTCCACCGCTTTTCCTGTTTACCCAGGTGGATGCCCGTAAGCGGGCGCACCAGCTTTACCGTCGTTACATGCGCCGCCGCTACGGCGATCGCGTCCTTGAGGCGGTCATCCGCACCAGCGCCTCACTGGCCCGCTCCTACGAGGACGGGTCCACCGTATTTACGCGCGAACCGTACTCACGCGGGGCCCGGGACTACGCGAACGTTACGGACGAACTGCTCCGACGCATTCAGCAGGATCGGGAGACTGGAGCCGCGCAGATAGCCTGGCAGGCACCGAGCCCGCCCCTTCAGGAGATGCGTCGGTAACAACGTGCGTTGCAAAGAAACCGGTCCCATTACACCGGGATTTGGGTGAATCCTGTTGTGTTGCAGACAGAAAAAGCTATATTTGAAAAGCGGGCTATTCACCAATCGCTTGGAGCCATGGGTGTTCAGGAGATCAAAGAAACGGCGGCTTTCTCGGGACGCGGACTGGTCTTCGAGCCACCGGAAGCGTTTCGCCAGCGGGCTTACATCAAGTCGATGGAGCAATATCGCGAGCTTTACGAGCGCTCCATCAAAGATCCGGAAGGCTTCTGGCGCGAGCAGGCCCAGCGCATCACCTGGTTCGAGCCGTTCCATACGGTCAAAAACACGTCGTATGACCCCTCGAATCTCTACATCCGCTGGTTCGAGGGGGGCAAGTTGAACGCGGCCTACAACTGCATCGACCGGCATCTGGAAAAGCGGGCCGACCAGGTGGCCTTCTACTGGGAGCCGGACGATCCGAACGAAGAAGGCAAGGCGATCACCTATCGCCAGCTCTACGCGGAGGTCTGCCGGCTGGCCAACGTGCTCAAAAAGCACGGCGTGAAGAAAGGCGACCGGGTGACGATTTATCTGCCCATGATCCCGGAGGCCATCTACGCCATGCTGGCCTGCGCGCGGATCGGGGCGATCCACTCGGTGGTCTTTGCCGGCTTTTCGCCCGACTCGCTGGCCGACCGCATCCTGGATGGCGAGGCCACCTATCTGATTACGGCCGACGAAGGACTTCGGGCGGGACGCCGCGTGCCGCTCAAACGCAACGTCGATAAAGCGCTCGAACGTTGCCCGGACGTGAAGACCGTGCTGGTCGTGCGCCGCACGGGCGGTGACATCCCGTGGGTGGAGGGCCGCGACCGCTGGTACCATGAGGAAATTCAGACCGTTTCGGCCGAGTGCCCACCCGAGGTGATGGATGCCGAAGATCCGCTCTTCTTCCTCTACACCTCGGGCTCGACGGGCAAGCCCAAGGGTGTGGTGCACACGACCGGCGGCTATCTGGTCTACACCTCGCTCACGCACCAGCTCGTCTTCGACTATCACGACGGCGACGTCTACTGGTGTGCGGCCGACATCGGCTGGATTACGGGGCACAGCTATATCGTCTACGGGCCGCTGGCCAACGGCGTGACCGAGGTGCTCTTCGAAGGCACACCGAACTACCCGGATCCATCACGGATCTGGCAGGTGGTCGACAAATACCAGGTGAACATTCTGTATACCTCGCCCACGGCCATTCGGGCGCTGATGCGCGAAGGTGACGAGTGGGTGAAGAAGACGAGCCGCAAGTCGCTCCGGCTACTGGGCACGGTCGGTGAGCCGATCAACCCGGAGGCCTGGCTCTGGTACTACCGGGTGGTGGGTGAGGAACGCTGCCCGATCGTGGACACCTGGTGGCAGACCGAAACGGGCGGCATAATGATCACGCCGCTACCGGGCGCTACGCCGCTCAAGCCAGGCTCGGCCACGCTGCCGTTCTTTGGCGTACGGCCGGCCATCGTGGACAACGACGGTAACATTCTGGAGGGACCGGCCGACGGCATGCTGGTCATCCTCGACTCGTGGCCCGGCCAGATGCGTACGGTTTACAAGGCGCACGAGCGTTTTGTGGAAACTTACTTTACGCGCTTTCCGGGCAAATACTTCACGGGAGACGGCGCGCGTCGGGATAAAGACGGCTACTACTGGATCGTGGGGCGCGTCGACGACGTGATCAACGTCTCCGGTCATCGTCTGGGCACGGCCGAAATCGAAAGCGCGCTGGTGCAGCATGAGGCGGTGGCCGAGGCGGCCGTGGTGGGCTATCCGCACGAAATCAAAGGGCAGGGCATCTACGCCTTCGTGACACTGAAGGCGGGCTTTGAACCCGGCGACGAACTCCGCAGGGAACTGATTCAGCACGTGCGGAACTTGCTGGGGCCGATCTTCACAATCGACCTGCTGCAGTTTACGCCGGCGCTGCCCAAGACACGCTCCGGGAAGATCATGCGCCGTATTCTGCGCAAGATTGCAGCCAACGAGTACCAGAATCTGGGGGATACCTCGACGCTGGCCGATCCGTCGGTCGTCGAAGAACTGGTGCAGAACCGACTCAACCGGTGAAGTAGCCTGTCAGACGGTGCTCGGCCTGGGATCTCCCGCGGCCGGGCGCCGTCTTGGTGTAGGCTTGGATTCGATAATAGCCTTCCAGGGAAGGCAGCGGGTTGGTGCGTGCTCAACAGATTAGAATCCTCAAAAGGTGATCAGTTGTGTTGCAAAATCCGTCCCGAGAGCGGTCTTTTTCATCCGGCCATGTGTGCTTCCTTGGGCGCAAGCTTTTTCTGTGAGGTGCTTCGAGTTGCTTTTTTAGCTTTTCGTTAGAAAAGCGCTTGTCGGAGCAGGGGCTGTTGTTTTTTCAACAGTTGCCGGGCAACTTTTGCGTGCGGTTCCAATTCATGCCCCACAGGCGATCCCTGTTCACCAATCTCTGTTCGAGGCCCTATGATCGAGAAGAAAAAGACGAGGCGAGGTATCAGTGTAACGTTCAGGTTGCCGGCCGACGCAGCGCGCGAAAGCGTGTCGGTCGTGGGCGACTTCAACAACTGGGACCCGTCGGCCCATCCCATGCGCCTCTACAGAAACAAGGGCTACTGGAGCAAGGCGATCGTGCTCAGGCCCGGTACCTATCAGTTCCGCTACTTTGTCGACGGCGAGCGCTGGGTGAACGACGATCAGGCCGACGGCTATACCGCCAGCCCGTTCTTCAGCGAAAACTGCCTGCTACATGTGGAATGATCACGTGCAAAAGCGGCGCCTCTGAAGGGCGCCGTTTTTTTATGGATGATTACTGCCGGACCGGGGGGACTTCGTCGGCCAGCTTCTGGAAGAGGAAGAACTTGAGGTAGTGGGTTTCGGGCATGGCTTCGAGCACGGGGTGGTCGGGCGGCTGGGTGCCCCGGTAGAGCAGGCGCAGGCCGCATCCGGCGCGGCGGGCACTGTAGTGGATGATCTTCAGGAATTCGGCTTCGTCGAGTGCCTGCGAGCAGGAGGCCGTGGCCAGCAGGCCGCCGGGTGGTAGCAGGCGCAGCGCACTGATGTTGATGCGCTGGTAGGCCCGGCGGGCGTCGTCCAGATGCCGCTTGCTTTTGGCGAAGGCGGGCGGATCGAGCACGATCAGATCGTAGGTGGCGCCCTGCGCGACAAGTTCGCCGAGGCGATCGAGGGCGTTCGCCACGTCGAAGGTCAGGCGCGACAGGTCAAGGTCGTTCAGGCGGGCGTTTTCGCGGGCGCGCTGCATGGCCGCCGCGGAGATGTCGAGCAGGTGTACGTGGGCGGCTCCGTGCGCTGCGGCCATCAGTCCGAAGCCGCCGTCGGCCGAAAACACATCGAGCACGCGGCGGTCGCGTGCCAGGCGGGCCACCACGGGCCGGTGCAGCCGCTGATCCAGAAAGAAGCCCGTCTTGAGCCCTTCGAGCACGTCCACGCGAAAGCGCACGCCTTCCTCGATGATCTCCACCGGTCCGTCGTAGCGGCCGCGCAGGATGCCCCGTTGCCGGGGGAGGCCGTCCTTTTCGCGGAGGCTGTTGTCGTTGCGTTCGACGATCGCGCGGGGATGCAGCAGCTCCTCCAGCAGGTCGAGGATCAGGTCGCGGTGCTGCTCCATGCCGTAGCAGAGGCAGGTCCAGGTGAGCACCTCGCCGTAGCGGTCGATGATCGTGCCGGGCAGGCCGTCGCTTTCGCTGAAGACCAAGCGGTAGTGCGTGCTGTTGCCGAAGGTAGCCTTGCGGAGCGCCAGCGCCCGCTTCAGCCGCCGGCGGAAGAAGTCGGCGTCGATGGTGGCTTCCGGATCGGGCGTGAGAAAGCGCACGGCGATCTGAGAACGCTCGTGGTAGAAACCGAGTCCGTAGACGGTGCCGTCGGCCGCGGCGATCTCAACAACATCGCCGGTTCGCGGGCGACCTTCGAGGCGGTGGATCTGGTTGGCGAACACCCACGGATAGCCGCGACGCAGCAGTTTATCTTTGCCGGGTTTGAGAACAACGCGCATAGAGCGTCAGGGCAGGTTAGGGGAACGGGCCGGGCGCCTGCCGGTTGGATTCTCGTCCCTGTAAACCAGCCGGACGGCGCCGCGATTATCTGCTACGCAATCTTTCGTTGCGAGCCAGAATCAACGCGAAGCAATTGCGCATGTTCGTTTCCGGAAAAAGAGCAGTCCTGTGGCTGCTGCTCGGATGGTGTGGGCTGGCTCTGCCGGCTGCAGGGCAACGGGTGGCCAAGTACGGGGCCGACTTTCTGGCCGGGGGCGTGGGCGGTCGGGCGCTCGGCATGGGCGGGGCCTACGTGGCGCTGGCGGCCGACGTGGACGCCACCTACTGGAATCCGGCCGGTCTGAGCCTGCTGGCCTACCCGGAAGTCGCCTACATGCACGCCGAACGCTTTGCCGGGATCGTCTCGTTCGACTACGCGGCGCTGGCCTGGCCAATCAGCGCCACCTCGACGCTGGGCATCGCGTTTTTCCGGAGTGGCGTCAACGACATCAAAAACACGCTGAACGCCTGGGATCCGGTGCGCAACCGCCCGAAGCCGCACGCCGAGGAGTTCATCGAGACGTTCTCGGCGGCCGACTATGCGTTCTACTTCAGCTATGCCCGGCTGCTGGGCGAAGACCTGGCCATGGGACTTTCGGCCAAGGTGGTGCGCCGGGCGATCGGCGATTTTGCCGAGGCCTGGGGCTACAGTGTGGACGCCGGCGTGCGTTATCGGCTGGGCCGTTTCTGGTTGGGCGCCAATGTGCAGGACCTTTCGACGATGCTCCAGAGCTGGAGTATCAATCCCGAAGCGTTCGCCCTGGAGACGATCAACCCGGAGACCGGCCGGCCCTACACCTTCGAGGAAGCGTTTGGTCAGGAGTTGCCGGAAGGCGGCACCTACCTGGTGCTTCCGGTGCTCCGGCTGGGCTCCGCCTATGAGCAGCCGCTGGGCATGCACCGGCTCGTGGTAGCCGCCGACGTGGACGTGGCCTTCGACGGCCAGCAGACCTATGCCGTCAATGTGGGCGATGTGTCATTCCATCCCCGACTGGGAGCCGAGTTCTGGTACCGGAACGTGGTGGCGCTGCGAGCAGGCATCAACCGACTGGCCTACTCTGACCGCTTCGGACTCGAACTGACGCCCACGGTGGGCGCGGGCGTGCGGCTCCGGTATCTGACTCTCGATTACAGCTTTGGCGACTTTGCCGGATTGGCCTCCGAGCTGGGCTTCGCGCACCGGCTGGCTGTGCGCTTCGTGCTGGCCCGGGAAAACTGGCACCGCCCGGACGTTTGATTCCTCAGTAAACCAACCTGCAACCCACCGCTGCCCATGATTCCACCGCTGTACTGGAACGACGCAGCCTTTCGCGTGGACCTGCTGGACCAGACGCTCCTGCCTATCGAGGAGCGCTGGATTCCCGTCGAGACGCCCGAGCAGATGGCCGAGGCCATCCGGAAGCTTCGCGTGCGCGGGGCTCCGGCCATCGGGATTGCGGCGGCCTACGGCGTGGTGCTGGCGCTCCGGCGTCCGGAAAGCGGGTCGGAAGATGTGCAGCGGGCCATCGAACTGCTACGCAGGACGCGTCCCACGGCCGTGAACCTGTTCGGGGCGCTCCGGCGCATGCAAACCGTGCGGGAAACCTACCAGCATGCCGACCGCGATACACTCCGGGCGAAGTTGCTGGCCGAGGCCCGGGCCATCGAAGAAGAGGATCGCGAGGCGGGTCGGCGGCTGGGCGCCTACGGACTGGAGCTGCTCAAAGACGGGATGCGCGTGCTCACGCACTGCCATACAGGCGGCGTGGCGACCTCGGGCTACGGTACGGCGCTGGCGCCGTTCATTCTGGGCAAAGAGCGGGGCGTCCGGCTGGAGGCCTGGGTGGACGAGACGCGTCCGCTGCTGCAGGGCAGCCGGATTACGGCCTGGGAACTGCTCAAGGCGGGCGTTCCGGCCACGCTGATCACCGACTCGATGGCCGCGCACGTGATGCAGCAGGGCTGGGTCGATGCCGTGATCGTCGGTGCCGATCGCATCGCAGCCAACGGCGACGTAGCCAACAAAATCGGCACCTACGGGCTGGCCGTGCTGGCCCGCGCCCATGACATTCCGTTCTACGTGTCGGCGCCGGTTTCCACGATCGATTTTGAAACACCTTCCGGCAAAGAGATTGTCATTGAAGAGCGGGATCCGCGTGAGATCACGCACGGATTCGGGCGGCAGACGGCACCCGAAGGCATCCGGGTCTATAACCCGGCTTTCGATGTGACGCCGGCCGCGCTGATCACGGCGATCATCACAGACCGGGGCATTCTGCGACCACCCTACGATAAGGCGCTGGCCGCGCTGCGGGCGCAACAGGAAGCAGAAGCCACTACGCCGAGCCCAACCTGATCGGCCATGAAACGCAACGACTGGATCGGACTGCTGACCAGCCTGGTCATCCACGCGCTGGTGCTCCTGTTGCTGGCCTTCAAGCACGTGCAGCTGACGCAGGCGCCCCCACTGGGCTTCATCGAGGTGGAGTTGGGCCCCTGGGCCGAGGGGCGCCCCGTGCAGCAGTCCGAGCAACCCCGACCGAACGAGGCGGCGCCGGAACCGGAGCCCGAAACGCCGCAGGAGGAAGAAGCTACGCTTCCGGAGCAGACGCGACCAGTAGCATTGCCCGAAACGCCACCCGTCGAGGAAGAGGAGCGCATTAACGAGCCCGAAGAGACGCGCGTGGCACCGGAGCCGCAGAACAACCCGGCCGAGGTCCAAAAGCCCGAGTCCGACGAGGCCGCGCAACCCGTTCGGCCGCAGGGTGGCGGGCAGGCCGACGGGACAGCCGGAGCGGCCACCGGTACCGAAGGCGAAGGGCAGGAAGACCAACGCAGCGCCCCGTATCTGATCGAAGGCCTGGATCGCACGCTCGTGCAGGCGCCGTTGCCCGTCTATGCCGAAAAGGTCAACGCCATCATCCGCGTGCGCATTGTGGTGGACCCGCAGGGGCGCGTCGTGCAGGCCATTCCGCTGATCAAAGGCAACCCGGCGCTGGAGCGTGCCGTGCTGGAAGCCCTCCGGCGCTGGCGCTTCAATCCGTTGCCGCCCGGCGTCCCCCCGGAGAACCAGACCGGCATCATTACCTTCCGCTTCCGACTGGAGTAGACGGAAGCCGTTCGACTACCGGCAGTTCCGGCCTGAAGGCCTGCTGC
>WFPM01000016.1 GCA_015487635.1 Rhodothermus sp.
GAACATACTCGGACGTGGACGCATGAAGCTTCCTGATTGGCCGTTATTGATGCCGGCGCGCAAACTGTACCGGGTGGTCGACCGGTTGTATCGCCGGGGACTGCTTGCCTGGAGCATCCGGGGCTTTCGACGGCAACCGCCCGGGACATTACCGTCTCGTCGGCTGCTACGCGTCCTGCGTAAAGGCTGGGGCAACGAAGTCTGGTCGGCCAGCGAGGAACTGCTGATCGGTCTGATTCGGGAAGCCTGGAAGACGCCGGGACCGGTGCTGGAGTGTGGTTCAGGGCTGAGCACGCTGTTGCTGGGAGCGATCGGGATGCGGGTCGGCTGGGAGGTGTGGACGCTGGAGCACGACGCCTTCTGGGCCGAACATGTGCGGCAGGCGCTATGCCGCTTCGGGATGACGAACGTTCATCTCCTGCATGCGCCGCTCCGCGACTACGGGGCCTTCCACTGGTATGATGTGCCGCCCGAGATGCTGCCCGCCTGCTTTTCACTGGTGCTTTGCGATGGGCCGCCGGGCAACACGCCGGGCGGCCGCTATGGTCTACTGCCGGTGCTGGGCCACCGTCTCAGCCCTACAGTTGTTATTCTCCTGGATGACGCCGGACGTCCGGAGGAACAGGCCATTGCGCATCGCTGGACAGCCGAACTCGGCGGCACGATGACCATTGAAGGCGTGCAGAAACCCTACGCCCGTATCGAAGGCCCCGGATGAGTCGTACCGCTTCGCAGAGCACGCTGAGCCGCCTGCTCCGGCAGGGCAGCGTCTACGCGCTGGGGAATCTGCTGTTGAAGGCCAGTGGACTACTACTGGCCCCGCTCTACCTCAACACCACGCTGCTTCCGCAGGCGGCGTATGGCTATCTGGTGCTGCTGGAAGCCACGGCGCAGCTGCTGCTGCCGCTGCTGGGACTGGGGCTGACGACCGGGCTGCTCAAGTTTGCCACCGATCCGGCGCAGCGCGACCGTCAGGAAGCTGTGCCCTTCACCGTACTGAGCGTTTCGCTGGGCGTGGCCCTGCTGGTGCTCGGGCTGAGCTGGGTGGCGGCACCACGGTTGGGCACGCTGCTGGACCGGGCCGACGGTGGGATAATTCTGCGCCTGTTCGGCTGTTACCTGGCCGCGAAGCTTCTGAGCGGCGTTCCGCTGGCGTTTCTGCGACTCCGGGAACAGGCGGTGCTCTATACGACGGCCGTTCTGCTCGAGACGGCGCTGCTCATTGGCGGTGTGTACTACTTTCTGGCCCATGCGCATCTGGGCCTCCGGGGCGTTGTGCAGGCCATGGCGCTGGCGTCCGGTAGCAGTGCGCTGGTGCTGGTGGGGGGTATGATGCGCGTGGTGCCCCGGCGCTGGGATCCCCGCCTGGTGGGTGCACTCATCCGTTTCGGGTTGCCGCTTGCGCTGGCCGGCGTAGCACTGCCCGTGTTGCACGTGGGCGACCGCTACCTGCTGGGCTGGCTTGCCGATCCGGAAACGGTGGCCGTCTATGGCTGGGCAGCCCGCCTGAGCGGCGTGCTGAACATGCTGCTCGTGCAGAGTTTCCAGCTGGCCTTTGCGGTGATCGGCCTGAAAGCCCTGGGCGCGCAGCCGGAAGGCGAGGCCGCGCTGCACCGCCGGACGTTCCGACACTACACGATCTGGGGCGGTTGGATTGCCCTGGCGCTCTCGCTGGGCGCCTACGACGTGACGGCGTTGCTGGCATCGGACACAGCCTACCTGCAGGCCGATCCACTGGTGCTGCCCCTGAGTCTGGGCTACCTGTTGTTCGGACTGTACACCATTTTTGTAAATGTGCTCTACGCAGCCGGGGAGAGTCGTTTCATCGCCTGGAATGTCGTGGCGGCCGGGCTGCTAAACATCGCACTGAACCTGTGGTGGATTCCGAAGCTGGGGGCCATGGGAGCCGCACTGGCTACCGTCGTGGCCTACGGTGTGTTGGCCGGAGGGGCCGCCCGACGAGCGCTCCGGATACGTCCTACGACCTATCCCTGGCGGACGCTGGTGCTCGTCCTGGTGCTGGTGATCGGACTGGCACTGGTGGGACATCTGACCACAACGCTATCGACGGCCGCCCGGCTGTCGATCCGCGTGCTACTGGTGTTGCTCTATGGACCGCTGGTGGTGGCGCTGCGGCTCTATCGTCGGGAGGAACTGCAGGAAGGCTGGCAGTGGCTGCGTCGGCAGTGGCAGCAGATGCGCGCACCCACCGGATGAATTGCATAGGGTCGCCGGGGCGCTCTATATTGCGAAGTATAAAATCGCTGATTTACCGGTGCATGATGTGGCCACACCCAAGTGCCGGATACATTCCGGTGCATACGACAGGGCGGGCATAGTGGTCCGCCCCTACCTGGTGGAAACGTCGTCGTTGGTCTGGTAGGTGCATGCTTTCAGTCCGAAATGAGCGGCGCCAACCCCAATGCCAGTTTCCCGAATGTCGGCGCAGAACCTGGCAGGAGCCACCCTCCCCTGGCCCCTCCCTGGCAGGGAGGGGGAAGCACACGAGCGGAAGCCTCGACGCTGAAACATGCGCAGGCGCCTGCCTCCACCGACAGCCGTAGTCCGTAGCCACCGCTCCCCCTTGTAGGGGGAACTGGCCCGAAGGGCCTGAGGGGGGCATGGGGGGCCGCTGTACCATGATATCTCGGAAATCGTATAAGCTTACTGCTGGAAAACGCGCGACCGTGTGGAGTGAAATCGCCCAGCGCTTTCCGCTGCTGCAGCAGCTCTTCAGCCGTCGCGTGCCCGTCGGGGACGGGCGCCGTCCAGAAGGCGGACCGTCGAAAGGGACGGTCATCACCGTCTGCATTTTGATCTCTACATTGCTCTGGTTTACCTTTACGCTGCAGGAGACCTACACGGCCACGCTGGATCTGCCGGTGCGCGTGGTCAACGTACCGCCTGATCAGGCGCTGGCCGTTCCACCGCCGCGCTTTGTGCGCGTGCAGCTCCGTGGCGAGGGCTATCCGCTCGTGCAGCTCTACTTCAACCCGCCAACCATTACGCTGGACGCCCGGCAGGACGTAATCGATCTGACCACCCTTGATCTGAATCTGCCCCGCGGGGTGGTCGTGGAAAGCATTACGCCGCAGATGGTGGAACTGCGTAAGGAATCCCGCCTGACGCGTCGCCTGCCCGTCGAATTGCGCGTGGTTATCGAAACGCCGCCCACGCACGACCTGCTCTATCCGCCGCGCGTTGAACCCGATAGTGTGCAGGTTTCGGGAGCGGCTTCGATTGTGAGCAAGCTGGGCGCCTGGCCGACCGTGTCCATGCAGCTGCGCGACGTGCGCGACTCGATCGCGATCCGGGTCCCCCTTTCCGATACACTGCGGCCGCTGGTGACCGCCACGCCCGAAGCGGTGCAATTGTATGCGCAGGTGGTGCCCTTTACAGAGGGCGTCCGGGAACTGCCGGTACGCGTAACAGGCGCCCCCTCCACCGAACGTGTGGTAACGCTGGAGCCGGCTACCGTGCGCGTGCGCTTCCGTGTGCCACTGGCCCAGTACGAGGCGGCCATGACGGCGCCCGACTTCTTCGCTACCGTTCCCTACGAGGCCATCCGCGCCGATACTACCGGCCGCGTGCGTCCCATTATTCATCTGCCCGACGGCGTCGCCGTACGCGACCTCGTGGTCATTCCACCGGCTCTCCGCTACTACAACGTGCTGATTCAATAGGTGCTGCGCTACAGAGCCGTGCTTGCAGGCTGGCACAAAGCAAAGCGGCGTGCCTTCTCGGATAATGCCACTCTGGCGCCTCCGTAGCTTATTACAAACAAGCTCGTGCTTGTAGTCAGGCACGAAGCGCAAGCGAAGTGCCGTCGGAGTGTCGCCCCTTCGGCCAGCGTCTGCGAGGCTTACCATAACCCGACTCCGCATTGCAAAAGAGGCCTCAAACCTTTTTCGCAGGAACGTTTGTCGCTTTTTGCTGAAGCCGAAACAAGGGCCGGGGCCTCTCGTTGGAGCGAGCGGCGCTGAAATCGGAGAGCGGCCCATGACTTCCGCTGCCGGGCAACGTACGGACTACTATGTGGATACGCCGCGCGGGCTGTTTACGGCGGCCGGTCACTGGTTTCGTACGACCGAAGCGCTGCTCCAGTCCTATGCCGGGCCGCTCCTCGAAAAGGAACCGCTGGACCGACTGCTACGCCAGGCCGACGTGTGGCTGGCATTGCCTTCTCTGCTGATGCTCTGGGCGTTGCTGCCGTTGCTGTGGGGGGGCGCGCCTGTCGTGGCTGCCGGCGTGGCGCTGGTGCTGTACCTGCTGGGAAACTTGCTCCTGCCCCTGTTGATTCTTCGCCCGCTGACCCCGATACTGACTGTGCTGGCCAATCCCTGGCTGCAGGGGGCGGCCTATGTGGTAGGGCTGACCGCCCTGGCTTGGAGTGGACGGTTACCGGCCGTATGGATGGGGCTGGCCGGTTTTGTGCTGGTGCGCTGGGGGCTGCTCGACCGTCTGCTCCGGCCAGTACTGGACCGGCTGCATGCGGCGCTGTATCCGCTACCCTTGCCCGATCAGGTGCTGCGCACGCTGATCCTCCGCGCGGCGCTGGCCCACCGCGTTGCGCTACCCGAACTGCAGGCGATGGAGCAGGAGGTGCTTCGACGCCTGCGTCAGCTTCCCTGGAACCGAAACTGAATCGAATGCATGGCTGTGACCACGTTGTACCTTGTGCGGCACGGCGAGACCGATTATAACCGCAACAGCATTGTGCAGGGACGCGGCGTCGATGCGCCACTCAACGAGCGGGGACGGCGTCAGGCCGAAGCGCTCGCGCGACGCTTTGCCGCGGTGCCGCTGCATGCAATCTATACCAGCCCCCTGCGGCGCGCGCTGGAGACGGCCGAGGCGGTGCGCCGGTATCATCCCGCGGTGCCATTTTTCCAGATGGCCGATCTGGAAGAAATGGACTGGGGCGAGCTGGAAGGGAAACCCTACGCGCCCCCTTATGATGCAAGGATCCGTGCCATCTACGAACGCTGGCGGGCCGGTGATTACGACTACCCGGTACCCGGCGGTGAGTCCATCCTGGACGTACAGCGTCGCGCGCTGCGGGCGTTGAAAGCCATTCTGACCCGTCACGAAGGCAAGACCGTGCTGATCGTCACGCACGGTCGATTTCTGCGCATTCTGCTGGCCTCCATTCTGCCTGCGTATGGACTGGCCCGCATGGAGGCCCTTCCGCATACGAACACGGCCGTCAATCATCTGGTCTATGAAAACGGCCGGTTCCGGGCGCTTCGGCTGAACTGTACGGCGCACCTGGAGGAAGCGGCGGTGGACGACGGACCTCGGGCGGAGGTAGCGGTATGAAGCGAATGGATCTATCGGCGGTGGAAGGCGCACTGCCCGTATGCGCACCGGAGGAGCTGCCCCGCGTGCTGGGCAGCCGCATCCGGCGGGCACTGCGTCAGCCCTCCGCGGAAATTGTCCAACTGCGCTGTCCCGTCGCGCCGCTCGACCTGCTGACCTGGCTGGCTGCCCAGACGGAGCCCGTCAAGTTCTACTGGGCCGATCGTGAAAACGCCGAAGTCGTGGCCGCACTGGGCACAGTCCTGCTGTACGAAGCCACGCATCTGCTTACCCGCGAAGCGCTCGCGCCCGTGGAAGACCGACTCCAGCGGGCCGATCCCGGCGTTCGGTTGTACGGCGGAGGGCGTTTCGACAGCCGGGCGCCTGTGGCACCGCACTGGGAACCGTTCGGTGCCGGGCGGTTCTGGCTCCCCCGCTTCGAACTCCGGCGCACCGGCAACCGCTACTGGCTGATCTGCAACCTGGTGCCCGAACTGGATCAGGAGCGTGTCGAGACGATCGTCGAGGCGCTGCGGACGCTCCGCTGGCCCGAGGTGCCGCTGGCCTCCGAGCTGCCACTGCCGCTGGATCGCCGGGACACGCCGGATCAGGCGGGCTGGGCGCGTAACGTCACGTGTGCACTGGATGCCTTTCGCCGGGGGCAGATGGAAAAAGTCGTACTGGCCCGCCAGGTGCAATACACCTTCGGCGAAGCGCTCGATGGGCTGGCCCTGCTCGAGCGGTTGCAGGAGGCCACGCCAGGTTGCTTCCATTTTTACTACCAGCCGGAGCCAGGCACGGCTTTTCTCGGAGCTTCGCCGGAGCGACTGTTTCGACGCGCCGATGGGCACGTCTGGAGCGAGGCCGTCGCCGGCACCCGTCCCCGTGGGCGTACAGAAGCCGACGACGCCCGTCTGGCCGCCGAGCTGCTCCAGAGCGAAAAAGATCGCCGTGAGCAGTACTATGTGCAGCAGAGCATCATCGAAGAGTTGCGGCCACTGTGTGAGGCGCTGGACGCCGACGCCCAGCTTTCCGAAATGACGCTGGCCCGCGGGCGGCATCTGTACACGGGCATTCGTGGACGACTGCGGCCGGCGGTGCCCACCGGCGCGCTGTTGAAAGCATTGCATCCCACGCCGGCCGTCGGCGGCTATCCGCGGGCTGCGGCCATGGAAGCCATCCGTGCCTGGGAACCGTTCGACCGTGGCTGGTACACCGGTCCCATCGGCTGGCTGGGGACCGACGCGGCCGAGTTTGCCGTGGCCATTCGCTGCGGACTGGTGGCCGGACACCATCTGTACCTGTACTCCGGCGCCGGGATCGTGGAAGGTTCGGTGCCCGCGCTGGAGTGGGACGAGATCGAGCACAAGATCAGCGACTTCGTGAACGTGCTGGGCCTTGAGCTTCGACGTTCGTAACCAGCAATACTGGGCCGACCGGCTTGTCGACGAGCTGGTGCGCTGCGGCGTGACGCACTTCTGCATTGCGCCCGGCTCGCGCTCCACGCCCCTGGTAGCGGCGGTGGCCCGCCATCCGGAAGCCCGCGCCATCGTCCACTATGACGAGCGGGGAACGGCCTTTCTGGCCCTGGGCTACGGCCGCGCTACCGGACGCCCCGCCGCCTGGATCACCACCTCGGGTACGGCCGTCGCCAACGGGTTGCCCGCCGTCGTCGAAGCCAGCCAGGACGAAATCCCCTTGCTGCTGCTCACGGCCGACCGTCCGCCGGAGCTGCGCGACACGGGCGCCAATCAGACAATCGATCAGATCAAGCTCTTCGGTGGCTATGTGCGCTGGCACTTCGAGTTGCCTGTGCCCGACCCTGAGCTGGACGTGGCACTGGTGCAGACCACGGTGGCCCAGGCCGTCTATCGAAGCGTGCGGCCGCCGGCCGGCCCCGTGCACCTGAACTGTCCGTTCCGCGAGCCGCTGATCCCGGCCCCCGGCACGCTTCCCGCGCTCGAAACCACCGGGGTGCCTCACACGCGCTATGTAGCACCTGTCATGGCGCCCGATCCGCAGGCCGTCGCCGAGCTGGCCGCAATGTTTCGGTCCGTGGCGCGTGGGTTGATCGTGGCGGGCAGGCTGCGCACGGCCGAAGCGACGGCCGCCGTCGAAAAGCTGGCCGCGCATCTGGGCTGGCCGCTGCTACCCGACGTGACCTCCGGACTGCGCCTGGGCGAGGGAGCCTTTCCACGGGTGCCATTTGCCGAGCTGCTGCTGGCCGATCCGGAACGGGCGGCTCACATGCTGCAGCCGGAAGTCGTGCTGCACATGGGCGGGCGCTTCGTCTCCAAACGCCTGCTGCAATTCGTGCAGGCCGCCCGGCTACGTGCTTACGTCCACGTACACGACAGTCCGATCCGACTCGACCCGGCGCATCGCGTGACGTTTCGGCTGGAGGCGGACGTTGCCCGCACCTGCGTGGCACTGCGCGAGGCGCTGCCGGCCATAGACAGGCCGCCTGCCTGGGCGCGGCACTGGCAGACGGCCGATGCGGCGGTTCGGGAGCGGCTCCAGCAGCAGTTCAGGACCGAAGAGCTGGCTGAACCGGACGTCGCCTGGCATCTGGCCCGCTGGCTGCCGCCGACGCACGGGCTGGTGCTGGCCAGCAGTCTGCCTGTGCGGCTCGTGCACACCTGGGCCGCACCCGACGGCGCCCGACCGCCGGTGGCCGCCAACCGGGGCGCCAGCGGCATCGACGGCACGGTGGCCACGGCGGCCGGCTTTGCGCTGGGACTGGCACGCCCCGTCACGCTGCTCATCGGCGATCTGGCGCTGCTGCACGACCTGAACAGTCTGGCGCTGCTGCGCGGCCGGCCCGTCGTGGTGGTGGCGCTGAACAACGACGGTGGTGGCATTTTCTCGTTTTTACCGATTGCCCGCCATAGGGAAGTGTTCGAACCGTTTTTTGGCGCGCCGCACGGATTGCAGTTTGCGCACGCGGCCCGGATGTTCGAACTGCACTATGAAGCACCCCGGACGCTAGCGGAACTGAAACAGGCCTATCAGGCCGCCTGTGCGCGTCCGGGCCCCACCCTCATCGAAGTACACACCGAGCGTAGCCGCACCCATGCCCGCTGGCAGGAGCTGGAAGCGGCGCTGGCCGACTTGCGCGAAACCTTCTACGAGCCGCTCAGCTCTTGATAGATGGCCCGAATGGCGTTCGGAATGCCCTGCGGCCAGCTCTCGACGTAATGCTCCGGAAAGTCCGGTAGCCGATCCACGGCCAGCTCATCGACCGCCTTGCCGGCCTTGATCCCGGCTTCGACGTAGCGCCGCAAGCCCTCCAGAAAGTCGCGCATCACCAGTAGGTCGGCGCGGCCGCCCACCACGCCGTACTTTGGATTACCGTGGCCGAAGATGAATTGCGTCTCGTCGTCGTAGGTGGCATGCAGGCGCTCCAGCGCGGCGATCCATCCCTCGGTGGTGGCACCACCCGGCAGGTCGATGAAGCAGGGCATCCGGTTGAAGACCAGGTCGCCCACGTGTACGATGTTGGCCTTTTCAAAGTGGATGATGGCATCGCCGCCGGTGTGGGCCGGGCCGTAATAGATAATGTGTACCCGTTCGTCGCCGGCTTCGAGCGTGAGCGACGTGTCGAACGTCCGATCGGCGTAAACCTGCCGGTCGAGCGTGCCCTGCCGTTCGGCAGCGCGGCGCTGCAGTTCCGGTACGTTGCGGTGGGCGATGATCTGGCGCGCGTGTGGCTTCAGCGCGATGTTGCCGGCCGTGTGATCCCGGTGGTGATGCGTGTTGATCAGCGCGTCGATCATGCGCTCGGTGCGGGCGTGCAGCCCTTCCCAGCACTGCGTGGCCGTTTCGGAAAACTGTGCATCGACCACGATGAGCGCATCGGCCGTGGCCAGCCAGCCGATCGTGCCCCCGCGTCCGTTGAAAATGCCCACGTTGCGGCGAAGCAGGCGAAACGGATCGTCTTGGAAGCGAAAGCCCCGGGGCGAAACAAGCGGCAGGAGCGCGGCGGCCAGCGTCTGCTGCAGAAAAGTGCGGCGATTCATGGCGATGACCTCCATCCGGTGTCGTTTATGTCTTTCAACGATAAGGCTTGCGCGGCACATGATGATTTTGTAAAAATGTACAAAGAAAATGGAAAAGTCGCACTTGACCGCGTGCGGCTTTGGGGGTAGAATCCTGAAGCGTTGTGGCGTTGCACGGGTGGCACCCCGCTCGGGCGCGCCGAGGCGATTTTGTTGATAGCATGAAAATAAGCTCCGGTAGTGGAGAAGAAAATCCGGGAAGCTCATGGCACGCTTTGAACTGCTGGTCAACGGAACCCGGCATACGGTCGATGTGCCGCCGGACATGCCGCTGCTCTGGGTGCTGCGGGATGTGCTGGGGCTCACGGGTACCAAATTCGGCTGCGGCAAGGCGCTCTGCGGCGCCTGCACGGTGCATCTGAGCGGCACGCCGGTGCGCTCGTGTGTGCTGCCGGTCTCGGCCGTGGTCGGACAGCCTATTACTACGATCGAAGGGCTGGATCCGGAAGGGAATCACCCGCTGCAGCGGGCCTGGCGTGAGCTGAACGTATCGCAATGTGGCTATTGCCAGGCCGGTCAGCTCATGACGGCCGCCGCGCTGCTGCGGCAGAACCCGAATCCCACCGACGAAGACATCATCGCCGCCATGGCCGGTAATCTGTGCCGTTGCGGCACCTACCACCGCATCCGTCAAGCGATTCATCGGGCCGCGGAAATCATGCGGCAGGAGGGTACGCAATGAGGGACTTCGACCTCTGGGAATACATCGAAGCGCGCCGCAATCCGTTCAAGCTCAGCCGTCGCGCGTTTCTGAAGGTGAGCGTGGCTGCTACGGGCGGGCTGCTTGTCAGCGGACTGGTCCCGCGTATCGGCAGCGGGAAAGAAGACGATACCCCGGTCGAACTGAACCCGTACGTGCAGGTCGATCCGGACGGGACGGTGCGCATCTACGTGCCCAAGTCGGAGATGGGCCAGGGCGTGCGCACCTCGCTGGCCATGCTGGTGGCTGAGGAGCTGGACGCCGACTGGGAGCGGGTGCGCGTGGAACAGGCTCCGCTCGATCCGAAATACGGGAGCCAAGGGACGGGCGGCAGCAGCAGTGTGCGTACGCGCTGGCGGGAGCTGCGTGAAGCCGGGGCGATGGCGCGGGCGCTGCTCGTTGAGGCGGCCGCCCGGCGCTGGGACGTTGATCCGTCCCGCTGCCGCACGGAGCGCGGGCGGGTACTGCACCCGAACGGCCGCGACGCGTTGCACTATGGTAAGCTGGCCGCCGAGGCGGCCCGTCTGGAGCCGTCGGCCTCGGTGCGTCTGAAGGATCCGGCCGACTTCCGGCTGATCGGCCGGCCTCAGAGCGGCGTGGACATTCCCGACATCGTCACGGGACGGGCCACCTACGGCATCGACGTGCGTGTGCCGGGCATGCTCGTGGCCAGCATTGAGCACTGCCCGTACATTGGCGGACGGTTGCTGCGCTACGACGATGCGGCCGCCCGTCAGGTGCCGGGCGTGCGGGCCGTCGTCGAGGTGCCGGCGCTTGGGGCGGGCGTCTACCGGGTGCGACCGGGCGTGGCGGTGATCGCCGAAAACACCTGGGCGGCCTTCCGGGGGCGGCAGGCGCTGCGCATCGAGTGGGATCCGAGTGACGCCGAACGGCACAGCTCGGCGGCCTATCTGGCGCAAATGCAGACGCTGGCTGCCAAGCCGGGCCAGGTCGTGGGCGAGCGCGGTTCGGTCGAAACGGCCCTATCGCAGGGGAGCCGCCGCCTTGAAGCGACCTACGTGCTGCCCTTTCTGGCGCATGCGCCCATGGAACCGGTCAACGCGGTGGCGCACGTCGAAGGCGACCGGTGCACGATCTGGGCCCCTACGCAGACGCCGAATCTGGCGGCCCGGGGCGTTGCCGAGGTGCTGGGCATCCCCGAGCGCAACGTGCGCGTCTTCATCACGCTGCTGGGGGGCGGTTTCGGTCGGCGACTCATGGACGACTATGCCGTCGAAGCGGCCTACCTCTCGAAAGCCGTGGGCGCGCCCGTGCAGGTGGTCTGGACCCGCGAGGACGATCTGCAATTCGACTTCTACCGGCCCATGGCCGTGCATCGCATCGAGGCTGCGCTCGACGCCGAGGGCAGGCCGCTGGCCTGGTACCACCGGCTGGTGTCCACGTCGATCCGGGCAGCGCTGGAGGGACCCGATGCGCCCGATCAGCACCGCTCGGAAGTTGGCGGGGCGGACCTGCTGCCCTATCGTGTGCCGAACTGGCGCCTGGAGTACCGGCCGTTCCAGAGCCCGATCTTTCGTGGCTGGTGGCGGTCGGTCGAGCACACGCACACGGCCTTTGCCGTCGAAAGCTTCATCGACGAACTGGCAGCGGCCGCCGGACGCGATCCGCTTGCCTACCGCCTGGAGTTGTTCGACATGGAGGCGCGAAGCGAAGAAGGCGGCTGGGCTCCTCCTTACGAGCCGGCCCGCCTGCGGCGCGTGCTGGAACTGGCGGCCGAAAAGGCCGGCTGGGGACGCTCGCTGCCCGAAGGCCACGGGCTGGGCATCGCCTGTCACTGGTCGTTTGCCAGCTATGCGGCGGAAGTGGTCGAGGCGTCTGTGGACGACGGACAGGTGCGCGTGCATCGCGTCGTGGCCGTGCTGGACTGCGGCCGCGTCGTCAACCCAAGCGGGGCCGAGGCCCAGGTGATCGGCGGGGTGCTCGATGGCCTGTGGACGGCGCTCCGGGCCGAAATCGTGCTGGACGGCGGCCGGGTCGTCTCGTCCAACTTCGACAATTATCCGCTTTTGCGTCAGCCTGAGGTGCCGCCGGCGATCGAAGTCCACTTCGTGGAGAGCGAAGCGGATCCGACCGGCCTGGGTGAACCGCCCGTGCCTCCTGTGGCGCCCGCGCTGGCCAACGCGATTTTTGCCGCCACGGGCCGTCGCGTCCGGCAGCTACCCATTCGGCCCGAAATGCTCCGCGGCTGACGTTCCTTCCTGAGCAGCCTGGAACGGACGCGCTGCTGTGGCGTGAAGGAGGCCGTTCCCGAAAAGCAGGCAGGCAAACGCATCATGCCGGACGGATTCGGTTCGACGGCCTCGGTGCCGGCGCTGCCGCGCTGGCGCATCTGGGTGCTGGCCGCCCGCCCCAAGACGCTGGCGGCGGCCATTGCGCCCGTACTCATGGGTACGGCCATGGCCTGGGCCGACGGCGGCTTTCACCTGCTTTCGGCGCTTTTTGCCCTGATCGGCGCGCTGCTGATCCAGATCGGGACGAACTTCGCCAACGATTATGCCGACTACCTGAAGGGCGCC
This sequence comes from Rhodothermus sp., assembly GCA_015487635.1. Classification (GTDB taxonomy): domain Bacteria; phylum Bacteroidota; class Rhodothermia; order Rhodothermales; family Rhodothermaceae; genus Rhodothermus. Next base: position 12,594 of record WFPM01000016.1, read on the forward strand.
GACACGGCCACCCGCAAGGGCCCGCTGCGGGTGACGGCGGCCGGGCTGGTGACGCCCGAGGCCATGCGGCGTGCCACTGCCCTGACGTTCGCGCTGGCTGTCGTGGCCGGCCTTTACCTGATCTGGCGGGGCGGCTGGCCCGTGCTGGCCATCGGGTTGCTTTCGATCCTGTTCGGCATCCTGTACACGAGCGGTCGCTATGCACTCGCCTATCTGGGACTGGGCGAGCTTTTCGTGCTCATCTTTTTCGGACCGGTGGCCGTGGGCGGCACCTATTACGTGCAGACGCTCACGATCACGCAGGAAGTGCTGCTGATGGGCCTGGCGCCGGGGCTGATCTCGACGGGCATCCTGCTGGTGAACAACGTTCGGGACATCGAGGAAGACCGCCAGGCTGGCAAGCGGACGCCCGTGGTGCGTTTCGGGCGGATGTTCGGGGTGGGACTGTACGCTTTCTGCCTGTTAGGTGCACTGCTGCTGCCGGTCGTCTGGTATCTGCTCACCTACCGGCATGGGGGGGCGATGGCCGTGCTGGCGCTGCTGCCGGCCTGCGTGCGTGCCATCCAGACGCTGGCGCTTGAGCGGGATGGTGCCGTGCTGAACGCGCTGCTGGCGGCCACCGGACGTCTGCTCCTGCTCTATAGTCTGCTGTTTTCGATCGGATGGATTCTGACCTGAGCGGCCATGCCCGAACGCACCTGGCGCCTGTTTCGCTTCTGCGTGCCGCTGGCGATGCCGCTGCCGTCCGGTATGTCGGTGCGTCAGGGCTGGCTGGTGCAGGTGCAGGGAGGCGGTGCGGTTGGCTGGGGCGAGGTGGCACCGCTGCCGGGCTTCAGCCGCGAAACGCCGGAGGCGGCCTTTCAGGCGCTGCAGGAGTTGCTTCCACGTCTGACTTCCATGCCGGAAGTGTTTACGTTTGCAGAATGGACCGAAACCGTGGCGCCGCTGCTGGTCGGCGCGCCTGCTTCGGTGCGGTGGGGGCTGGAACTGGCGCTTGCGAGCTGGCAGGCCGCCCGCGCGGGAAAACGACTGGACACCTGGCTGGCGCCCGATCCGTTGCCTGGGGTCTCGATCAACGCACTGGTACCGATCGGTTGGCGTGAGCGTCCTGAGTGCCTGGCGGCGATCCGGTCAGCCGGATACCGGACGGTCAAAGTCAAGGTGGGTAAATATACACCAGAAGAAGCAGTGCGGTGCGTGCAGCAGCTCCGGGATATGCTGGACAGAGAAATAACGCTGCGGGTGGACGCGAATCGGGCCTGGACGCTGCACGAAGCGCTGACGTTCGCCGAAGCAGTGGCCGATCTGGAGATTGACTACGTCGAGGAGCCGCTGCGCGATCCGGAGAAGCTTCGGGAATTTGTGCGACGGAGTCCGGTGCCGGTGGCACTCGACGAGACGCTGGCCGAGCAGCCGGAACGGCCCCTGAGTTGCTGGGAAGGGGTGGCCGCTGTGGTGCTGAAGCCATCGCTGATCGGCGGGCTGCTGCACGCCTGGCGCCGTGCAGAGGAGGCGAGTGTGCTGGGAATGACGGTGGTCTGGAGCGCGGCTTTCGAGACCGGTATCGGCACGCGCGGATTACTGGCACTGGCGGCCGCTTCCCGGAGCATGGCAGCGGCCGGACTGGATCCCTACCGATGGCTGGCCGACGACGTACTGCATCCCCGACTGGCATTGCAGCCGGAAATGTCGGTGGGTGAAGCGTTAGCCGGCTCTTGGCATCCCAACCCGACCGTGCTGGAGACGATCGATGTCGTCGCGTGAGACAAGCTGTCCACTGTTTCGCTGGAACCGGGAGACGCCGGACCGTCCGCTGGTGCGGCTTCCGTCCGGACCGATCACGGCGGCCGAGCTGGAGGAGCGGGTCCGGCGTGCCGTCGCGCGCCTGCAGTCCGAAGGCGTGGGACCGGCGGATCGGATCGGGCTCTGGCTGGACGATCCCCTCGTCACGTTGACGATCCTGCTGGCGCTCTGGCGCCTGCGGGCCGTGGCCTGTCTGCTAAGCACACGTCTGCCGGCTGCTGGCCTCGAAGCGCCGATCCACCAGGTCGGCCTGCAGGCGCTGATCACCGATCGGTCGTGCGCGACGACGTTGCCCTGCTGGCACCCGGGGGTGCTGCAGGACGCGCCACCGACCGCTCCGGAGGCACCGCCCCGGCTGGCCATAGATCAGCACGCCGCGGTCTTTTTCACGTCGGGCAGCACCGGTGCGCCCAAAGGGGTGCTGCATACGATCGGCAACCTTATTGACAGCGCGCGTGGGGTGGTGGCGCATCTGCATCTGCAGCCGGGCGATCGGTGGCTGCTGGTGCTGCCGCTCTATCATGTGGGCGGCATGGGGGTGGTCGTCCGCTGTCTGCTGACCGGTGCCACGATCGTGATTCCGGAACAACGGGAGCCGCTCGGCCGGGCACTGGTGCACCATGCACCCACGCACGTTTCGCTGGTGCATACGCAACTCTGGCGGCTGCTGCGCGACACCGAAGGTCCGCCGCCCCGGGCGCTCCGGGCGGTGTTGCTGGGCGGCAGCGCCATTCCGGAGGAGGTGTTACAGGAGGGGGCAGTGCGGGGTTGGCCGCTGCATACCAGCTACGGCCTGACCGAAATGGCTTCGACCGTCACGGCCACGCCGCCCGGTGCTTCGCTGGCGTTGCTGCGAACTTCCGGGCGCGTGCTGCCCTATCGGGAGCTGAAGATCGGTCCGGACGGGGCCATCCTGGTACGCGGGCCGGTACGGTTTGTGGGCTATCTGGAAAACGGTCGGCTGCGCCGGCCCTTCGACGAGGCCGGCTGGTTCGACACGGGCGATCTGGGGTGGCTGGACGAAGCGGGCTATCTGCACGTTGAGGGGCGGCGTGACAACCGGTTCATCTCCGGTGGTGAAAACATTCAGCCCGAAGCGATCGAGCGGGTTCTATTGCGTCTTCCTGGCGTTGCCGAGGCGGTGGTGGTGCCCGTGCCCGATCCGGAATTCGGCGAGCGTCCGGCCGCTTTTGTGCGAATAGAAGGGGAACGGTGGGAGCCCGAGCGCTGGCGAGCGGAGCTGCGCCGGGCGTTGCCGGGTTTTATGGTGCCGGTGGCGTTCTGGCCCTGGCCCGAATTGCCGGACGGTGGCCTCAAAGCTTCTCGGCGGCTTCTGCAAGAAGAAGCTCGGCGACGCTGGCCTCCGGCCGAGCGGGGAGCCGGGTGAGCGCCCGGAACCAGCCGTTCAGCTCAGGCGCTCCATCCAGAAGAAGAGGATGTCGTCGTCGAACGTGTCGGTATTGCAACGGCTCAGAATACCCTGCAGTAGCGTCTGGACGGGATCTTCGGCGCCGACCATCTGAGGGGCCAGCTCGCACAGGCCTTCTTCGCCGAGCATTTCGCCCGAAGCCGTGCGCTGCTCCATCAGTCCGTCTGTGTAGAGCAGCAGGCCACCGCCTGTCGGGATGGTAATCGTTGCGTCTTGAAACGTGGCGTTGGAATCGAGCCCCAGGATCAGATCGCTGTATTCGACCACTTCGGCCGTCTGGCGGTCTTTGACCAGAATAGGACGGCAGTGGCCTGCGTTGGCATAAGTGACCTCGTGCGTGGTGGGATCCCACCGGAGAATCAGTAGCGAGGCGAACGTCTCCTCCATGACGGTGTCCTGCATCAGTACGTGGTTGACCCGTCGGAGGAGTTCGGCGGGCGACTGCGAGGTCTGGAGCATGGCGTAGAGCGTGCCCCGGATGTAACTGAGAAAGCTGAACGCATAAAACTTGGCCTGCAGACCTTTGCCCATCACGTCGCCGATCGTGATAAAGAACGAGCCGCTCGGGTGTTGCGTCCAGTCGAAAAAGTCGCCGCCGCCATATTCCTTGGGGCTGTTGTGAAAGTAGAGTCGGTAGCCCGGAACGGACGGGAGCTGCTTGGGCATGAGCTTTTTGGAGAAATCCTGCCCGATACGGGCATCGAGCTGGCTCTGGAAGTATTTGGTGCGTTCCAGCAGGCGTTCGATGCGGGCAAGGAGTTGGTCGATGTCGAAGGGCTTGGTGATGTAGTCGTCGACGCCCATGCGCATGCCGCGCATGCGGCTGTGTTCGTCGGCCTTGGCCGTCAGGAAGATGAACGGTATGGCCCGTGTTTCCTTACGGCTCTGCAGAGCCTGCTGAAGGGCAAACCCGTCCATCTTCGGCATCATGATGTCCGAGATGATCAGGTCGGGGATCTCCTCCAGCACGAGCTGGAGGGCCTCCTCGCCGTTGGCGGCCGAGCGCACTCGGTAGTATTTGCTCAGCCGGTACTCGAGCAGTCGGCGGAGCGTGTGCTCGTCCTCGACCACTAAAATGGAATATCGAGCCATGGATCTTCGTCTTTGGCCATGGTGAAGATCAGACGATGCCGTCCGTCTTTCAGGCGAATGTAGTTGAGTTTTTTCGTACAGGCGCGAATAAAGTGTAGACCCATGCCTCGTTCGGGGAATGCTTCCTGGATCGACGGGTTCGTTTCGAGACGGCCGTTCAGATCGAACCCTTCCGAATTGTCATCGATGAAGCACTCGACTTCTCTGCCGTTGCAGCGGATGGTCAGCTCGATGGACGGTAATCGGTTGCCAAAGCGCGCATGCTGGACCAGATTGGCCAGCCACTCATGGACGGTTAGTTGTACGCGATAGCGCAGGTCTTCGTCTTCCGGAGGCAGGGGAAGACCCACGTCCGGTCTCGCAAAAAGGGCATGCACCCGGTCGATCAGATCCTCCAGGTTGTTGAATCGGTAACGCACTTCTTTCATCATGGATTCGGGCCACATCCAGGTAAGGGGGCAGGATCAACCCGGCAGCCGGGCCTGTCGTGCTCGTCAGGTTTGCTGCAACGCCTCCTGCGCCGCCTCGACCGTGGGAAACTGCCGGAAAACCTTGTACGTTCGCGTCAACTGCACGACCACCTGTACGGGCCGCGAGACCGACGCAAAGACGACCTGGCCATTGCGCGGTGAAACCTGCCGGTACAGGGAAAAAATGGCGCCCAGTCCCGTGGAGTCCAGGATGCCCGTTTCGGAAAAATCCAGAATGAAATTGCGGACGCCGTTTTGCACCTGTTCCTGGCAGATGGCCTTGAATTCCGCCGCGTTGCGAAAGTCCAGCGCCTTGCCGACGCGAATGACGACGGTTTCCGCATTCAGGGGTTCGACCGAGAAACTCATGACCGACGGGTTGTGCATCACACGTTTGGGGGCTGGTTCCGGGTGGTTGAAAGTATCGTCCGGTCCGGGTGTGGCTAAAACGCACGTTTCCAGACCGGACGGTTGGGGCTTCAAACACCATACCACCCGGGGCCCTATATAGTACAACCTTTCCCCACAAAAGGAAAGCCCAGCGCCCATGCAGATTCACGTTGAAAATCAGATTCCGCGGAGCGATGCGCTGCTCGGTCTGATCCGTGCGGAAGGCGTGCACGTCACGACCGAGCCGGAAGGGTTGGCCGAAGCGCTGCAACAGTTGCTTGCCGGACGGAAACAATTGCCGCCTGAGCTGGAGGCGCGCCGGCAGGCCGTGCGCAATCTGCTGCGCAACGGCCGCTACAAACCTACCGGCCGCGCCAAACCGGCCAGCGAATACCTGCTCCGGGAGGCGCAGGCTGGCAACTTCCCCCGCATCAACGGCCCTGTGGACGTGGCCAACTATATCAGCCTGCTGCACATGCTGCCAGTGTCGCTCTGGGACCTGGACCGTGCAAGCGCTACACACTTTCGCTTTCGGCTGGGACGTACAGGCGAAGCCTACGTGTTCAACACGGCCGGGCAGCAGATTGACCTGACGGACCTGATCGTCGGCTGTCGCGTGGATCCGGACTCCGGTGCAGACGAACCCATTGTCAATCCGGTCAAAGACAGCCTGGCCACCAAGACGGTCGAGGCGACCACGCGTGTAGTGGCCTGCGTCTATGCGCCCGCTGCGGCGGTTTCTGTGGAAGCGCTGGCGGCCATCTGCCGGGACTTTGCGGACTGGCTGGCACGCTGCGGCGACCGCGTGGAGACGGCCTGGGCTGTGTTGCCGCCGGAGCAGACCGTGACGGTATGAAACGCATGCTACAGGGCATGCTGCTGGCGGGCACGCTGCTGGTGGCCGCCTGCCGACAGTCTCCTGCGCCCGAAGTGGTAGCGGCTGTGCAGGCCGAGCAGGAGCCCGAGCAGGAGAGCTGGCAGGTCGATTACCGGCTTTCCATTGACGGCCGGCCCCGAGCGCGTCTGCTGGCTGCCCATCTGATCCGCCAGGAATTGCCCGAAAGCTCCTACGTGGTGCTTGAGGGCACGAGCGACATGCCGGTCCGGGGCTGGATCTTCACCCTGGAAGGCGATTCGGCCGCCACGCTGCGAGCCCGGCGCATCGTGTATAATGAAAACGCCCGCCGTTTCGAGGCCGAGGACGAAGTGGAAGTGATCACCCGGGAAGGAAGACGGCTCCTGACCGATCGGTTGCGCTGGTACGAAGATCGGCAGCGGCTTTATGCGCCGGGTTTCGTGCGCCTGCTGGCGCCTGATGAGCAGGTGGAAGGCTTTGAGCTGGAAGCCGACGAACAGCTGACAAGCTACCGGCTGCGCCGCGTGACCGGCCATGTCGTCATCGAAGAGGAAACGTCCGAATGAGTGCACGTCTGCTCCTGCTATTACTGATGGGATGGGGACTTGCCCCGGCGCTCCGGGCGCAACCGGCCGATACGAGCCGTCGCCCGGTGGCGCTTAAAGCCGATTCGCTCGTCGGAGGTGTGGATGCGGACGGCCGGCGTTTCCGTGAGCTGATCGGGCATGTTGTTCTAAAGCAGGACTCAACCCGACTCTGGGCCGAGCGCGCTACCCAGTGGCCAGAGGAGCGGCTTATTCGCTTCGTGGGGAACGTTCGCATTGTGGAGCGTGGCGACTCGCTCCAGGCCGACACGATCTACTACGATAGCCGCCAGAAGGTCGGGCGCGCCATCGGACGTGTGCGCCTCTGGGACGGCACGGTAACGTTGGAAGCGCCGCTGGGCTGGTACTACACGCGGGAAAAGCGGGCGGTCTTCGAAGCCGGCGTGCGTCTGGCCGACAGCGCCGCCGTGCTCACCAGCCAGCGCGGCGTGTACTGGTCCGATGAGAAACGCGCCGAGTTTTACGGAAGCGTCCGGCTCGAAGGAAAAAACCGTTATCTGGAGGCCGATACGGTCATCTACTTTCGCGATACCGAGGTGGCCCTGGCCCGGGGACGCGTCTTCATCGAGCAGCAGGACACGTCCGATGACGGTACGGTCACGCGCACGTTACTGTTTGGCCGACAGGCCTTTAACAACGAGCAGACCGGCTACAGTCGGATGACGGGGCGGCCGCTGCTGGTGCTGTTGCGGCCGGACTCCACCGGCCGGATTGATACGCTGCTCGTGCGGGCCGGCCAGCTGCACTTTACGCGACAGGACTCGTTGCGGCGTCTGGTGGCCACCGATTCCGTTCGGCTCTGGCAGCGACGGTTGGCCGCCCGCGCCGACTCGCTGGTGTACGACCGGATCGTTCGGGATGGTGCGGTGGTGTGGGAAGAGGTGCGTCTGTTTGGCGAACCGATCGCCTGGTTCGAGGAAACGCAGGTCTTCGGCGATACGCTCTGGTTGCATGGCAGCGGCGATCGCGACACACTCCGGGTGTTTCCGAATGCTTTCGTCGTGCAGCGCGATACGGTACTCGATCGGCTCCAGCAGCTCAAAGGACGGCGACTAGTAGGCTACTTCGAACAGGACTCGCTCCGCCAGCTTGTGGTCGGCCCTAACGCCGAGGCGATCTATTACCTGCGCGATCGAAACGATTCGCTCCGGGGGGCTGTGCGTGTCTCCGGCGATGAGATCACCTTCTGGTTCGCCGGCGACCGGGTGCGACGGGTGCGGGTGCAGGGGGGCGTGCAGGGCGTGCAGTACGACCGTGACCGAATCCCGGAGCCCTTCCAGCTCGAGGGCTTTCGATGGGTGCCGGAACTTCGGCCCGATCCGGCCGATTTGCTTCGGGAAACCTGGATCCGGCAACGGCTGCGCACCGCGCCGGAGTGGCGGCGGCCTTCGCCGCTGGTGATGCCGGCCTCGAACCCTACCGCCTATGAGCGCGCCGGAAACCACTGAACTGCGGGCTGAAGGGCTCTTCAAGCGCTATCGCAAGCGCTTTGTGGTGCAGGACGTCAGCCTGCGGGTCCGCCAGGGTGAGATCGTGGGGTTGCTCGGCCCGAACGGGGCCGGCAAGACAACCACTTTCTACATGATCGTGGGCATGGTGCGGCCCAATGCGGGCAAGATTTTTCTGGGCGATCGCGAGATCACGCACCTGCCCATGTACCGCCGGGCGCGGCTGGGGGTGGGGTATCTGGCTCAGGAAGCGTCCATCTTCCGTCAGCTAACCGTCGAGGAAAATCTGGAAGCCGTGCTGGAATTTCAGCCGCTGAACCGGGCCGAGCGGCGGGCACGCGTGGAGCAGTTGCTGCAGGAATTCGGCCTGGAGCGTGTGCGGCGCTCGAAGGGCTACATGCTCTCAGGCGGCGAGCGACGCCGCACGGAGATCGCCCGAGCACTGGCCACGCGCCCGCGCTTTCTGCTGCTGGACGAACCCTTTGCCGGAATCGACCCGATTGCCGTCGAAGAGCTCATGGCGCTGGTGGCCGACCTGCGGGCGCGTGGCATCGGCGTACTCATCACTGACCACAACGTGCACGAAACGCTGGCCATTACCGACCGCGCCTATCTGCTCTACGAAGGGCGCATCTTTCAGCACGGAACCGCCGAAGAACTGGCAGCCGATCCTGAAGTGCGCCGCCGCTATCTGGGTGAGAAGTTCACGCTGGAGCGTTACCGCTGAATACGCTTCGGGATCGCAGTGCTTCTGCGGGTGCCTTCGTGGTTTGCTCCGAATGAGTACCTGTTTGTAGGCAGACTCGGAGCAAAGCGAATTGCCGAACGAGAAATTGTCACATTCCCTCGTTAAAGCTCGGGCACTTCGATGCCCCGGGCCTGGGCATAGGCCTTGAGGGCCGGTACGCCGCCCTTGAACGAGTAGGCTTCGTAGCCGGCCCGCTGCATGACCTCGGCCACGTAAGCCGATTGCAATCCGCGCGGGCAATAGAGCACATAGATGCAGTCGCGGTCCAGGTGCCGGAACTGTTGCAGGAGCTGCCAGGGGTCCATGTGAAGGGCGCCCGGATAGTGCCAGTGTTCGTAGAGCGCCTCGCTCTGGCAGTCGATGACCACGGCGCCTTCCGGGATTTCTTCGATGAACAGATAGGGGGTTACCAGCTCCGAGGCCGACAGCGCACGCAGATCGTACACCTCGGCCGAAGCGACGGCCTGTTCGAGCACCGACAGGTCCAGTTTTGCCATCTCGGCATCGACGGCTTCAGGTCGCGTGGCCGTCACGGGACGATCGGGCGTCAGCGCACAGTATTCGCGCACGCGCTCCGAGAGCGTGGCCGTGCCGATCTGCCGGGCCAGGTTGATGATCTCCTCTTTGTCGTAAGTCAGCAGTGGACGCAGCACCGGCAGCGACGTGCCCGCCTCGATGGCCTGCAGGTTCTTGAGTGTCTGCGAGGAGACTTGGCCGAGCGACTCGCCGGTGATGAGTGCCAGCGCTTCGGTCTGGCGGGCCATGGCCTCTCCGGCCCGGTACATCAGCCGTTTGAGTACCACCTGCCAGTAGGCCGGGCGGACGTGACGGCGCATTTCATCGACGACCGGCCCGAAGTCCACCGAATAGAAGCGAGGCCGCGTACCAAAGCTCCAGGCATCGGCCAGCACCTTGGCAACCTGCAGCACAGCGCGTTCGTAGGCTTTGCCGCCCAGGTTGCAGAACAGGTAATCGACAGCCACGCCGCGCCGCAGGGCGAGCCAGGCCGCCACGGCCGAGTCGAACCCACCGGAGATGAGCACCAGCGCCTGTCCCTGGCTTCCGATCGGGAGACCACCCAGTCCCTTGATGATTGTGGTGTAGAAGTAGGCGCGGTCTTCGCGCACCTCCACGTACACCGTGACTTCTGGATTGGTCAGATCGACCCGCTCCGCAAAGGGACGCAACGCTGCGCCGAGTTCGACCTCGATGTCCCGCGAGCGGTAGGGATGGTCGCCCCGCCGCCGGGCCCGCACGGCAAAACGGCGGCCGCGCACGCGCTCGGCGAACGCCTCGGCCCCGCGCTGCACGATCTCCTCCAGCGATGTGCCGGTGACCAGTTCCACCGGCATGATCGGTCCGATGCCCGGCACGTGTCGTAGCGCCTCGATGGCCTGAAGCGGCGCCTCCGTCTCGATCAGAAACCAGCTCCAGGAGCCCTGAAAACGAAACGGAATCTCTTGGCTGCGCAGTGCATCTTTCAGGTTGCGCACCAGCAGTTGCTGAAAGCGCCGGCGCGTCCGGCTCGATTTGAGCGTCAACTCTGAAGCCGGTCGCAGAAACAACAGCGCCCGGGAACGTTCGCCGGTGGTTTGCTCGGCCATGAATCTTCCTGGTTTATTTTGAGATAAGTAAATGGTCAAAGCAGCTTCAGGTTCGGCAAAAAACGCGCGTAGATTTTCACAGGGGATGAAACTTTTGTATCTTCCAGAATACGCTTGTTTTTATAAAAGTCGTGATGTCGGGGGATATGGTTGTTGTCATGCAGCCCGGGGCCACCGAGGCCCAGATCCAGGCCGTCATTGAACGGCTTAATGCTTATGGCTTCGACGTGCATCGTTCGACCGGGGTCAATCAGACCGTGCTGGGCGCGATCGGCGTCAAGCCCGACTTCGACATTCGGCATATCAAAGTGCTCGATGGCGTGGCGGACGTTTACCGGGTGACCGAACCATACAAGTTCGCCAGTCGCTCCTGGAAAAAAGAAGACACCCGGATCGAAGTCAAAGGGGTGGTGATCGGCGGGCCCGAGGTGGTGGTGATGGCCGGGCCGTGCTCCGTCGAAAGCGAGGAGCAGATCATGGCGACGGCAGCGCACGTGGCGGCGCAGGGCGCGACCTTCCTGCGAGGAGGGGCCTTCAAACCGCGCACCTCGCCCTATTCCTTCCAGGGCTTGGGCGAGGTGGGCCTCAAGCTGCTGCGCGAGGCGGCCGACCGCTACGGCCTCCGGGTCATCACGGAAGTGATGGAGGTCAACCAGATCAAGATAATCTACCCGTACACCGACATCTTCCAGGTGGGCGCCCGCAACATGCAGAACTTTGCCCTGCTCAAGGAATTGGGCAAGGTAGACAAGCCGGTTTTTCTGAAGCGGGGCCCGGCGGCCACCATCGAGGAATGGCTGATGAGCGCCGAGTACATCATCGCGCACGGCAATCCGCAGGTGATCCTCTGTGAGCGCGGCATCCGCACGTTCGAGACGCAGACGCGCAACACGCTCGACCTGTCGGCCATTCCGGTGATCAAACAGAAGAGCCATCTGCCCATCGTGGCCGATCCCAGCCACGGCACAGGATTGCGCGACAAAGTGATTCCCATGGCGCGGGCGGCCGTGGCGGCCGGCGCCGACGGGATCATGGTCGAAGTGCATCCGGATCCGCCTTCGGCCAAAAGCGACGGGCCGCAATCGCTCTACTTCGATCAGTTTACCGAGCTGATGCGTCAGATCCGGCTTATCGCTCCGGTGATCGGGCGGACGGTCCGCGAGCCGCTCTCGGAAACCGTCTGACGCGTTCCGGGTTGCCTTCCGCGTGCTGCCGGTCCGGTGGGGAAGGTGCCGCTTCGCTGCCGGGCCGGCAAGCATTTTGCGGGAAGGGGCCGCGCGGCACCGACCCCGGTTTTTTGAAACGCAAGCCTTTCTTTGCCTATGTGCGGAATTGTTGGATACATCGGCCATCGTCCGGCCGCCGAACTGCTGCTCAACGGCCTCAAGCGTCTGGAATATCGCGGCTACGACTCGGCCGGAATTGCCGTGGTGGGCAACGGCCGGCTTCAGGTGTACAAGCAGAAAGGCAAGGTGAATGATCTGGCGGCTGCACTGCGGGAGCGGCTGCCGGAGGGCTCGCTGGGTATCGGGCACACCCGCTGGGCTACGCACGGTGAGCCCAACGACGTCAACGCGCACCCGCACGTTAGCAGCGACGGCGACTTTGCGGTGGTCCACAACGGGATCATCGAAAACTATGCGGCGCTGCGCAAACGCCTGCAGCAGAAGGGGTATGTATTCCGGAGCGAGACCGACACCGAGGCGCTTGTTCATCTGATCGACGACGTGCGCCGTGCTACCGGGCTCCCGCTGCCGGAAGCCGTTCGTCAGGCACTCACGCAGGTGGTGGGGACCTACGGGCTGGCCATCGTGTCGGCTTCGGATCCGGATCTACTGATTGCCGCCCGGAAGGGCAGTCCGCTCATTCTGGGTATCGGAGAGGGCGAGTACTTCCTGGCCTCCGATGCCGCGCCCATTGTGGAGCACACGCGCCAGGTGGTTTACCTGAACGACGGCGAGGTGGTAGTCGTCCGCCGCGATGGCTACGAGGTGCGCACGATCGACAACGTACTGCTCGAAAAGGAAGTCCACGAGCTGGAGTGGGACCTGGAGCAGATCGAAAAGGGCGGCTATCCCCACTTCATGCTCAAAGAGATCATGGAGCAGCCCGAGGCGCTGGAAAACTGCCTGCGCGGACGGCTCGACCTGCAGCACAACACGGTGAAACTGGGCGGGCTCATTGATGTAATGGACCGCATCCGGGCGGCCGACCGCATCATCATCTGCGCCTGCGGCACCTCGTGGCATGCCGGACTGGTAGGCGAGTATCTGATCGAAGAATTTGCTCGCATTCCTGTCGAGGTCGAGTATGCCAGCGAATTTCGCTATCGCAATCCCGTGCTGCGGCCCAACGACGTGGTGATCGCCATCTCGCAGAGTGGGGAGACGGCCGACACGCTGGCCGCCGTACGCGAGGCCAAACGACAGGGCGTACTGACGCTGGGTATCTGCAACGTGGTCGGCTCGACGATCGCCCGCGAGACGGACGCCGGCGTCTACCTGCACGTCGGACCCGAGATCGGCGTGGCCTCGACCAAGGCGTTTACGGCGCAGGTGGCCGTGCTGACCATGCTGGCGCTCAAGCTGGCCGAAGGCCGCACGCTCTCGGAAGCCGAAATGGCGCAGGCGCTGCGGGCGTTGGCCGAGATTCCCGAAAAGGTGCGTCAGGTGCTCACGCTCAATGAGGAGATCCGACACATTGCGCATGTCTATCGCTACGCGTCCAACTTCCTGTACCTCGGCCGCGGCTACAACTTTCCCGTGGCGCTCGAAGGCGCGCTGAAGCTCAAGGAAATCTCTTACATTCACGCCGAGGGCTATCCGGCCGCCGAGATGAAGCACGGGCCGATCGCGCTCATCGACCGCTTCATGCCCGTGGTCTTCATCGCCATGAAAGACCGCACCTACGACAAAGTGGTCTCGAATATCGAAGAGGTAGTGGCCCGCCAGGGATCGGTTATCGCCATCACCGACGAGGGGAACGGCGAGCTGGACAAGCTCTGCGAGTACGTTATCCGCATTCCGCCGGTGCCGGACTTCCTGACGCCGCTGCTAACGGTGATTCCGCTGCAACTGCTGGCCTATCACATTGCCGTCATGCGGGGCTGCAACGTGGATCAGCCGCGCAACCTGGCCAAGAGCGTGACGGTGGAATAATCGGCCGGCACCTTCGATCAGATCCCGGCGTTAGCAGCGGAAACGAAGCGCTGCGCCTATGATTCCAAGAGAGCCGCTGGAGGAGATCAAACGCCGCTACGAGGAGGTCACGCAGGCGCTGTCGGATCCGGAGGTGGCGGCCGATCCGAAACGGCTGGCCGATCTGGGGCGTGAGCATGCCAGCCTGCGGGCCGTCGTCGAGGCCATCGAAGCCTACGAGCGCCTGCTGGCCGAGCAGGAGAGCCTGCGCGAGCTAATCCGCACCGAGTCGGACCCGGAGCTGGTCCGTATGGCCCGGCATGAGCTGGAGGAGCTGGAGAAGCAGTTGCCGGCCGTTGAGGAAGACCTGCGGCTACGCCTGATCCCGCAGGACGAAATGGACCGGCGCAACGCCATCGTGGAGATCCGAGCCGGCACGGGCGGTGATGAGGCGGCATTGTTCGCCGGCGATCTGTTCCGCATGTACAGCCGCTTTGGCGAACGCAAGGGCTGGAAGCTGGAAGTGCTCGACGCCTCGCCGGGCACGGTGGGCGGCTTCAAGGAGATCATCTTCAGCCTGAAGGGACCGGACGTCTACGGCACGATGAAATACGAAAGCGGCGTGCATCGCGTGCAGCGCGTGCCCGCCACCGAATCGCAGGGTCGCATCCACACTTCGGCTGCCAGCGTGGTGGTGCTGCCCGAAGCCGAAGAAGTGGACGTAGAAATCCGGCCCGAAGACCTGCGCATTGACGTGTTCCGGGCCAGCGGTCCCGGCGGCCAGCACGTCAACCGCACCGAGTCGGCCGTTCGCATCACGCATATCCCGACCGGGATCGTCGTCTCCTGCCAGGACGAAAAAAGCCAGCACCAGAACAAGGAAAAAGCGCTGCGCATCCTGCGCGCGCGCCTGTACGAGCTGGAGCAGGAACGCCGGCGGGCCGAGCGCGACGCCGTACGACGGGCTTCCATCAAAACCGGCGACCGCTCGGCCAAAATCCGCACCTACAACTTTCCACAGGATCGCGTGACCGACCACCGACTCGAAGGCGATCTGAAAAACTGGCCGCTACACCGCATCATCGAAGGCGAACTGGACGACCTGATCAACGCACTGCGCACGGCCGAACACGCCGAACGCCTGGCCCAGCTCAAGGCCTAATTTTCCGCAAAGAAGAACCGCGCCTTTGCCTCCGGCGTTGAAGCGCCGTACCTTGCGTACCTCCCTGCTCCCGCCCGTCGGCGGGGGCATGAACCGAAACCGGTAATCATTCCACAGGGACGGGATCATGTCGGAAGTGAAAAACTTCTACGAGCTGACCTACATCATCAACGCGGCGCTCAGCGACGACCAGATCAAGGAGGTCATCCGCCGCGTCAACCAGTACATCGAAGAGCACGGCGGCGAGATTGTTGAAGTCGACGAGTGGGGCACGCGGCGCCTGGCCTATCCGATCCAGAAGCGGCGGAACGGCTACTACGTGAACATGTACTTCCGAGCGCCGGGTTCGCTGATCGCCGCGTTGGAGCGTTTCCTGGAGATCGACGAGCAGGTGCTCCGTTACCTGACGCTGCGCATGGACGCGAAGATGCTGCGCCACTACGAGCGGCGTAAGCAGCAGGCCGCCGAGGCGGCGCAGCCGCGTCCGAAGGATGTAGAAGTGGAAGAAGAGGAGGAAATCGAAGTGGAGGAAGAGGAAGAAGAAGAGGAGGAAGCGGAATAATCGTCGATCTTCACCAAACCGAAGCGAAATCGAGCCATGGCACGCAAGCGCGATCTGGAATACGTCGACTACAAGGACGTCGAGTTTTTGAAGCAGTTTATCAACGAGCAGGGTAAAATCCTGCCGCGCCGGATCACCGGTGTGTCGGCCAAAACGCAGCGGCAGATCGCCCGGGCCATCAAGCGGGCACGCCACCTGGCGTTGCTGCCGTTCGTGGCCGACGCCGTCAAGTAAGCCGCTGCTGCGGCCGAGCTGGACGCATGACCCATAACTGCGATTTTGCCATGAAAGTACTTCTGTTACAGGACGTAGAAAAGCTAGGCCTGGAGGGAGAGGTGGTGACCGTCAAAGACGGCTACGGACGAAACTACCTGATCCCGAAGGGCCTGGCCATCGAGGCGACGCCGAGCGTGCTCAAAGATCTGGAAGAACGCCGTCGCCAGCAGGCGCGTAAGCTGGCCCGCCAGCGTGAGGAGGCCGAGCGCATGGCCGAAGAGCTGGCAAAGACCGAGGTCGTCATCCGCGCCAAAGTCGGCGAGGAGAACCGTATCTTCGGTACGGTCACCTCGAGCCAGGTGGCCGATTACTTGGCCCAGCGGGGCTTCAAGATCGATCGGCGTCGCATCGAAATGCCCGAAGACATCCGCATGCTGGGCGTCTACACGGCCCGCGTGAAGCTCCATCCCGAAGTGGTGGCGCAGATCAAGATTCGCGTCGAGCCGGAGACGGCCGAAAGCTGACGCTCCCGCAACCACCGGCAACAATTGTCCGAGGCGTTCGTTTCCCCGACGAACGCCTTTTTTGTTGGCTGTCTGTCGTGATAGGCTATGCAAGACAGAAAGCTGCAACATACAGGACTGCTGGTGCTGCTTGCCCTGCTGGTGCTGCCGGCGCGGGCACAACGGGCAACTGAGATCGTGCAGTGGCGTGCCCGCCCGCAACCCGAACGAGTAGCCCCGGGTGATTCGCTCTGGCTCCGGCTGGAGGCGACGATCGCCGAAGGGTGGAAAGTCTATGCGCTCGACTCGCCACCACCCACAAGGGGCGTGCGAGTACGCCTCGATGCGCTATCGGCCGACATCCGGCAGGTCGGTCCGCCCCATCAGCAGACGCCGCTGGAAGGCTATGATCCCTTTTTCCAGAAAGTCGTCCGCTATTTTTTGAATCAGGCTGCACTGGCGGTACCGCTGGTGGTAGCGCCGGATGCCGCGCCTGGTGTGCGCACGTTGACTGCTCGGGTGGAGTTTACGACCTGTAACGACCGGGTTTGCCTGCCACCTACCGAAGTGCCGGTCGAAGCGACCGTTCGTATCGATCCTCAGGCCCCTGCGGCGGCATCTCCGCCCCGCTTTGAACCGGTAGTGCCTCCCATCGAACCAGAGTCGCCTGCATCTTCTGAGGCGGCTCCGGTGCTCACGGACGCGGCCGCCCAGGATCTGGCCCGGGCGCGTTCGGGGGGACTCTGGGGCTTTCTGCTGCTGGCCGTGGGTGCTGGACTGGCCGCTCTGCTCACGCCCTGTGTCTTTCCCATGATTCCGCTGACGGTCTCTTTTTTCACGCGGCAGAGTGGTAGCCGTGCCCAGGCCGTCCGGATGGCGCTCGTCTACGGCCTGGCCATCGTGGTGACCTTCACGGGGCTGGGCGTGCTGACAGCCCTGCTTGTGGGCGCTTCTGGTGCGCAGACCATTGCGGCCAATCCCTGGGTCAACCTGTTCATCGGGCTGATTTTCATTCTGTTTGCGCTCTCGCTGCTCGGACTGTACGAACTGCGCTTGCCCTCCGGCCTCGTCAACTACTTTGATCGCCAGAGCCAGACGCACGGCGGCTACCTGGGCGTGCTCTTTATGGGGCTGACGCTTACGCTCGTCTCGTTCTCCTGCACGGCCCCCTTCGTGGGCGGGCTGCTGGCCGCCACGGCGCTGGGCGAGTGGGGCTATCCCGTGCTGGGCATGGTGGCCTTCAGCCTGACGTTCGCGACGCCGTTCGTGCTATTTGCGCTGTTTCCACGAGCGCTTGAAGCGCTGCCCCGCTCGGGTGCCTGGATGCAGACGATCAAGGTGGTGTTGGGCTTCGTGGAACTGGCCGCCGCGCTGAAGTTTCTCTCGAACGCCGATCTGGTATGGGGCTGGGGGCTGCTCTCCCGACCGCTGGTGATCGCGCTGGTGTCGGTGCTGTTTTTCCTGACCGGATTGTACCTGATCGGTAAGCTCCGGCTCTCCCACGAACCGCCGCTCGAGACGGTGGGTGTCGGACGTCTGCTGGTAGCCGTGCTGTTCTTCGGCCTGTCGCTCTACATGCTGCCCGGACTGCTGGGGGCGCCGCTGGGCAACCTGGACGCCTACCTGCCGCCGCGTCGGGCCACCGACGTGGGGCTGGTGGCGCTGCTGCAGGGAAGCGGAAGCGGCGAAAATGCAGCAGAGATGAACTGGTATGAGGACCCGGACGCCGCCTTCGCCGAGGCGCAGGCGACGAACCGGCCCGTGTTCATCGACTTTACGGGGTACACCTGCACGAACTGTCGCCAGATGGAGGCCACCGTCTTCCCGCATCCGGAGGTCGCCAAGCGGTTGCAAAATGACTTTGTGCGGCTCCGGCTCTATACCGACGATGCCTCGGTGGGGCCTGAATGGCAGCGCTATCAACTGCAGCTAACCGGCACGGTAGCCCTGCCGACTTACGCGATTGTCGCGCCGGAAGGCAAACCGCTGCTGGCCCGGCACACAGGACTGGCTTCGGTAGAAGAATTTCTGGCCTTTCTGGAAGAGGGAAGCCGGTCCTTTCAGCAATGGCTGGCGCAGCAGCAACGCACACGCGTCGGCGAACCCGCTGCCGCCCGGTATTGACAGCGCATCATGACACGTCCTGCTACGACGCCAGCCACGCGACGGGCGCTCTGGCTGATCGTGCTGTTCGGGCTGGTCAGCCTGCTGGCCGATCTCACCTATGAGAGTGCCCGGAGCCTGATCGGTCCCTATCTGGGCTGGCTGGGGGCTTCGGCCGCGGCAGTGGGCGTGGTGGCCGGTGCCGGAGAACTGGCAGGCTACGGACTGCGGCTCGTCAGCGGCTACTTGAGCGATCGAACGCGTCGCTACTGGACGCTTACGCTGCTGGGCTATGCGGTGAACCTACTGGCCGTGCCGGCCCTGGCGCTGGCCGGGCGCTGGGAAGTGGCGGCTGCGCTGATCATCGCCGAACGGGCCGGAAAAGCACTACGGGCACCCGCTCGCGACGTGCTGCTCTCGCACGCCACGGCACAGGTAGGGCATGGCCGGGGATTCGGGCTGCACGAAGCGCTGGATCAGATCGGTGCCGTGGCCGGTCCGCTTCTGATGGCCGGTGTGTTGTTGCAGGGGGGCGACTACCGGACGGCCTTCGCATTGCTGCTGGTGCCGGCGCTGCTCGCGCTGACATTGCTCGGCGTGGCCCGGCTACGCTACCCGCGACCGCAGGAGCTGGAAACAACCCGCGCGACGACACCGGCGGATCGCACATTTCCGCGCACGTTCTGGATCTATCTGATCGGGGCCGGGCTGCTGGCCGCCGGATACGCGGACTTCCCGTTGATTTCCTATCACTTCCGGGAGGCTGGCGTATTGCCTGAAGCCTGGATTCCCCTGAGCTATGCGCTGGCGATGGGCGTCGATGCAGGAGCGGCCCTGTTGCTGGGACGCTGGTTCGACCGCTTCGGCCCGATCACGCTGGCCCTGGCCGTGGCGCTGACGTCCGCCTTTGCGCCGCTGACGTTTCTGGGCGGTCCGGCGGCTGCCTGGGCGGGCATGGCGCTCTGGGGCGTGGGTATGGGTGCGCAGGAGTCCATCCTGCGGGCCACGTTGGCCCGGATGATCGCGCCGGAACGGCGGGGCACCGCCTTCGGACTGTTTCACGCGGTCTTCGGCGTGTGCTGGTTTGCCGGCAGCGCGCTGCTCGGCGTGCTCTACGACGTATCGATTCCGGCGCTGGTCGTGGTGGCCGTAACGCTGCAGGTACTGGCCGCCCTGGTACTGGGCTGGATGAGTCGTCAACCAAAGCGGTAATGGCTGCGGCGCAGCAGCATCAGAAAGAACGGCACACCGCAGAGCGCCGTCACGACACCCACCGGAAGCTCGGTACCGGGCAGGAGCAGACGGGCAACCAGATCGGCCCAGATCAGAAAGGCGGCGCCCAGCAGGAAGCTCAGCGGCACTACCCGTCGGTGCGGCACACCCGTCAGGGCGCGGACCGCGTGCGGAATGATCAGTCCGACAAAGCCGATCGTCCCGGAAAACGCCACGAGCGTCCCGGTTACCAGGGCCGAAATCAGGATCAACAGACGCTTGGCCAGTTCGACGGGAATGCCGAGCTGAGCGGCCGGCTCCTCACCCAGCAGCAGCAGGTCCATGGGCCGCGTGAGCGCCATCATGCCGAGCAGCCCCAGTAGCGTGATCAGAGCGGGCAGCGGCAGCAGCGACCAGCGGGCCCCGCTGAACGAACCCAGCAGCCAGAACAGTACGGCGCGGAGCTTGTCGGGGCTGGGCGAGGCGAACGTGACGAACGACGTGATCGAAGCCATGAGTGCCGAGATTGCCACGCCGCCCAGCAGCAACCGCGAGATCGAAAGCATACCGTTCTGCCGCGCCACGAGGTAGACGAGGGTCAGCGCCAGCAGGGCGCCCAGAAAAGCCGCCAGCGGCATCGAGAGCGCGCGCGACAGCAGTGGCGGGAGAAAGCCCAGGTAGAACAGCGAAGCGCCGGCGCTGGCCCCGCTCGAAAGGCCGAGGATGTAGGGCTCGGCCAGCGGATTGCGCACCAGCGTCTGCATGGCCACGCCCACGATGGCCAGTCCACCACCGGTCAGCAGGGCCATCAGCACGCGGGGCAGGCGGAGTTGCCAGACGATTCGTTCGGCCACCGGATCGACCGCTGCGCCGGTTATCCGCCCGAGCAGCACGCGCACTACCACGTCCGGCGCCAGCGAGACGCTGCCGAGCGCAACCCCGGCCACCACCGAGGCGAGCAGCAGCCCGAGCAGCCAGCAGCTCAGCGTGAGCGGACGCATTCTCATGGCGACAGCTTGCGGGCCAGCTCCGGGTGCAGGCAGTGCAGCAGCGCCTCCAGGCCGGCCACCAGGCGCGGACCGGGCCGCAGGATCAGCGAGGGCTCGACGCCGCAGATGCGCCGGTTGCGAACGGCCGGCAACAGATCCCAGGACGGATGATACCGCAGCAGCCGGGCCGGATCGTAATCGGCACCGGCCGTTACGACGATCACCTCGGGCTGAAGCTGCAGTACCAGTTCGTCGCTCAGCACCGGAGCCGGATTGGACAGCGAGTCCGTCAGGCTTTTGCCTCCGACTCGCGCCACCAGATCATGCACGTAGCTACCCTGACCGAACGCATAGAGCGTTTCGTCGCTGATCAGCACCAGCACGGTGGGGCAGTGGCGCAGCGTATCGGCGGCCGCCGCCAGCTTCGCCAGGCGCGCCCGCAGCGAATCGACGGTGCGACGGGCGACCGGCTCGGTGCCCAGCAGCTTCCCGGTGGTCAGAATCGCTTCCAACACGTCCTCAAGCGAATGGTACGAAAAGAAATACACGGGCAGGCCGAGCGCTTCGAAGGTGGCCGCATCACGCGGATTGTTCACCTGATCGGTGGCCAGCACCAGGTCCGGTTGCAGCGCGACGATCGCCTCGAAGTTGACCGGTAGCGCACTGAAGCGCGGCAGCGTATCGACGGCCGGCGGATAATCGTCGGCCGTGGTGACCCCCACCAGTTTATGACCGGCCCCGGCGGCAAAGACGATTTCTGTCAGGCTGGGCGCCAGCGTCACAACGCGCTCCGGCACGTGCGGCAGCGTGACCATGCGGCCCAGATCGTCGGTAACCGTCAGTGCACCGTCAGGGGGACCGGACGCCTGCCGGCAGGCGCCGAGCACCAGCAACAACAGCAGTAAAAGCAACTGGACAGGCTTCATCTTTTTTGAAGGCTGGCGTGCAAGTTGTCTAAAATAGAAACGGCTCGTGAAAACAGCCCGAATTCCCGGAGAGTTTCGTTTTTACTTTGCATCGAAGAAGCACTCGCTGAATAGCCCTTCTTTTTTTACGAAACGAAGCAGTAACCGAAGAAAGGGCGCGAAGGCACGTCCGGAATACGGCTACAATTTTTCTGATCGGAATCACTTGAGTTCGAAACTACTCGGCCGATACTAAAGAGGAGTCTGGCAAAAGCAAGTAGAGGCGGACGGAGTTTACCAATCTACACCCCCCGCGCTATGTCGAAGGCCTGTGTGTTTGTGGTGGATGACGAGCCCAAGCTGGGCGAGCTGTTTGCCAACGTGCTCCGGCGGGACGGCTACGAGGTGCGTACGTTCGTGCATCCTCAGGCGATGCTGGACGCCATCGAAGACGGGCAGCAACCCGACGTGGTGCTGGCCGATCTGATGATGCCGGAAATCAACGGCATCGAACTGCTGGAACGGCTGCGCAAACGTCGGCTTCACGTGCCGGTCATTATCATGACGGCCCATTCGTCGGTGCAGACGGCCGTCGAGGCCATGCGTCGGGGTGCCTTTCACTATCTGCAGAAGCCGGTCAATCTGGAAGAAATGCGCATGCTGCTCAAGAAGGCCATCGGCCGCAACGAGCGCACGTCGGTTTTGCCGCTCTCGCCACAGGGTGAGGCGGACGCCTATCCGATCGAGGGCATTCTGGGCGAGAGCGAGCCAATTCGTCGGGTGCGCCAGACCATCGAGATGCTCCGGGACGTGCCGGGCACGATCGTATTGATCCGGGGCGAGACCGGCACCGGCAAGAATCTGGTGGCCCGTACCATTCACGCCAACTCCTGCCACAGCAGCGGGCGCTTCGTCGAGATCAACTGCGCGGCGCTGCCCGACAACCTGCTGGAAGCCGAGCTGTTCGGCTACGAGAAGGGCGCCTTCACCGATGCACGCACCTCCAAGCCGGGCCTGCTTGAAGTGGCAGACGGTGGGACCGTCTTTCTGGACGAGATCGACTCGATGAGCCTGGCGCTGCAGGCCAAGCTACTCTCGTTTCTGGAAAGTCGGACGTTCCGCCGGCTGGGTGGTATCGAAGACATCCAGGTCAACGTGCGCATCCTGTGCGCCACGAACGTCAACCTGGAGCAACTGGTGGCCGAGCAGAAATTTCGCCAGGACCTCTTCTATCGTATCAACGTGGTCAACATCTACCTGCCGGCGCTGCGGGAGATGGGCCGCGACGTGCTGCTGATCGCCCGGCATCTCATTGAGCAGTTCAACAGAGAACTGGGCCGACAGGTGAAAGGACTGACGCCTGAGGCGGAGCAGAAGCTGCTGGACTATCACTGGCCCGGCAATGTGCGTGAGCTGCGCAACGTGCTCGAGCGGGCCATGATTTTCAACAGAAAGGAGTGGATCGACGCCGACGATCTGCACCTGCTGCCCGCCACGTCGCCTTCAGGGGGAATGTCCCTGCCCGCTTCCAATGGTGTGTTCTATTTCCCCAGCGGCAGCACCCTGGAGGAGCTGGAGAAGGCCTACATCTTGCACACGCTCAAGCACTACAAGGCCAGCTTCACCGAAGCCGCCCGCATGCTGGGCATTTCCAAGAAGACGCTCTGGGAAAAGCGCAAACGCTACAACCTGGATCGCGAACTGGCGCGCTCCTGAAGGCCGGGTAAGAAGCGCCCTGATCGGGAGCCCGATCAGGGCGCTATAGACTTCGGTCATTTGGCATAGGCCACCGAGCGCACCTCGCGGATGACCGTCACCTTGATCTGGCCCGGATACTGCATCTCATTCTGAATTTTTTTCGAGATGTCCAGGGCCAGTTGTTCGGCCTGGGCGTCGGAGACCAGATTGTGGTTGACGATCACGCGCACTTCGCGTCCGGCCTGGATTGCGTAGACGCGCTCGACGCCCGGGAACGAGGCGGCCAGCGCCTCAAGCTTTTCCAGCCGCTTGATATAGGCTTCCAGCGCCTCACGACGAGCGCCCGGACGTGCGCCCGAAATGGCATCGGCTGCCTGCACGATGGGTGCAATCAACGTGGTCATCTCGATCTCGTCGTGGTGGGCCCCCACCGCGTTGCACACCTCCGGATCCTCTCTGTACTTGCGGCAGAGTTCCATGCCCACCAGCGCATGCGGTCGGTCGATCTCCTCCTCGACGACCTTGCCGATGTCGTGCAGCAGCCCGGCGCGACGGGCCTTGTCGGCGTCCAACCCCAGCTCGGCGGCGATCAGCGAGGCGATGCGGGCCGTCTCGATGGAGTGGGCCAGCAGGTTCTGGCCGTAGCTTGTGCGGTAACGCATCCGGCCGATGAGTCGGATCAGCTCCGGATGCATACCGTGCAGGTTCAGATCGATGACGGTCCGTTCGCCCGTCTCCATGATCTCTTCTTCGATCTCGGCCGTGGCCTTTTCGACCACTTCTTCGATGCGGGCCGGGTGGATGCGGCCGTCCTGGATCAGCTTGGTCAGCGCCAGGCGGGCGATCTCGCGACGAATCGGGTTGAAGGCCGACAGGATCACCGCCTCGGGCGTGTCGTCGACGATTACCTCGACGCCGGTGGCCGCCTCGAAGGCCCGGATGTTACGGCCCTCGCGTCCGATGATGCGGCCCTTCATCTCGTCGGACTGAATGTTGACCACCGAGACGGTGTTTTCGATGGCGTGGCTGGCGGCCGTCCGCTGAATGGCCGTCAGGATGATCTTGCGGGCTTCTCGGTTGGCCTTCATCCGGGCCTCGTCACGGATCTCCTTGATCATAGAGGCGGCCTCCAGCCGGGCCTCTTCGACCATCTGCGCCATGAGCGCTTCCCGGGCCTCCTGGCGCGACATGCCCGCAATCTGCTCCAGCCGGCGCAGCTGTTCCTCCAGCGTGCGGTCCAGTTCCGCCTGCCTGGCCGTCAGTTCTTCCTGCAGGTGGTTGACCTCCGCCTCGCGCTGGGCGAGCGCTTCCTGCTGGCGGCGTAGCGACTCGAAAAGCGCCTGCGCCTGCTGATGGAGCGCTTCGGCCTGGCGGAAGTTGGCATCGGCCTCACGGCGCAGCGCTTCGATGGCTTCGGCGGCTTTGGCCAGCGTTTTCTCCCGCTCGTTGACGCGGAAGGTGCGGCGATTCAGCGCTTCCTGCCGTTCGGCAAGCCGCTCCTGCACCTGTTGTAGCGCCTTGCGGGCTTCGGCCTGCTCCCGCTCGAATGCCTGGCGCTCACGCTGAAGGGCTTCCCGGGCTTGCTCCAGGTGCTCCTCCTGATAGGCCTTCGCCTTCGCTTCGGCTTCGGCCAGAATCTTTTGCGCCTGCGCGCGGGCAGATTTCAGAGAACGGGTCAGCAGCCATCGATCCAGCGCAATGCCGGCCCCCACGGCCAGAAGCACAAGGCCGGCTATCCATAGCAGTTCCATAGTCGTCTGGATTCGGTATGAACAACAACGGGCACCAGTGCCTGATAACGGTTAAAGCTGATTAAAAAAAGACGCCCCGGCAGGTTCCGTAACCCTGCCGGGGCGTGGAAGAAGTCCGGCCACAAACCTGCAGCCCGGGTTCAAGGAACCCCCTCTTCGACACAGTGGGTGCCGCTCCGACCGTTCCGACTTCCTCGGCCCCTTCCGAAGTGGAAGGAGATCCCGACTGTGCCGGGACTGAGGCCTGTCGTCCGGGTCGGAAGGAAGGCTCCCTCGCGTACAGGTGTTAGGTCCCTTTATTACGCGTGACTGCAGGCTTGCGCCGGCCTGCCTGATGCAGGCAGCGCCTTTATATCGCATCACGGGCAGGCTGTTCCGGCAGGGTCAGGGGAGATTCTTCCGGATGTTCCAGGAGCGCCAACAGCTCCTGGATCGTTTCGTAAAGCGTTTCATCCAGTTCGCGTAACGCCTTTTGGGCTTCATGCAGCGCTTCGGCCAGCGAAAGCGCCACGATCACGGCAGCGGTCAGCTCGGACTGCTCCGGATGCTGTTCCCGAAACGCCCGCATCCTTTCCTCGACCATGGCGGCCAACTGGTACATCAACGCCTCGTCCTCCGGGCGCACCCGCAGGGGGTACTTGCGCCCCAGAATGGAAATCTGAATGGACTTTTCCAGCGCCATGGCCGTGTTTCAGCTCAGGAAGCGGAAGGTGGAGGGCCTGCCGTGCCGAGGTCCTGTTCCAGGTAATAGTCCACGGCCTCGATGAAGGCCTGTACTTTCTGGCGGAGCACCTCCGGGTCTTCTGGAAAGACGATGCGGGCGCCGCTGCCCCCCGGCGGCAGGGCCGGCATTTCGGCGGCCAGCGCGCTGAGTTGCTCGCGCAGCGCGTGCTGTGCTTCGCGCAGCCGGGTCAACTCCCGGGCCGTTTCTACCACGCGATCGCGCAGCTGCTCCAACGACTCCAGGCTTCGCAGATGCACCGGCCCGCTACGGTGGGGCCGCCGATGCCGCCGTGATTTTTTATTTTTGCGATTGCCCATGGTTGCGGCCTGTTTCGATAGGTTCAATATACGATCTCAACGCCGCAGTTGCGCCCCGAAGCGGCGTTCGAGCTGCTGGAGGATCGCTTCGACGCAGGCGTCTACCTCTTCGTCGGTCAGCGTCCGATCGGCGCCGAAGCGCAGCGAGAAGGCCACGCTCTTTTTGCCGGAAGGGATGCGTTCGCCTTCGTACAGATCGAAGACGCCCACGTGGCGGAGCAGCTCGCCGCCGGCTTCCCGGATGGTTTCGAGCAGGGGGCCGACCGGCTGGTCGCGGTCGACGAGTACGGCCAGATCGCGGTCAACCTCGGGAAAGCGGCTGAAGGGGCGGTAGCGGCGCTGCTGAGCCGGGTGGGCAATCTCGGCGAAGGCGTCCCAGTTCAGTTCGGCATAGTAGAGTGGGGCGCGCAGTTCGTAGGCCTCCTGAAGCGCGTCCGACAGGCGGGCCAGCGTGCCCAGCACGCGCCCGTCGGCCACCAGATTCACCTGATAGGCGGCCGTCGGCTCGGGCGATTCGGCCGGGATCAGCGCAATGCGATCACTTAGGTGCAGCGTGTCCAGCAGCGTTTCGACCAGCCCCTTGAGGTCGAAGAAGTCCGTCAGGCGTGGCTGCACGTCCCAGCCTTCGGGAGCGTGCGGGCCACTCAGTCCGAGGATGAGCGCTTCGTGCTCGGCAAAGCCAGGCACGAGCGTATCGGGGCGGTCCGTACGGGCAAAGACGCGGCCGAATTCGAAGAAGCGCAGCACCTGTTGGCCCCGATTCTGATTGTAGACGATGGTCTGCACCAGACCAGGCAGCAGCGATGGCCGCAGCACGGCCATTTCGGCCGAGACGGGGTTGAGCGTTTCGACCAGATGCGATGCGTCGGTCTGGTGATCGGTCCCCGAAGCGGGCACGAAGCGGCGTACGACCTCGCGGGGCAGCAGGCTGTTCGTGTAGATTTCTCGCAGGCCGAAGCCGACCAGCAGCGTGCGCACGCGGCGACGCAGCGCCTGGGTCGGCGGCTCGTCGGGTACGCGGGCCGGCACGACAAACGCCTCGGGCAAGGGCAGTCGGTCGTAGCCGTGCACGCGGGCGACCTCTTCGATCAGGTCGATCTCCTCATGCACGTCCGGGCGGTAGAGCGGCACCGTGCAGCGGAGAGCCTCGCCTTCCGGCTTCGGCTCGAAGCCCAGGCGATCCAGAATGCGCCGCACCTCGTCGGATGGGATCTCGGTGCCCAGCACCTGGGCCAGCCTGGGCAGGCGCAGCGTCACGGAGCGCGGCGTGAACTTCCGCATCTGCACGTCCACGACGCCGGGCACGATCTCTCCGCCGGCCACCTCCACGATGAGCTGGGCCGCACGAGCCGCGGCCCAGCGTTGCAGGCCGGCATCGACCCCGCGCTCGAAGCGGTAGGACGAGTCCGTCTGCAGGCCCAGCGCCTTCGCGGTGCGTCGGATGGTGGACGGATCGAAGTAGGCGCTTTCGATGAGGATGTTTGTGGTGGTGTCGGTCACTTCGGAGTTCTCGCCGCCCATGATACCGGCCAGTGCCACCGGACGCTCGGCGTCGCAGATCAACAGGGCGCCTTCCGGGAGCTGGCGTGTTTTGCCGTCGAGCGTGGTGAACTGCTCGCCCGCGCGGGCCAGCCGTACGTGGATGCGTCCACCGATCAGCCGGTCGAAGTCGAAGGCGTGCAGCGGCTGGCCGCACTCGTGCAGCACGTAGTTGGTCACGTCCACCACGTTGTTGATCGAACGCAGCCCGATGGCAGCCAGCCGCTGGCGCAGCCAGAGCGGCGAGGGGCCGATGCGCACGTTGCGCACCAGCAGCGCCACGTAGCGCGGACAGGCCTCCGATGCGTCGATGGTCACCTGCACCTGACGAGCGGCCTCACCGCCGGGTTCGGGCACGGCCACCTCGGGACGGCGCAGCGGCCGGTCGAGCAGCGCTGAGAGATCCCGGGCCACGCCGATATGGCTGGCCGCGTCGGCCCGGTTGGGCGTCAGGCTGACTTCGAGCCGGTAATCCGGCACCGTCAGGCCCTGCTGCTGCAGGTATTCGACAAAGGGACGGCCGACAGGAGCGTCGTCGGGCAGCACCAGGATGCCGCTGTGGTCGTCCGAGAGCCCGAGTTCGTCCTCGGCGCAGATCATGCCCTCGGACACTTCACCCCGGATCTTCGTCTTGCGGATCGTGACCGGCTGACGATTCCCCTTGCGGTCGGTCAGCAGCAGCGTGGTGCCGGGGGTGGCGACGGCCACCTTCTGGCCGGCCGCCACGTTGGGTGCGCCGCACACGATCGACACCGGCTCGCCGCTGCCCAGATCGACCCGGCAGAGCGTCAGACGATCGGCGTTGGGGTGGGGGCGCACCTCCAGCACGTGGCCGATCACCACGCCACTGAGATCGGTACCCAGCGGCTCGACCTCTTC
>WFPM01000017.1 GCA_015487635.1 Rhodothermus sp.
ATCCTGTGGAGCATAGCTTTCCTGTATCTTCTGTTTCATCTGGATTTTCTATTGATATTGCGAGATTGGAATCTGACTTTGCTATCATGTTTTATGGTGATCGGAATCTTAAGAACAGTACCTTATCTGTCGATCTATAAGATTGACGCATTACGAGATGGTGTAATATGGGGATATGGATTATTTGCTATTGTTATGGCTTATATCATCTGGAAATATCCTGTTGATGTGATAGGAGTTCATTGGTTTTCAAAATGGATGATGTGGTTTCCAATATGGGCACCATTTGCCTTGTTTGTTTACTGGGTTTTTGGTAAATCAATGCCCCAGATTCCATGGGCATCAGGTATACCGGTTATCTTTCTGAAAGGGGGTGATGTTGCCGTCCATCTGATCGGGACGCTCGGTTTCTGGTTGCTGTTTCAGTCTTACTGGCCAGTATCCGGCCTTCGCGCTCGACTTTTCTGGGCTGGATGGCTAGTTGCTTTTGTTTTTTCGATAGTTATCGTACGGGCAGCTTTTGTGACCGTTACCCTGGTAGCCGCGTTTCTGGTGTTTTTTGTGAGCCCGGTGCGCTGGATAAAGGTAACGGCCACCGTGATTTTCTTTGTGATGATCTTTGCAATCTTCAAAATTAACATTGATGTGGGAAGAGAGCGAACAATATCATTTGAACAATTGGTTACCAATGTAACCAGTATCTTTAGTAATACGGAAAATTTTTCCGGAGAGCATAGCAAGAAATGGAGACTTAATTGGTGGAAGAAGATTATCGATTATACTTTCAATGGACCATATTTCTTGACAGGAAAAGGATTTGGGATTAACCTGGCAGACGATGATGGATTTCAGGTATTAAAAAATAGAGCTTTGAGAAGTCCTCACAATGGGCATCTTACCATTTTAGCGCGATCGGGCGTTCCTGGTTTTTTCATATGGGTATCCTTTTTGATTCTATTTTTTATCCGAATATATAAGAGTTACCATAAATGGAAAGATAATGGTTGCATTCTGGATGCAAGATTGCGGTTGTTGGTAATGGCTTACGTGCTGGCTGCCATCGTGAATACCGGTTTTGATGTGTACATGGAAGGGCCGCAGGGAGGGGTATGGCTCTGGACCTTGCTGGGGTTCGGCATTGGACTTCTGTTACGTGACCAGGCGCTGGCTTATGCGCATTCTGATGGTACATACGTGTTATCGGCAGTCCGGAGGTGAAGACCGGGTGTTTGCCGCTGAAGTGGAACTGCTGCGTGCCTACGGGCACGCGGTGCGGCCGCTCGTGTGGCACAACCGGGAGCTGGAGCGGCTGTCGCCCGGCCAGCAGTTGCGCACCATGCTGTGGAACGAGGCGGCTTGCTGCCGTATGCGTGAGGTGATTCAGTCATTTGGCCCGGACGTCGTGCACGTACACAACACGTTCCCGCTGGCATCACCGGCCATTGTGCGCACCGCCCGGGAACTAGACGTGCCGGTCGTCTTGACGCTGCACAATTACCGGCTGCTGTGCCTCAATGCGCTGTTTTTCCGGAAGGGGCGCGTCTGTACCGACTGCGCGCGTAGCCTTCCCTGGCGTGGGGTGCTGCGGGGATGCTATCGGAATCGTCCGGCCAGTCTGGCCGTGGCGGCCATGCTGGCGTTGCACCGTCGGCTGCGCACCTGGGATTATGTGGATCGCTTCATTGTGCTGACCGAGTTTGCGCGGCGGCAGTTCATCGGGGCCGGTTTCCCGGTCGAACGTCTGGTCGTCAAACCCAACTTTGTCTATCCCGATCCAGGCCCGGGCGAAGGAAAGGGGGGCTACATGCTCTTTGTGGGGCGCCTGACGCCGGAGAAGGGTGTGGGTACGTTACTAAGGGCCTGGGAGCTGTTGGGGGGACGGATTCCGCTCCGGATTGTCGGAGATGGTCCGCTGGCACCACTGGTCCGGGAAGCCTGTGCCCGCCAGTCGAATCTCCACTGGCTTGGCTACAAGACGCACGATGAAGTGCAGGCGCTCATGGGCGAGGCCGTTGCGCTGGTCTTTCCGTCCGAGTGGTACGAGGGCTTTCCGATGGTGCTGGTGGAGGCGCTGGCCCGGGGCACGCCGGTCATTGTGTCGGCGCTGGGGGCGCAGGCCAGTCTGATTACGCACGGGGTGGAGGGGCTGCACTTCAGGGCAGGCGATCCCGACGCGCTGGCGGAACAGGTGAGCTGGCTGTGGAGCCATCCGCGAGAGCAACTGCGCATGCGAAGCCACGCCCGCAATACCTACGAACGCCATTACACCGCCGCGGAGAATTACAACCGGTTGATGGAAATCTATGAACAGGTGGTTTCAAACGCCGTCGCCTGTGCTTGAGGTGCCCCGGCTTCAGAGCCGTTTCGTGCTGGGTATGCGGGTAGACGCGACCAGCTACGTGGACGCTACCTGGCGCGTGCTGAACTGGACGCGTCGCCGGGAAAGCCGCTACGTGTGCGTGGCCAACGTGCACATGGTCATGGAAGCCTACGACGACCCGACCTTTCGGGCTATCGTGAACGAGGCTGACCTGGTCACACCCGACGGCATGCCGCTGGTGTGGATGCTCCGGCGCATGGGCTTCCCGGGCCAGGGACGAGTTTACGGCCCCACGCTGACGCTCTGGATCCTGCAGGAAGCCGCCCGATGGGGCATTCCCGTGGGGTTCTACGGGGGAGAGCCCGCCATGATCGTACGCATCACCGATCGGCTCATCGAGCGCTTTCCAGGGCTGCGGATCACCTATGCCTACAGTCCACCGTTCCGGCCGCTGACCCCCGCGGAAGACGCGGCCGTGGTGGAGGCCATCAACGCCTCGGGCGCCCGTATCCTGTTTGTCGGACTGGGCTGCCCGAAACAGGAACGCTGGATGGCGGCCCATCGCGGACGGGTCCAGGCCGTCATGCTGGGCGTCGGGGCGGCTTTCGGCTTCCTTTCGGGGCTGGTGCCGCAGGCACCGATCTGGGTGCAACAGATCGGCATGGAGTGGTTCTTCCGCCTGCTCATGGAGCCACGCCGCCTGTGGCGCCGCTACGTCCGACACAATCCACGCTTCGTTGTCCTGGCCGGACGACAGTTGCTGAGCGCCAGAAACGCCTGAAGTCCCATGAAACGCGCACTGATCACCGGAATTACCGGACAGGATGGAGCTTACCTGACCGAGTTCCTGCTGGAGCGCGGCTACGAGGTGCACGGCATCATTCGCCGCGCCTCGACCTTCAACACCGACCGCATCGATCATCTCTACCGGGATCCCCACGATCCACAGGCCCGGCTCTTTCTGCACTACGGGGATCTCTCGGATGGCACCGGGCTGCGGCGCATTCTGGAGCGCGTTCAGCCCGACGAAATCTACAACCTGGCCGCGCAGTCGCACGTGCGGGTTTCCTTCGAGCAGCCGGAGTACACGGCCGATATTGTCGCCACGGGCACGCTGCGCCTGCTGGAGGCTGTGCGCGACTTCGTGCGGCATAGCGGCAAGTCGGTGCGCTTCTACCAGGCCGGCTCTTCCGAAATGTTCGGCGCTGCTCCGCCGCCCCAGAACGAACAGACGCCCTTCTATCCCCGAAGCCCCTACGCGGCGGCCAAAGTGGCGGCCTACTGGTACGCCGTGAACTACCGGGAGGCCTACGGGCTGTTCATTTGCAACGGAATTCTCTTCAACCACGAGTCGCCGCGGCGGGGCGAGACGTTCGTCACGCGCAAGATCACGCGGGCGGCCGGCCGCATCAAGATGGGGCTCCAGGATAAGCTCTACCTGGGCAACCTGGAGGCGCGGCGCGACTGGGGCTTTGCCGGCGACTACGTGGAGGCCATGTGGCTGATGCTCCAGCAGGACGAGCCCGACGACTACGTGATCGCCACGGGCGAGTCGCACTCGGTGCGGGAGTTTCTGGAACTGGCCTTCGAGATGCTCGGGCTCGACTGGCGCCGGCACGTGGAGATCGATCCGCGCTATTTCCGGCCCACCGAAGTGGACTATCTGCTGGGCGACGCTTCCAAGGCTCGTGAAAAGCTCGGCTGGCGGCCGCGCGTGAGCTTTGAGGAGTTGGTGCGCATGATGGTGGAACACGACCTGGAGTTGGCCCGCCAGGAACGGACGCTCAAGGATGCCGGACACGTCATTGCCTTACGGGGAATGTGCTATGACTGAGCAGAGCAAGATCTTTGTGGCTGGTCATCGGGGACTGGTCGGTTCGGCGCTGGTGCGCCGCCTGCAGCAGGCCGGTTTTACGAACCTGATCGTGCGCACGCGGCAGGAGTTGGATCTGTGCGATCAGGCGGCCGTCGCGCGCTTTTTCGCCGAGGCGCAGCCGGAATACGTTTTTCTGGCGGCCGCAAAGGTCGGGGGTATTCTGGCCAACAGCACCTACCCGGCCGACTTCATCCGGGACAACCTGCTCATTCAGACGAACGTTGTCGATGCGGCCTGGCGGCACGGCGTCAGAAAGCTGCTGTTTCTGGGCTCGAGCTGCATCTATCCGAAACACGCCCCCCAGCCTATAAAAGAAGAATACCTGCTCACCGGTCTTCTGGAGCCCACCAACGAGGCCTACGCCGTGGCCAAGATCGCCGGCATCAAGCTGTGCCAGGCCTATCGACGGCAGTATGGCTTTCGGGCCATCAGTCTGATGCCGACGAACCTGTACGGTCCGGGCGACAACTTTGATCTGGAGACGTCGCACGTGCTGCCGGCGTTGATCCGGAAGTTCCATCTGGCGAAGCTGGCGGTCTCAGGCGAGTTGGAGGCGATTCTGGAAGATGAGCGGCGGTTCGGGCGGATTCCGGATGAGGTGCTGGCGGGGTTGGGGTTGCGGCGCGCAGGGGATCGCCTGGTGCGGACAGGTGTGCCGCGTGTGGTGCTGTGGGGGACGGGTGCGCCGCGGCGGGAATTTCTGCACGTGGATGACCTGGCCGATGCCTGTTTGTTTCTGATGCAGCAGTACGACGAGGAAGCGATCATCAACGTGGGGGTGGGGGAGGACATCAGCATTCGGGAGCTGGCCGAGCTGGTGGCCGAGGAGGTGGGGTTCGAGGGCGAAATCGTCTGGGACACGAGCAAACCGGACGGTACACCCCGTAAGCTGTTGGATGTATCCCGTCTGTTCGGGCTGGGATGGCGGCCAAAGATCGGGCTGCGCGAAGGGATTCGCCAGACCTACCGGTGGTATCTGGCCCGCCTCACCACCCCGCATGGAGTGCTTTCTTGAAATTCAAAAAGTAGTTCCGGGGTGTACCATGAACAGACCTACCGTCGTCTCGTCGGTTGAATGGGTGCAGACCGACCGGCCGGCCTCGCCGGAGGTTACCGGTCAGTTTCTGCATCTGGGCGCGCGTCAGGGGTTGCGCTACCATCGCCGCAAACTGACCGACGCACTGGCCCTGGCCCTGGCCGAAGGCGTAGCATTGCTGGCCGCGCTCGGGCTGGCTAACCGGCTTGACCTCTGGCTGACGGGCACGACGCTCTGGCCCGGCTGGATCTGGAGCCTGCCGCTGCTCTGGTGGGGCGTGGCAGCGGTCAGTCGCTTGCTGCCCGGCTGGGGGCTCGGGGCGGCCGAAGAACTGCGGCGCACGACGGTTGGATTGCTGGCCATCTTTGGCGGCACCACGGCGTTGCTTTTCCTGTTGCAATGGCCCACCGGAAACGGTCGCCTGCTCCTGTCGCTCGGCTGCACGCTGGCGCTGATCATGGTTCCCCTGGCCCGGACGCTGACCAAACGCATACTCATCCGGCTGGGACGATGGGGCGTGCCGGCCGTCATCTATGGGGCGGGACCGGAGCTGGCCGACGTGGTGGCCGCGCTGCGCAATGAAGCCGGACTGGGCTACCGACCCGTCGGCATCTTTCACGCCGACGCCGCCTGTCGGGGCCTGCGTATCGCGGACGTGCCGGTGCTCGGTGGCCTGGAACATAACACGCCCGATGCGCCCGTGGCCGTGCTGGTGCTCTCCGGTTTTGATCGCCGACAGCTTCCCGCGCTGCTCGACGGCCCGCTGGGGCTCTACAAGCAGGTCGTGCTCATCTCCGACCTATCCGATATCCCCTCGCTCTGGGTGCGTCCCTGCAATTTCTCGGAGCGGCTGGCTTTCGAGATTGCCTCCAATCTGTCCGACCCATTTGCCCGCCTGCTCAAGCGTGCGCTGGATCTGGTGTTGGTGCTTGGCTCCATGCCGATCTGGCTCCCGCTGATCGGCCTGCTGGCGCTTATCGTCTGGCTCGAAGACCGACATGCGCCGTTTTTCACTCAGGAGCGGATCGGGCGGGGCGGCAGGCCCTTCCGAGTTATCAAATTGCGCACAATGAAGCCCGAAGCTGAGGCTGTGTTGCAGCGGTACCTTGCGGAACACCCCGAGGCGCGTGCGGAATGGGCGCGGTGTTTCAAACTCAAAAACGATCCGCGCATTACGCGTGTGGGACGCTGGTTGCGAAAATTTTCGCTGGACGAACTGCCCCAGCTCTTCAACGTGCTGAAAGGAGAGATGTCGCTGGTAGGACCGCGACCGCTGCCGGTTTACCATCACGACGAATTGCCCCATCTGGTGCAACAGTTGCGCGCGCGCGTGCGGCCCGGCATGACGGGACTCTGGCAGGTGAGCGGCCGAAGCGATGCCGGCCATGAAGGTATGGTCCGCTGGGACGCCTTCTACATCCGCAACTGGTCGCTCTGGCTCGATCTGGTCGTGCTGATCCGCACGCTGCGGGCCGTCCTGAAAGGTGAGGGGGCTTACTGACGTACACAGCTCTGCATTTTTCAGGAGCAGGTCTCCCTTGAGAAATTCCCGTGTCCGGCCGAACTTTTGCGGGCGGGTTTTTGTTTTCTAAGCTTGAAAGCGCTTGCGAAAACGGAAGACTCCCATGGAAACGCGTGTCTATAAACCCAAGCACCGCATCCGCTTCGTCACGGCGGCCAGCCTGTTTGACGGACACGACGCCGCCATCAACCTGATCCGCCGTCTACTGCAGGCCAGCGGTGCCGAGGTCATCCATCTGGGCCACAACCGCTCCGTCCACGAGATCGTCGAGACGGCCATCCAGGAGGACGTGCAGGGCATCGCCGTCTCCAGCTATCAGGGCGGGCACATGGAGTTTTTCAAATACATGATCGACCTGCTGCGCGAGCGAGGCGCTTCGCACATCAAAGTCTTCGGTGGCGGCGGCGGTGTGATCGTGCCCGAGGAGATCCGGGAGCTGGAGGCCTACGGCGTCTGCAAGATTTTCTCGCCGGAGGACGGGCTGCGCATGGGGTTGCAGGGCATGGTCAACTACATGCTGGAGCAGTGCGACTTTCCGACCGTGCGCCAGCTCGAAGAAGAGGAGCTGGAACAGGTGCGTCAGCGGGACAAAAAAGCACTGGCGCGCGTGCTGACGGCCATCGAGTCGCGGCTGCTGGAGCATGTGCCGGCGTATCTGGTGCCCGAACCGGCCGGTGGCGATGGTGCGCCGGTGGCCGAGGTGCGCACGGCGCCGGTGGTGGGCATCACCGGGACCGGCGGCGCAGGTAAGTCGACGCTGACCGACGAGCTGATTCGCCGTTTCCTGAACGACTTCGAGGACATCCACATCGCCGTGCTCTCGGTAGATCCCACACGGCGGCGCACGGGCGGGGCGCTGCTGGGCGACCGCATCCGCATGAACGCGCTTTACGGTGAGCACGGCGATCGCGTCTACATGCGCTCGTTCGCCACGCGCCAGGCCCATCGCTCCATCTCCGAATCGCTGAAAGAAGCGATCGAGGTGTGCCGCGCGGCCGGCTTCGATCTGATCTTCGTCGAAACGGCCGGCATCGGCCAGAGCGACACGGAGATCGTGGATCTGGCCGACCTCACGATCTACGTGATGACCCAGGACTACGGCGCCCCGACCCAGCTTGAAAAGATCGGCATGTTGGATCTGGCCGATCTGATTGCGCTGAACAAATTCGAAAAGCGGGGCAGTCAGGACGCGTTGCGCGACATCCGCAAGCAGGTGCAGCGTAACCGAGGCGCCTTCGATCAACCCCTGGAGGCCATGCCGGTCTTTCCGACCATGGCCTCGCACTTCAACGATCCGGGCACCACGCGGCTCTACCTGGCGCTGCTCGACCTGCTTAACGAGCGCTTTCGCTTTGGCCGCACCTCCCGGCTTTTCAAACCCGAAGAACTTCCGGAAGTCGATCCCGAAAAACTGGCCATCATTCCTCCGAAGCGTGAGCGCTACTTGGGTGAGATCGTCGAGACCTGCCGCAACTACCGGAAATGGGTAGAAGAGCAGGTGACCTACGCCCGTAAGTGGGGTGAGGCGGTGGGAGCGCGGCGCCAGGTGGAGCGCTGGGCCCCCGAAGATCGCGAGCTGCTGCTGGAGCGGCTCGATCAGATGATCCGCCACTGGTGGGACAAACTCGACGCGCGCTGCAAACGCATCCTGGAGGAATGGGAGGCCACGGCCGAGCGCTACCGTCAGGAGACGTTCACCTATAAGGTGCGGGATAAAGAGATCACCACGCCGCTCTATCACACCTCGCTGGCGGGTACGAAGGTGCCGCGCGTGGCCCTGCCGCGCTACGAAGATCCGGGCGAGCGCCTGCGCTTTGCCCTCCTGGAAAACCTGCCCGGCTACTTCCCCTACACGGCCGGCGTTTATCCGTTCAAGCGCACCGAGGAAGAGCCTACGCGCATGTTTGCGGGTGAAGGAACGCCCGAGCGCACCAACCGCCGCTTCCACTACATCTCTGAAGGCATGTCGGCCAAGCGGCTTTCGACCGCCTTCGACTCGGTGACGCTTTACGGTCGCGATCCGGACGAACGCCCGGACATCTACGGCAAGATCGGCAACGCCGGGGTGTCGATCTGCACGCTCGACGACATGAAGAAGCTCTACTCGGGCTTCAACCTGTGCGACCCGAAGACGAGCGTCTCGATGACGATCAACGGGCCGGCGCCCATGATCCTGGCCATGTTCCTGAACACGGCCATCGACCAGCAGGTGGAATACTACCTGCGGGAGATCGGGCGCTGGGAAGAAGTCGAGCGGGCCATTGCCGAGCGGCTGGGCGACGATCGGCCGCGCTACGTGCCCTTCGGGCCCCAGGGACGCCTCGACAGCCTGCCGCCCACGCACGACGGCACCGGACTGGGACTCCTGGGCACCAGCGGCGCCGAGCTGGTCGAATGGGGATTGCTCGACCGGGAAACCTATGAAAACATCAAAGCCCGGGCGCTTTCGGTCGTGCGCGGAACCGTGCAGGCCGACATCCTTAAAGAAGACCAGGCGCAGAACACCTGCATCTTTTCGACCGAGTTCGCGCTGCGCCTGATGGGCGACGTGCAGCAGTACTTCATCGACCACAGGATCCGCAACTTCTACTCGGTCTCGATCTCCGGCTACCACATCGCCGAAGCTGGCGCCAACCCGATCACGCAACTGGCCTTCACGCTGGCCAACGGCTTCACCTATGTGGAGTACTACCTGAGCCGGGGCATGCACATCGACGACTTCGCGCCGAACCTGTCGTTCTTCTTCTCGAACGGCATGGATCCGGAGTACAGCGTGATCGGCCGGGTGGCCCGGCGCATCTGGGCCGTGGTGATGCGGGACAAATACGGCGCCAACGAACGGAGCCAGAAGCTCAAGTACCACATTCAGACCTCGGGGCGCAGCCTGCACGCCAAGGAGATCGCCTTCAACGACATCCGCACGACCCTGCAGGCGCTCATGGCCATCTACGACAACTGCAACTCGCTGCACACGAACGCCTACGACGAGGCCATCACGACACCTACCGAGGAAAGCGTGCGTCGCGCCATTGCCATCCAGCTCATCATCAACAAAGAGCTTGGCCTGGCCAAGAACGAAAATCCGCTGCAGGGAAGCTTCATCATTGAGGAACTGACCGATCTGGTCGAAGAAGCGGTGTTGCGGGAGTTCGAGCGCATCGACCGACGCGGTGGCGTGCTGGGCGCCATGGAGTCGATGTACCAGCGTGGCAAGATTCAGGAAGAGTCGCTGCTCTACGAACGCAAAAAACATAGCGGTGAGCTGCCCATCATCGGCGTGAACACGTTCCTGCCGAAGAACGGCGAGTCGCACGATGCCCCGACGGCGCTGATGCGTTCGCACGAAGAAGAAAAGCGGCACCAACTGGAGAACCTGCGGGCCTTTCAGCGGCGCAATGCGCATCGGGCGCCGCGCATGCTGGAGCGGCTGCAGCAGGTGGCGCGTCGCGGTGAGAACGTGTTCGCCGAGCTGATGGAGACCGTGCGCTATTGCTCGCTCGGCCAGATTACACAGGCGCTGTTCGAGGTCGGCGGCGAGTACCGGCGCAACATGTAAGGACCGGTGGACGGTCGCTTCCGGTCGGCGTAGCCCGTGAAGAGACGGTGAACAGGGCCGGAGGCGGCCATCTGTCCTGCGGGTCCGATGCGTCTGCTACTGCTAGGAGCGGGATTGCTGATCAAAGGATGCATCGTAATTCCGGCCGGTTGCAATCTGTATCGTTTCCGGCGCGTGATCCGGCACGAGTGGGTCCGATGAGGCGGGTACCTTGGGACGCCCGCATTTGCATCGAGCGCCTGCACATCATCGATTGCCGGGCACCACTCCGTTCCTGGGTGTCTTCGGCCGTCTCCTGCGCGACACGCGCTACGTGGTGTGGCCGGGCTATGTACCGGCCATAATTCGACCGGGATGGGTGGAGTGGAACCGACACCGGGGGCTGTTGCAACTGCTGGAAGCGGCCACGCCCGATGTGCAACCCTGGAGGCCGACTGTGCGGCGGCGACACTGGATCACGTATGCCGCGCTGGGGGTGGCCGTGGCCGCCACTGCCGTTTCCATCCACTACAAATTTCAGGCGGACCGGCTCTATGCCCGCTACAAGGAGACCGGCGATCCGGCGCTGCACCCGCGCATCCGATCGCTCGACCTTCGGGCAGGCATTGCACTGGGCGTGGCCCAGCTGGGTCTTGGCGTGGCGGCTTTCCGGCTTATCTTTCGTTGAAGGACCAGCAGACTCGGCCAGTGCTGCGTATCTTAAAAAGGAACCATCCGGTACGGAGCAGAGCCATGTCGTTGAAAGAAAAGCTGACCGAAGACCTGAAGGCGGCCATGCGGGCGCGCGACGAGGCGCGTCTGCGTACGATCCGGGCCCTGCGGGCGGCGCTGATGGAGCGAGAGATTGCCGAGCGCAAGGGCGGGGAGGCCACCCTGAAGCCCGAGCAGGAGCTGGAAGTGCTTCAGAAAGAGGCAAAGCGCCGTCGGGAGGCCATCGAACAGTTCCGCGCGGCCGGCCGTGAGGATCTGGTTCGGAAGGAAGAGGAAGAACTGAAGATCATCGAAGAATACCTGCCGCGCCAGCTCAGCGACGACGAAATCCGTGCGGTGCTGGAGGAGATCATCGAAGCGGTGGGGGCGCGTTCGGTCCGCGACATGGGCCGCGTGATGAAAGAGGCCATGGCCCGCATGCGGGGACAGGCCGACGGTCGCCGCGTGAGCGAACTGGCGCGTAAACTGCTGAGCCAGCGCGAAGCCGCTTCATGATGGCATTGACCCCACTGGACTGGTTCATTCTGGCCCTGGTCGGCTTGGGCATGGCACGCGGCTTTGCGACGGGCGGTGTGCGTCAGGTGGCCAGCATCGTGGGGTTCGTGCTGGCCGTGGTAGTGGGCATTTCGGCCATGGAGCCGGTGGGGCGCGTGGTTGTCGAAAGCCTGGAGCTTTCGCCGCGCGTGGGGCCGCTGATCGGATTCATGCTGGTGTTTCTGGCGGTGCAGGTGGGCGTCTGGCTGGTCATTCGGGCGACCGAAGCGCTGCTGGGGGCCATCAAGCTGTCGCTGCTCAACCGGCTGCTGGGCGCGCTGGTGGGCGGCTTCAAGGCGGTGCTCCTTTTGAGCCTGCTGTTTCTGGTGCTGCGTGTCTTTGATCTGCCCGGTCCAAATGCGCGACGTGCCTCGCCGCTCTACGCACCGGTGGCCGAGGTACTGCCGGCCGCCTGGGACTTCGTGGTGGCCCGCGCGCCCGAAGCCCGCAAGCTGGTGGATCGCTTTTCCGGACTGGAAGAAAAACTGGAAAAAGAACTGTAGTGCATGGAAGCGACGCGTTGGGCGGATCGACTGGCTGCGCTGGTTCCGGAAGACACCGCGCCGACGTTTCGCACGCACGAGGAGGTTCGTGGAGCGCTCGAAGCGACCTGTCGGTCGTCCGGCGGACTGGCCACGTTTCACGAGATCGGCCGGAGCGAAGAAGGCCGGCCGCTGGATGCCGTCGTGCTGGGAAAAGGGACGCGGACAGTGCTGCTGTTGGCCGGCGCCCATGCAGATGAACCCGTCGGGCCGGAAACGCTGCGCCATCTGGTGCTCGAAGGCCTGCGGCAGCCCGCGTTGCTCCGTCCCTTACTGGAACGCTTTCGGTTTGTGATCCTGCCGCACATCAATCCGGACGGCGAGGCTCGTAACCGGAGCTGGACCGAACGCTGGCCCTCGCTCGAAGCCTACCTGACCGGCGTGGTGCGCGAACTGCCGGGCCGCGATCTGGAGTTCGGCTATCCGGACCTGCGGGCCGAAAACCGCGCCATTGCTGCGTTTCTGCGGGCCTATGCGCCTTTCGACCTCTACGTCAACCTGCACAGCATGGGCTTCGCCGAAGGGGCGTTGTTGCTCATCGAGCGCCACTGGTCGTTTCGGACGGAGGCATTGCAGCAGGCTTTCGCCGACGCGGCGCGGGAGGCCGGGCTTGAGCTGCATGACCATAACCGCAAGGGTGAAAAAGGCTTTTTCTACCTGGGGCCCGGCTTTATGACCGCGCCCGAAGGGGAGGCCATGCGCACGTTCTTTCTGGCAAAAGGAGACCCCGAGATGGCCGCCCGCTTTCGGATGAGTTCGATGGAATTCGTGCGGAGCCTGGGCGGCGATCCACTCTGTCTGGTCACCGAGCTGCCGCTGTTCGTGGTGCGACATCGGCCTTCGCCGCCGGGCGTGCCGGTGGCCTATCTGGAGTTTCGCGAGCAACTTCCAGAATTGCGTCTGCGGGCGGAGAAAGGCGCATCGCTGGACGAAGCGCGCCGTCTGTTCGGTCTGCGGGCGCTGCCGCTTGCCGTGGCCATGCGCCTTCAGTTGCAGACGATCGGATTTGCGCTGGAGACGGTGGGCGGCTGAGCCGCCGTCAGCGTGGCGTCAGGCGAAGTGTGCGAAGAGGAGCGGTTTCCTGCAGGGCGGTGGCGGTAGCGCGGGCGGAAAGTCGATAGCGCGCCAGAAAATGATCGACCTCCGGCCAGAGGCGGCGTACGTAGAAGGAAGTGCCGGGAGCAATGGTCCAGCCCTCCCAGAAGGCCGGAGCCGGACGTTCCTGAAGCAGCGGCGAATAGCTCCACCGAATAGTGGACGGATGTCCCTCGCTGGGGAGCACTAGCGGCGCATACCGTGTGACGGCCGGGAGATCTGTCAGGTGAGACCAGATCGGGAAGGCCAGCCGGCGCGGATGCGCCCGCTCCCAGCGCCACAGGTTGAGGTCCGGACCCAGACGATGCGCCAGTGTATCGACGGCTTCCCGGAACGCGGCAGCTAACAGCCGCGCGTAGAGGGTGCGCAGCGAATCCGGCAGTTCCTGCAGTGCCGACATGCCGCCGAGCTGCCGGTATCGAAGGAGCCAGTGATCGAAAATCGTGGCACCGATGCTGGCGGCATCGTAGGCGGCGTTCCAGTTGCGCAGCAGCGTGTAGGCCTCGCGGGTCAGCGAGTCGGGGGATGTCAGCGTATCGAGCGCCGGCAGCAACGCGGCCAGTTGCTCCTGTGCCCAGGCGCTGACGGCATCGTTCGGCGGGGTCATGGACGGAGGGAGCGTGCGAAGGCGCCGGGCGATCCACCGGTGCCAGTCGGTCTGGCCAATCAGCACACCCTCGCCCAGCAGCTCGACGACCGGAGGTTGTCCCAGCAGTCGGTAACCCGAATCGGTCAGCAGCAGCCCGTCGCCCGCGAGCAGTCGGAACGTGGCCGTGCTGTCGACAAGCAGGGCCAGCCAGGCTGGCAGGTCGCTGACAGGAGCCAGGCTGGCCCATCGAAGCAGACGCACGGTGTCCGGGGCGACTTCGGCCAGCAGCAAGGCGTCGCCGCCATGCTCACGGCGGAGCAGGCGCTCGTTGCCATCGGGCAGTCGGAAACGTGCATAGGTGGATTGCAGCGCAAGCGTGCGGCGGAGGCGCACCTCCAGCGTAGGAGGCTGGACGCGGGGCAGCAGGTACCAGGCCCGGCGGGTGGTTCGTCCGGCCGGAAAGCTCAGCGTACCCGGAACGGTTACCAGACGGAGCGTGTCGTCGGGCAGCGTGATCAGCACTTCCTGAAAGAAGGGCAGCGCCAGGTCGCCGTAAACGTAGCGCATGAAGAGCAGCCAGGGCCCTTCGGGTGTCGGACGCACCCATGCCAGGCTGTGTCGAAAACCGTACAGATGGAGCCAGACGCGCAGGGCCGATAGCCCGGGGAGCGCTGCATCGAGCGTATCCGGCAGCATCAGCAGGGTCAGCAGCCGCTCGACGGCCAGGCTGTGCCAGGGTAGCCAGGGCGCTACGGGGAGATGCAGCAGGGTCAGTTCGTCACGGAGGCGAACGGCGCGTTCCTGCAGGGCGGTCTGCAGGCCCCGTGCGTAGCTGTTCAGCAGCGCCCGCGTATGCTGCGGCAGGTGCTCGTAGGCGGCACGGGCCTGCTCGGGCACGAGCAGCGCGTGGATCAGGCTGTCGAGTGGAACAGGC
Source organism: Rhodothermus sp. (assembly GCA_015487635.1). GTDB lineage: Bacteria > Bacteroidota > Rhodothermia > Rhodothermales > Rhodothermaceae > Rhodothermus. The sequence goes on from WFPM01000017.1 coordinate 14,716, forward strand.
GTGGCTCCAAACCATTCGGCCTGACGCCCCAGCGCTGCCTGTCGCCAGAGCAGCAGCGGCCACCCATGGCGGAGACCGTGCACGTAGCCCAGCGCCGCCAGCGCGTCGTTGAGGTTTTCTGCCTGGATGGCCACAGCGTGACCAGGAAGTTCTTCGATCGCGACGGCTGCTTGCAGGCCGGGGACGACACGGTGCGCCGGAGGCGTCTCGACTTTATGGATGAGATACCGGTACCCGCCTAGCAGAAGCAGCAGGACCGCGACGATGGTGGCGATCAGGAGCAGCGAACGCTTCATGGCTGAACGGATTGGCGACGCTGGTGGAGCCAGGCGAGCAGTTCGTCCAGAGTCCGGGCATTCAGGCAGGCCTCGGGCGTGAGCCAGCCTTTGCGGGCGGCGGCCACGCCCCAGCGCACGTGGTCAAGTTCGTCGATGGCGTGGGCGTCCGGATTGATCACGATGGACACGCCGGCGGCCGTCGCGTCGCGAATGCGCCGCCAGTCGATGTCGAGCCGATACGGGTTGGCGTTCAATTCGATGGCGACCCGATAGGTGGCGCAGGCGTCGATGATACGGGGCCAGTTCAGTGGATAACCCTCACGCCGCAGGAGCAGGCGGCCGGTCGGGTGGCCCAGCATCGTAACATGCGGATTGCGCAGGGCGCGCAGGATACGCTCGGTGGCCGTTTTTTCGTCCATGTTCAGACGAGTATGCACGCTGGCCACCACGTAATCGAAGCCGGCCAGCACGTCGTCGGGGTAGTCCAGCGATCCATCGGGTAAGATGTCGCACTCGGTGCCACTCAGGATCCGGAAGCCCTGTGCGGCAAACTGCGCGTTCAGGGCCCGGATCTCTTCCTGCTGGCGGCGTACTTCGGCGATCGAAAGACCACGAGCAATGGTGAGCGACTGGCTGTGATCGCCCGTTCCGAAGTAGCGGAAGCTCCGGTTGCAGGCGGCTTCAGCCATTTCGCGAAGGGAATGGCGGCCGTCGCTGTAGGTGGAATGGTTGTGCAGCACGCCCCGGAGGTCTTTCAGTTCGATCAACGCGGGCAGCGCGTGGTGGGCCGCTGCTTCCAGTTCGCCACGGTCTTCGCGCAATTCAGGCGGAATGAAAGGCAGCCCCACCCGTTCGTAGATGGTGGCTTCCTCCGGACAGGGTTCCGGGGTACCGTAGATGCGGACGAACGCCTGGCAGTGGGCTTCCGAGCCGGTGTGCCACCAGAGCACGGTGCCGAAGGCGTCCGGCGTGGTCAATGCCAGCCGAACGGGAAAACCATCCGGCAGGGCGCCTTCAAGCAGCGTTTCACCGTGGGGGCCGGGTTGTTGGCGGAGCTGCGGAAGTACTTGCTGCACGGCTTCCGCCGATCCGGCTACGACCAGCTCCACACGATCCACCACCTCCAGCAGGCGCCGGACGGCTCCGGCCAGTTCGGCACGGATCACACCGGGCTGCTGCCGAAGCCGTTCTCGAAGCGCTTCGGCTTCGGGCAGTACCTGAGCCAGCAGGCGAAACGTACGGTAGCGCCGGCGCAGCGTTAGTTCGTGTAACAGTTGCTCGCGCAGGCGTGGGCCAAAGCCTTTGAGCTGATTCAGGCGGCCGTCGCGAAGCGCAGCTTCCAGATCGTCCAGCGACGTAATGCCCAGCGTCTGCCAGAGCTGGCGCACGCGCTGCGGGCCCAGGCCTTTCAGCGTGAGCAGCTCCGGAAGCCCTGGCGGCAATTCTTTTCGGAGACGCTCCAGCACCTCCGAAGTGCCCCGTTCGACCAGTTCCTGAATCTGGGCCGCCAGACCCCGACCGATTCCAGGCACCTCGGTGAGCGTGCCCTGCCGCACCCGCTCGGCGACAGGTTCGTCCAGCTGCTCGATGGCTTCGGCGGCCTGCTTGTAGGCCCGCACGCGAAATGGATTTTCGCCGCGAAGCTCCAGCAGGCGGGCCGTCTCACGCAGCAGGCGAGCCACGTCTCGGTTCTCCATGGGCATTGAAAGGCTTGCACATACAAATTACGGCGGGCCGGTCCAAAAGAAAAACGGATCCTGTCCGGCAGGGCAGGGTAAGAGCCTGCGTACAACAACCATTCGAACCGCCACGCGTTCGTTCATGCGTCGAAGCTGGCCTTACGGCCTGGCCCTGTTGCTGGTAGGCGTTGTACTTGGATTTCAGATCGGCGCCGTCGTTTCCGGAGACCCGGCCCGACGGGCGCTGCGCAAACTGCAGGAGGCCTTTCTGATCGTGCAGCAGCGCTATGTGGATCCCGTCGATTCGGCTCGGCTGACGGAAAGCGCCCTTGAAGGGATGCTGTCGCAGTTGGATCCGCATTCCGTTTACATTCCGGCCAACGAAATGCGTCGAGTGCAGGAAAGCTTCGAAGGAGCCTTTGAGGGGATCGGCATTGCCTACGAGCTGCTGCCGGGACCGAACGGTCAGGATACGATCGCGGTGCAGAGCGTCATCCCTGGCGGTCCCAGCGAGCAGGCAGGATTGATGGCCGGCGATCGGATTGTAGCGATCGATGACTCCTGTGCCATCGGTTTTACGCATGAGCAGGTGCAGCGGACGCTCAAGGGGCCGCGTGGAACGCAGGTGCGCGTGACGGTGCGGCGTCCGGGCGTGCCCGAGCTGCTGGAATTCACGATCACACGCGATCGTATCCCGCTCTATACGGTTGATGCTGCCTACATGCTGGACGCGACGACCGGCTATCTCAAGCTCAATCGGTTTGCGCGCACGACCTACCGAGAAGTCGTGCAGGCGCTGCGACAGCTCCGGCGGCAGGGCATGAAGCGGCTGGTGCTGGACCTGCGCGACAACAGTGGAGGCTATCTGGAAGTGGCTGTGCAGGTGGCCGACGAGCTGCTGGGCGGCCGGCAGCTCATTGTTCGGCAGGAGGGAAGGCGTCCGGAGTTTCGGGCTGCCTGGTACTCGCAGCCCGGTGGACTGCTCGAGACCGACCCGCTGATTGTGCTGGTCAACGAAAACACAGCCTCGGCCAGCGAGATCGTGGCGGGCGCGTTGCAGGATCACGACCGGGCGCTGATCGTGGGACGCCGCACATTCGGCAAGGGGCTGGTGCAGCAGCAAATTACCCTGGCCGATGGCAGTGCCCTGCGGCTGACTGTGGCCCGCTTCTATACGCCGTCGGGACGGCTGATTCAGACGCCCTATCGGCGGGGCAATCGGCAGGACTACTATGCCGAGCACTGGCGGCGGGCAGCCCGTGATGTGACCCGTCCTGTTGAAGAGGTTCTGGCCGAAGTGCCCGACTCGTTGCGCTACTACACCGATGGAGGGCGGCTCGTCTTCGGTGGGGGCGGCATTCTGCCGGACTACCTCGTGCCGCCGGACACGCTTTCGCCGCTGGTGCAGGCCGTGCTTCGGCGCAATCTGGATCAGCGTTTCGTCTGGCGCTGGTATGACCGACACGGCGCCGACCTTCGTGTGCTGTGGGCGCATCGAGAAGAAACTTTTGTAAAAGATTACTGGCCGGATTCAGCCATCCGACGAGCTTTTCGTGAGTTTTTAGAAGAAAAGGGATTCCGCCTCAACGCGGAAACGGAAGAATTGGCCGCGCTGCGCTTTTCCGAAGATCGCTGGCGGGCTGACTGGCCGGTGCTGGGTACGCTGTTGAAAGCCCAACTGGCCGTACGGCTGTTTGGTCCGAGGGCACGTTATCCGGTCTATCGGACGGTGGACACGATGCTGCAGGAGGCGATGCGGCTGTGGAAGCAGGCCGAGGAATTGGCGCAGCGCTACCGGGAACGTTTACGGAAAGGCCGGGATTGACTCTGCGAAAGAAATTCGGTAATATGGGCCGGGTTGCATTCCGGGGTGTGCGTCCCCGGCAACGCTTACATGAAGAAGGAGTGTAGCACCAACCAGAAGGAGGAAACCGTCCATGGAACTGCTGAGCCTGCTGCTGATGCTGCCTCAGGCTGCCGCCGGAGAAGAAGGTTTCATTAACGTCCTGGTCCAGCGCTTCAACGAAGGCGGCGAATTCATGTGGCCGGTCCTGATTTCGCTCATCATTGGTCTGGCCATCGCCTTCGAGCGTATCATCACGCTGAACCTGGCCGACATCAACACGCGCAAGTTCATCCTTCAGGTGAAGAAAGCGCTGGAGGAGGGCGGCATTCAGGCGGCCGAAGAGATCTGCGCCAAAACGCGTGGACCGGTGGCTTCGGTCTTCCAGGCCGGGCTGCTGCGGGCTGATGAAGGCATCGAAGCCGTCGAGAAGGCGATCGTGTCCTACGGCTCGATTGAGATGAGTTTCCTGGAGCGCGGGCTGGTGTGGCTGTCGCTGTTCATCTCGCTGGCTCCGATGTTCGGCTTCCTCGGTACGGTCGTCGGTATGGTGCAGGCCTTCGACGCCATCGAACAGGCCGGCGACATTTCGCCCAGCCTGGTGGCAGGTGGTATCAAGGTGGCCCTGCTTACCACGGTCTTCGGTCTGATCACGGCCATCATCCTGCAGTTCTTCTATAACTACGCCGTTTCGAAGATCGACCGGATCGTGGTGGACATGGAAGAGGCGTCGATCGAGCTGATCGACTCGCTGGTGCTGATGCAGGCCGGACGCCCGCTGACCGCCGCGGAGAAGGCGGAAACTCCCAAAGAGTCGTGAGCCTGAGCGGAACTTTTTCAAAGAAAAAGCAAACCTGCGGATATGGAAGGCATTGTTCCTCTGGCCATCTGGGCGGCACTGATCCTGCTAGGACTGGGGCTGGTAGCCCAGGTGATTTTTGGCCTGCGCAACTTGACCTACGGAAAGATCAGCCCGATTTCGATGCTGATCGTCGTGTTGCCTGTACTGCTCATGGTGGTACTGGGCTTTTCAATGGGTAATTGGGCGCAGGCCGGTGTGATTACTGTACTGGTAATGTTCGCATTGACCGCCATTGCCCTGTTGCTTTCGGGGCTGCGGAACATGTTCAGCTTTTAAATCGGATGTGAGGTTATGGCCGGGCTGCTGAAAAAGAAAAAGCGCCAGGAGGCCGAAATTCCCACGGCTTCGATGGCCGACATTGCGTTCCTGCTGCTGATCTTCTTTCTGGTGACCACGACGATCGACGTGGACACAGGGATCGGCATGACGCTGCCGCCCAAGCTGGAAGAAGATCAGGAGCCGCCACCGGTGCGGGAACGCAACATGCTCAAAATCCTGGTCAATGCCCAGGGCCAGGTGCTGATCGAAGACGAACTGGCTTCGATTCAGCAGATCCGCGAAGAGGTCAAAAAGCATATTACCAACAACGGCGTGGACCCCAATTACGCCGAAAGTCCGCAGAAGGCCGTCGTGTCGATCAAGACGGACTGCGAGACTTCGTACAACACCTACATCCAGGTGCTCGATGAGGTCTGGATGGCCTACTTCGAGCTCTGGGATGCCGAGGCGCGGAAACTGGGCTATCCCAACTACAACGCCTACCGGGCATCGCTGGGACCGGACGACGAAAATCAGATTCGCAAAATCATCCCGGCCCAGATTTCGGTGGCAGAGCCTGATTGCTAAGCATTTGCTGTAAACGATGGCTTCGCAACACTTTAAAAAGAAAGCGGAAACCAAGCAGGGAATTCCCACTGCCTCGCTCCCGGACATCATCTTCATGTTGCTGATCTTCTTCATGGTCAGCACGGTGCTCCGGGAGACGACCGTGCAGGTGCGGACGCTTTTGCCGCGGGCCGAAGCGCTGACGAAGATCGACCAGAAACGTCTGCTTACTTATGTCTATATCGGCCCGCACAAAAAACCTGATGGACGGCTGGGGGAAACGCGCGTCCAGATTGATGATGCGTTGATTGACGACCTTACATTGATCCGCACGATCATGTACAACAAGCTGCTGGAGCAGCCCAAGCTGATCGTGTCGCTGCGCATTGATCAGGACGCCAAGATGAAGTTGGTCTACGACGTGCAGCAGGAACTCCGGGAGGCTGGTACGTTACGTATCAACTACTCGGCACGACCCGAAGCGCCTGCTTCGTAGTCAATGCTGACCTGCATAATTTTAAAAAAAAGCCCTGCCTCGGCGGGGCTTTTCTATGCATAGCTGGGCTTATGATTCAGCGTATTCAATCGGTTTATCTCCTGCTGGCGGGACTGGTGCTGCTCTGGCTGGGCTTGACGCCGGGACCCTGGCATCTGCTGACATCGGCGCCACACGCCTGGATCGGACCGGTTGCCCGCGGGCTGTCTGTACTACTGGCAATCGGAGCCGTGGTTATCATCTTTCAGTACCGCCGCCTGGAGCGTCAGCGAACGCTGGTGGTCTTCGAACAGGTAGGCGTGCTGCTGATGGCTGTGGTGTACCTGGGCGGGCTGTATCTGAGCGGCATGCTGGGCGTGCGCTCGGAGAGTGGAATCCTCTGGGATCGGCTGCTCTGGATTGGCCTGCCCGTGCTGGCCTATCTGCTACTCTGGCTGGCGCGTCGAGGCATAGAACGAGATATTGCGCTGATCCGGTCGATGGATCGGCTACGCTAAGCGGGGGCGTTGCATGATCGGTCGGCAGATTCCGCTTCGGGTCTATCTCATGCTGGCCCTGGGGCTGCTGAGCTTCTCGGCCAGCCCGATCCTGGTGCGATGGGCCGGCGAAGAAGCTCCGGGGCTGGCGATCGCTTTCTGGCGGACGTTGCTGGCCGTCGTCATGCTGGCGCCGTTTGCCATTCCCAAACTGCGCGCTAACCGGTTATCCAGGCAGGAAGCAGGTCTGACGCTGCTGGCCGGTATTTTTCTGGGGCTGCACTTTGTCGTCTGGATTCTCTCCCTGTTTTATACTTCGGTGGCGAGCGCCTCGGTGCTGGTGTGCCTGAGTCCGGTCTTCCTGGCGGCGCTGGGGTTCTGGTGGCTGGGGGAGCGCCTGGCCCTACCCGTGGTGGCGGCCATCGGGCTGGCCGTCGTGGGCGCTGCGCTCATCGGCTGGGGCGATCATACCGGTCTGGAGACCGGCCCGCAGCCTTTGCTGGGTAATGCACTGGCGCTCGCTGGCGCGCTGCTGGTCAGCCTGTATCTGCTCATCGGCCGGGTTGTCCGTCAGCGTATCTCCTGGCTGGCCTACGTCTTTCCGCTGTACCTGGCGGCCGCGCTGACGGCTTTCGTGCCAGCCCTGCTGCTGGAGGTCCCGCTCTGGGGCTACAGCCCGCGCTTTTATGTGCTCTGTGCGCTGATGGCACTGGGACCGCAGATTCTCGGACACGGCTCCTTCAACTACAGCGTGAAGTACATTCCGGCCGCCTGGTTGGGCCTGCTTTCGCTGCTGGAGCCGGTCGGGGCCTCGCTGCTGGCCTATCTGCTGTTCGGCGAAGTGCCTCCAGGGCTGTCGGTTGTGGGGATGGTGCTGGTGCTGGTGGCCGTGGCCTTTGCCGTACAGTACGAGCAGTGGGCAGCACGCCGTCGGCTTATGCCGGCCTCCACGCATTGAGGAAGCGTCGCGCGGGCAATTCACGAAAACGTCTGCGCCGAAGCAGGAAGTAATCCAGCGCAATGCTACCCCGATAGGGAGGAAGCACAGCGGCTTCGTCGTTCATCGGGCGTTGATCCCGGTAGAGGTGGCGCATGCGGTGGGCATCCCGGTACGCCCGCACAACGGCCGCCGCATCGTTCCATTTGCCCAGCAGCACAAAGCGTAGAAAAGCCAGCACGTCAAGTGCTGCGCGCACGGGAAACGTACGCCGCCACGCCGACGGAGGCAGGTTTTTGTACAACAGCAGCAGGCTGTTTCGGAAATTGTAGTACGTCTTGCGGGGATCGTGGCGGGGGAGGGAGCTGCCGCCCAGGTGATAGACGATACTTTCAGGTACCAGCTCGACGCGATAACCCGCCCGCTGGAGCCGCCAGCACAGGTCGATCTCTTCCATGTGCAGCACAAAGTGTTCGTCGAGCAGCCCCACGCGGTCCAGCGCTTCCCGACGGAGCATGATGGCGGCGCCGGTGGCCCAGAAGATGGGGCCGTGGTCGTCGTACTGCCCTTCGTCCGCTTCAACCGTGTCGAAAATGCGGCCGCGTGTGAACGGATAGCCGTAGCGGTCCAGAAAACCGCCGGCCGCACCGGCATATTCAAAGTAGGTGCGCCGGTGGTACTGGCGCAGCTTGGGCTGCACGGCGCCGATTGTTGGATCGGCTTCCATGCGGCGCACCAGCGGCCAGAGCCACTCAGGTGGCACCTCCACGTCGTTGTTGAGCAGCACGATGTATCGGCCTCGGGCATGCGGAATCGCTGCGTTGTTGCCCCGGCAGAAGGCCCAGTTTTCCGGATGCTGGACGATCCGGACCGTCGGAAACGTGGCAGCCACCCATTCGGCCGAGCCGTCTGTGGAGCCGTTGTCGGCCAGGATGATCTCCAGTTTCGGATAGTCGGTGGCCACTACCGACGGCAAACACTGCTCCAGCAGATGCCGCGCGTTCCACGAAACGATGATGGCAGAAACAAGAGGGGCCGACTGCATAGCCGATACACTTGCACACTTCCCGGACCTTATACCGACATGAATGCGGGAGGTTGTGGGAAGGGATTCAGGAATACGCCGTAAAACCTGATCGCTCCCCTGCGCCTGTTCTGAAGAAAAAGACGGCCGTCCTGCCCGCCGGCCGGGGTACGGACGGGCAGGACGGCTGTGGTTGATTCGTTCGGCACGCTTTGCTGGTCGTCATGAGAAGCGAAAACCGCCGCCCGTCTGTTCGGTCAAGCGTCCCTGATATTCCAGGCGAGGCGGCTCAAAGGGACGGCGCTGGACGGTTTCGTTGCGATGGACGGCCGTATTCTGTGGTGTGGGGGTCGATGGATGCGAATGCAATGCCTTCATGGTGATTCTTCGGTTTGCGTGAAACTTATCGAACAAGCGTCAGCAATTGCGTATGCCGGTGGTAGGTGCCGTTGGCTTCGCGGACTTCCAGACGGAGCAGGTAGGTGCCGCCTGAGAGGTCGTTTGGCTCCCATACGAGCCGATGCGTGCCGGCCGGCAGGTTGCGGTCGGTGATCCGGGCCACTTCGCGGCCCAGCAGATCGAACACCCGGGCCGTCACTCGGGCCGCCTGTGGTAGCTCTACCACAAGCGTCGCGCGGGTGTGGAAGGGATTGGGAGCAGCCCCGTGGACGGCAAACGTCGTGGGCAGCGCATCTTGGAAGATGAAGTGCGGGTCCAGGTGCGCCTCCAGCGTGCCGTCAGGCTCCTCAGGGCAGACCGTGGACACCTGCAGGAAGAACTGATTGGTGGGGTCGTTCGTGTCGATCCGCTGATAGTAGGCCCAGGCTTCGGTAGGTGGCTGGCCTCCGCCCGTGTATTCCCAGACGCCTGGTGCGGTCTCGGTAAAGACCGGATCGCCGTTGCCGTCCGTCACATTCACGAGCTGCAGGTTGACGTTCGGCTGAAGCGGACTGTCTTGGACGACCTCAATACCGTCAGGGCCCAGAATCTGCGCCCGTCCTGTGCTCGGGTTCAGCACCTGGAGCGTGCCCAGCGTGGCCAGCGTGCAGGTGCCTGTGGGGCCTTCACAACCCTCGATGTCGGGATGCGGCTCGGTGGCGAAGGGGCTGGTCAGGGCATTGCCGAACACATAGTTGCCTTCCGTGAAAGAGCCCGTGAAGAACACAGGGCCTGTGGGCTGGCCCCACCAGACGTCCGCTGCTTCCACGGTGGCATTGCTGGCATTGGCCAGGCCAAAGCCATAGGTGCCGTTGTATTCGACTGTGCCATTATTCACAATGCAGTTATATCCGACATCGATCAAAGCGTCATCCGGCACGTCGTAGATCAGCACGCCACCACGGGTTGCGTAACTGATAGGCGTGTTGTCTTTGTAGAGGTAGCGGTCCGGTTCGTTGCCGTTGTTGACGATGGCACTACCCACAATCGAAAGTCCTTGGCTCTGTCCCACATTGCCACCGATGGCCACGCCGATGCTGTTGCCGGTAAAGTAGCTGTTCATAATGACCACGTCATCCACCGAAGCGTTGCCGTAGTCGGCGCGGCCCTTGATGTGCAAGCCTTCGCCGATGGAGCCGGTAACCCGCATGTTCTCAAAACGCAGCCGCTCGTAGCTGCCGTACTTCAGGTTGATATCGATGGCTTCGGGATAGGCGCAATCGGCATCGGCAGCCGTGCCACTGGCTTGGACTTCTACGTTCAGGAAGTGCGTTTGGGATAGTTTTTCCGCATAGACGGCTTTGCAGGAATTATCGACAAAGTAGGTGTTAAAGACGTTCAGATACCGCACATAGGTGCTTCCGGTAGCGTCGCTGCCGTGGGTGGTATGCAGGCCGCTGAGCCGGTTTTGCGCGAAGGTCGTGTTGTTGATTTCGCCACCATCGAGGGAGCCCCGGATGCGAATGCCGATGAAGTGTCCCGCAAAGTAGGCGTCGTAAATGTATAGCCCCGAAACGACCGCGTCATTGTGAATTTCCAGGCCGTGCCCGTATGAATCGGTGTCGACCGATTCGATAAACTCAAGCGTCAGATTGGAGATGACCGAATTCGTGTAGATGTTGTGGTTGGTGGCTCCGGTGATGCAAAAGCCAGAAAGATACACGTCGCTGGCCATGATGTTGATGCCGACGGGATTGCCCGAAGCATCGATTACTACGGGCAGGGTGCAGCCGACGCTCTGGGTGCGGTGTGGCAGCGGTCGGCTGCGTGTGCGCTTGTCCAGCAAATCTCCCGTCGCTCCGATCAGGGAGATGGGACGGTCAATGGTGATGGATTCGGCATAAACACCTGGAGCAGGCGTGATCACATCGCCCGGATCGGCATTGTCGATGGCTTCCTGAATCGTGTCGTAGCTCAGCCCTTTCGTTACGTTGACCACCGGGCGGCTGATCAGCGTCTGGCCGGTGTTCGGGTCGCCTGGAGAGGCAGTTGCCGGGCCGCTCCAGGAAAAATCGGCATAATCGGAACCGGTGCCCGTCAGCTGCAGCGATTCCGTCGAAGCGGTCGTGCCGGTTTCTGTCACCCCGATGTCGGTCGAGGTAACGCCGGCAGCGCAGCCGTTTGCGGCGGTGAAGGTGCCTTCGTAGCTGATAAACTGGATCAGGGTCCCCTGGTAGCAGAGCGCCAGACCGTCGGGTGCCCCGTTCTGAATGCCCGCGATGTACTTGTAGAAGACCGTATAGTTGCCTACGGTTGCCCCTTCGGTGAAGGTGTCGAGCGTATGGGTTCCGTAGGTCTGGCCATTGGCGCCGTTGTAGAGCACCAGCACGAAGTCACTCAGGTCGAAAGCGAACGGATTTTCGAGCACAACTTCGACAAACTCGTTCTGATCGGCGCCGGTGTTGTCGTAGTGGAACTCGTTGATCCAGGCATTCTGTGCCTGCGCGGCGGATAACGATACCAGTAAGCAGCCTGCCGCAAGGAGTAGCAGCCGTCGCATGGGTCCTGTGCGATTGCGTCGTTCGATTCGAAGCCGGGTCATTCCGGGGAAGGGTCGGCGCTCCGGGTGACCCGAGTGGCACGATGCGAAGTAGCAAAACCGGGCGGTATAGATGCCAAGTATGAGTGGCCAAAGCACGATGCGCTTCTGGCGCAACGGTCAGCTGCGAGGAAGGAGCTCCGGCTTAAGAAAAGCACGGCGTTCGATCTGGCGACGGAGTTGCAGGATGTGGTTCAGCCGGGCGATGATTTCGCGCACGCGTTCTTCGTCGTGGCGGGTGCGTAGCTGTTCCTCTTTGAGCCGGTGGATCATCTCGTCGATGCGCTGGAGCTTGAGGCGTACCATGG
>WFPM01000018.1 GCA_015487635.1 Rhodothermus sp.
AGAACCAGCGGGGTCAGCCAGGCCGCTACAGCCTCCGGGGCTTCCTCGCCGGTCAGGCGCTGCCAGCAGTAGACGCCCTGCACCAGTCCGAGGCATGCTCGCGCTGCCGCGTCCGGCTCGACAGCCGCCACAAAAACGCCCTGCTCGATGCCCTCGGCAATCACCTCGTTCCAACAGGCCTTGTATTGCCGGAGCAACGCCTGCAGGTCGATCGTGAGCGCCGCTGGCAGCGCTTCCTGGCCTTCGCACTGCAACAGCAGCCAGCTCTCATGCTCGGCAGCCAGGCTTTTCAGGTGCTGCGCGATCAAGCGGGCCAGCTTTGCCTCGGGCAAATCTTTGCTCGAGGCAATCTCGCGGGCCTTCGCCAGCAGGCGTCGGAACGGCGCCTCGACGACCGCCCGCACCAGGTCGTCTCTGCTGGCCACGTAGTAATACAGAGCGCCCCGGGGCACGCCCAACTCGTCGGCCACATCCTGTAACCGCGTCTGCTGCAGCCCCTTGCGTCGGAATACCCGGGCCGCCGCCCGGTAGAGTTCCACTTCGCGCCGGCTTCGTTCCATCACTCCCGTTCGAGTTTGCTCCCGGGGTACCGGCCGGGTTCAGGGGTCCTACGCCCCGAACCCGGCCGGACGGGGTTGTGGTTCAGCGGCCCCCCACCGTGTAGGTCAGGCGTGTGGTGATTAGCCGCCCTATCTTGGGGGCGCCGATGTACTCGCGATGCTCGTTATTCAGCACGTTCTGCGCCAACACATCGATCCGAAGGCCGGGCGTTAGATGGCTCAGATCGTAGCCCAGCCCAAGATCGAGCAGGAAGTAGCTATCAATGGTGCCCCTGAAGATCCCCGAACGCACCTCGAACTTGTCCACGTAGCGCCCGGCCAGGTTGACCGACAGCCCGGAAGGATCCGTGTATTCGACACCGCCGGCCACCTTGTAGCGCGGCGCGTTCATTGAGATCTCCCGGCCGGTTCCCGGCTCGCCCAGCTCCTCATCATCGAAAAAGTTGTCGCTCACCCACGAAAAGCTGGCAAACGTGCGCCAGCGGCTGTTCGGCGTCCACTGCACGGACACGTCGGCTCCGTAGTAATCCACGTCGCCGAAGTTCACGTAGGTGAGCAGCAGCTCGGGCTTGCGATTCGGATCAAAGTTTTCCACCGGCTCAATCAGACCGATCGGATTGGCCGCCAGCGCTGCCGCTGCCTGCCGGTAGATCCCGGCCAGCGTCTGCCGATCCAGTCCGTAGGCGGCCAGTTCTTCGTCGGTAAATGCATTCATGATGGCCGCCGCCAAATCACCGGCCACGCCGGGTGCCACCACCAGCGGCGTAAAGGGCTGCAGTTCGCTGATAAAGTTCTTCTTGCGCGTGTAGTACAGGTCGATCGTTACCAGCAACTGGTTGGCAAACAGCCCTTTGTAGCCCAACTCGTAGGAGTTCGTGATCGTCTGGCGGGCGGGCGACACGTTCTCCAGGCTCGTGAGCACCTCGCCCTCCGTATTGACCATCAATCCCGAAGAAAAGCCCTGAATCTGGCTGGCCTTGCTCTGCAGGAAGGCCACCAGCGGACCGGGCAACACGCCTTGCGCGGCCAATCCAGCCGTCACGGCCTGATAAGCCACTGCCAACGGGATTCCCACACCGGGCCAGGCACGAATGCCGGGAATGAAACTGGAGGTCTGCACCTGGCTCGGGAAGGTCCAGCCATCGACGGCGCCCACCCCGCGTACCCCAAACGGCCCGCGGTCTTGAATAAAGAGATCCAGGAAGAGGTTCACTCCAGGTGGGGTCGTAAAAGCGCGGTTGTAGGTGGTACGGAAACTGTGCGTGGGCGAGGGCTTAAAAACAAGCGCTACACGTGGCGAGAACTGGGTTTTTTGAATCACATTGTCATAATCCAGTCGGCCGGTCAGCACGATATCAAGCTGGTCGATCAGGCGCGTCTCGGACTGGACGTAACCACCGATTTCGTTCATCTCGTCGCGGCCCTCGAAGCGCCCATGAATCGTCCCGCCCGTTCGCGGTACCGTCCGCCGATAATCAGTCCCTACAATGAAGCTCTGGCGATCGTCCAGGATGCTAAAGCTATACTGCGCCTGCGCGGCCATTAGGAACGACTTCTCGTAGACCTCAATGGGCGTCCGCACAAAGTGCGTGTTGCCGTCGTCATTCTGCGTGTAGAACACTTGCCCGAAGAATCCGCCGGCTTGCAGCCGGATCTGGCCGAAATAACTGGCGAAATTTTCCACTGCGTTCTCGCCCGTATTGGATAGCGTGAGTTGCTTAATCGAAGAGTAGCCGCCGGTGGCCGTCAAGGTGGCTTGTGGTCCCAGCCGGTACTGAAGCGTACTGTAGATGTAGCCCTGCCAGGTGTCATATTCCCGTCCTCCCCAGCGCGGATGAACAGCATTGAGCAGTTCGCGATCGTGCGGGTCGTTCGGGTCTAGTTTCCAGTCCTCGCCCTGGCTGTAGTAGCCCACGATCTTGTAGCCCAACCGGTCATTGATGACGCCCGCGTGCCGGAGCGCACCCTGGATGATCGAGCGCTCGCCGCCGCCGAGCATCACCGAGGTGCCCGGATAGGTGAGCGGATCCTTCGTGATAAAGTGAATGACGCCTTGCTCCACACCTGCCCCATAGAGTGCCGAGTTGGGTCCTCGGACCACCTCGATCCGAGCCAAGTCAATCGGTGCGATAGGCATCGACGAGAACGCATTGAGTGCCAGACTGGGCATGGTCGCCTGACGGTAGTCGACCAGCGCATAGGTCTTGGCGACGAAAACGGAGTTAAAGCCACGCAACGACACTTGGAATCGGTTCA